>NZ_JAGQDD010000007.1:0-224698 GCF_018069845.1 Ideonella alba
GCCGGCCGACCACAGGGCCAGCCAGGTGTGAGAGCCGATGTAGCCGGTGGCACCGGTGAGCAGGACGCGTGGCATGGGGCGCTTCGAACAAGGACAAACCCGCAGTATGCCCCTGAGTCGTTACGCCCAGGCCACATCGGTTACGACTTGATATTGACGCCGGCGCAGCGGTTGGGCGACAGTGGCGGCGCGCCGGGCAGGCGGCGCGCCCACCCATGTCCCCGACGGCCCCGGCAGCAACCGGGCCGGGCCGCGCTTTTGTCCAGGAGTCTTCATGTCCCGTTCCATCCTGCCCCTGTTGACCGTGGCCGCCGCCCTGTGCGCTGCCAGCGCTGCCCAGGCTGCCGAGGTCTACACCGCGATCGGCGCTCCCGGCCTGATGCTGGGCGTGGCCCAGCCGATCAACAACCAGATCACCCTGCGCGCCGACCTGGCCAGCGCCGGCAACCGCAGCCGCAACAGCACCCAGGAAGGCATTGCCTACCAGGGCAAGCTGAAGTCCGGCCGCTTCGCCGTGTTCGGCGACTGGTTCCCGATGGACTCGGGCTTTCGCATCACCGCCGGCCTGACCAGCAATGACTACAAGCTGGACCTGGATGCCTCGGGCGCCGGCCGCACCGTCAAGGTGGGCGATGGCAGCTACACCCTGACCGCGGCCGACGGCCTGGCCGTGGCGATGCGTTTTCCCAGCACCACGCCCTACCTGGGCATCGGCTGGGGCCATCGCCTGGGCGATAGCGGCTGGCGCTTCAACGCCGACCTGGGCGCGATGATCGGCACCGCCAGCGTCACCGTGACGCCGCGCGGCCAGCTGGCCTCGCCGCTGGCCCAGGCCGACGTGGCCAAGGAAACCGCGCAGCTGCGCGACAAGGTGGAAAAGACCAAGGCGATCCCGCAGCTGAGCATCGGCGTCAGCTACGTCTTCTGACCGACACCTGAGCGCGCGGGTAGGCGGTCCGCCCAAGGCCCGCGCAGCCCCCTTGGGGGGCGAGTCCGGACGTGGTGCGTCCTGTGGACGCAGCACGCCTGACGAGCGGGGCAGCCGCCCGGCTGCCCGCGGCCTGCCAGGCGCAATGCCGCTCAGCGGCTAGCCTGGGGGCCTCAGCCCCGGGCCGCCGGGCCGCTCCCAAGGCCCGGGAGCCCCCATGGGGGGTGGCGAAGCCGCAGTGCGGCGAGCCTGGGGGCCGACAGCGCGGGCCGCCGGGCCGCCCCAAGGCCCGCGCAGCCCCCTCGGGGGGTGGCGAAGCCGCAGCGCGGCGAGCCTGGGGGCTCTAGTTCAACACTTGATGCCCACGTGCAGCGCCACCACGCCGCCGGTCATGTTGTGCACATCCACATGGCCGAAGCCGGCGGTCTTCATCATCGCCTTCAGCGTGGCCTGGTCCGGGTGCATGCGGATCGACTCGGCCAGGTAGCGGTAGCTGTCGGCATCGCCGGCCACCAGGCTGCCGATGCGCGGCAGGATGCTGAACGAGTACCAGTCGTAGGGCTTTTGCAGCGGCGCCGCCACCTTCGAGAACTCCAGCACCAGCAGCCGCCCGCCCGGGCGCAGCACGCGGCACATCTCGGCCAGCGCGATGTCCTTGTGGGTCATGTTGCGCAGGCCGAAGGCCACGCTGACCAGGTCGAAGCTGGCTTCCGGGTAGGGCAGTTGCTCGGCGTCACACAGGTTGGTGGGCAGCGCCAGGCCTTCGTCGAGCAGCCGGTCGCGGCCGGTGCGCAGCATCGCCTCGTTGATGTCGGTGTGCACCACCATGCCGCGCTCGCCCACCTTGCGGGCGAAGGCGCGCGAGAGGTCGCCTGTGCCGCCGGCGATGTCGAGCACCCGGTCGCCTTCCTTCAGGTTGGCCACCGCCACCGTGTAGGCCTTCCAGGCGCGGTGCAGGCCCATCGACATCAGGTCGTTCATGATGTCGTACTTGGAGGCCACCGAATCGAAGACGCCCTTGACCTTGCTGGCCTTGGCGGTCTCGTCGACGGTCTGGAAACCGAAATGGGTCTGCGACATGGTGCGCTCCTGCTTCAGTGCGAGCCGCAGGCGCTGCCGGCCTTGGGCGGCATCGGCGCATCGCGGTCGACGCCGGCTTCCTGCAGGCGCTGCTCATAGCGCGACCACAGGTCCGCCTGCTCGGCACCCAGGCGGTACAGGTACTCCCAGGTGAAGATGCCGCTGTCATGGCCGTCGTCGAAGCTGGGCTGCACCGCGTAGTGGCCGACGGGTTCGATGGCGATGATGCCGACCTGGCGCTTGCCGGTCTGCAGCGTCTCCTGGCCGGGGCCGTGGCCCATGACCTCGGCCGAGGGCGAATAGACGCGCATCAGCTCGAACGGGATGCGGAACTGCGCGCCGTCATCGAAGGCGATTTCCAGCACGCGCGAGGCCTGGTGCAGGGTCAGGGCGGTGGGCAGCGGGGATGCGGACATGGGGGAAGTCTCCGTCACGGTGCGGCCAGGGCCGCGGCGATGCGTTCATCGACGGCCGGCAGGGCCAGGCCGAGGCGCGCCAGCGCGTCGGGGTCGCTGTCGCGCTGGCGCGCGCCCCAGATCGGCTGCGGGAAGTGGCTGTCGCGCTCGAAGCGCGCGATCACATGCCAGTGCAGGTGAGGCACCAGGTTGCCCAGCGCCGCCAGGTTGATCTTGGTGGGCGACAGCTGCTCGCGCAATGCGCGCTCCACGGTCACCACGGTATCCATCGCGTGGCTGCGGTCGGCAGCCGACAGGTCGCTGAACTCGGCCACGTGGGCGTTCCAGATCACGCGGTAGAAGGCCGGAAAATCCGGCGCGTCCTGCACCCGCACCACGCGCAGACGCGGCGTGGAGGCCACCACCGACCAGGCCGGTGTCTCCAGGTGGGTGCACAGCTCGCAGGCCATCACACCAGCACGCGCTCGATGCCGCCGGCGTTGGCGCGGGCGACGTAGTCTTCCAGCCAGGTCGGGCCCAACAGCTGGCGGGCCATCTCGACCACCACGTAATCGGCTTCCAGCAGGCCGTTGGCCAGGTCATCGCCATAGCGCGACAGGCCCTGCAGGCAGCTGGGGCAGCTGGTGAGGATCTTCAGGTTGTCCTGCTCGCCCACGCTGCCGGTGGCGCGCAGCGCCGCCTCGGCCTTGCGGATCTCTTCTTCCTTGCGGAAGCGCACCTGGGTGGCGATGTCAGGCCGGCTCACGCCCAGCGTGCCGGACTCGCCACAGCAGCGCTCGCTCTTGACCACCGCAGGCCCGACCAGCGCGCGCACGGTCTTCAGCGAGTCCTGCTGCTTCATCGGGCTGTGGCAGGGCTCGTGGTAGAGGAAACCGCCCTTCGAGCCCTCCAGCGTGATGCCCTTTTCGAGCAGGAACTCGTGGATGTCGACGATGCGGCAGCCGGGGAAGATCTCCTCGAACTTGTAGCCCTGCAGCTGGTCATAGCAGGTGCCGCAGGAGACCACCACGGTCTTGATGTCCAGGTAGTTCAGCGTGTTGGCCACACGGTGGAACAGCACCCGGTTGTCGGTGATCATCTTCTCGGCCACGTCGAACTGGCCCGAGCCGCGCTGCGGGTAGCCGCAGCACAGGTAGCCGGGCGGCAGCACCGTCTGCACGCCGGCGCGCCACAGCATGGCCTGGGTGGCCAGACCCACCTGGCTGAACAGGCGCTCGGAGCCGCAGCCGGGGAAATAGAAGACGGCCTCGCTGTCCGCGGTGGTGACCTGCGGATCGCGGATGATCGGCACGTAGTTCTTGTCTTCCACATCCAGCAGCGCGCGGGCGGTCTTCTTGGGCAGACCGCCGGGCATCTTCTTGTTGATGAAGTGGATGACCTGTTCCTTCAGCGGCGCCGCGCCCACCGTGGCCGGCGGGGCCGAGGTCTGCTTGCGCGCGGCCAGCTTGAGCACGTCGTGCGCCATGCGCTGGACCTTCATGCCCACGCCCACCATCGCCGTGCGTGCCAGCTTGATGGTCTCGGGGCTGGTGGCGTTGAGCATCAGCATGGCCGCCGCGTTGCCGGGCCGCCAGGTCTTGTGGCCCATCTTGCGCAGCAGGTTGCGCATGGCCATCGAGACATCGCCGAAGTCGATCTTCACCGGGCAGGGGCTGAGGCACTTGTGGCAGACCGTGCAGTGGTCGGCCACGTCCTCGAACTCGCCCCAGTGGGCGATCGACACGCCGCGGCGGGTCTGCTCCTCATAGAGGAAGGCCTCGACCAGCAGCGAGGTGGCGAGGATCTTGTTGCGCGGGCTGTACAGCAGGTTGGCGCGCGGCACATGGGTGGAGCACACCGGCTTGCACTTGCCGCAGCGCAGGCAGTCCTTGACCGAGTTGGCGATGTCGCCGATGTCGCTCTGCTGCATGATCAGCGACTCGTGCCCCATCAGGCCGAAGCTGGGCGTGTAGGCGTGCGTCAGGTCGGCCGCGTGGACATCCTCGCCCAGGCGCGTGCGGGCCTCGCCGCGCAGCAGCTTGCCCTTGTTGAAGCGGCCTTCCGGGTCGACCTGGGCCTTGTAGGCCGCGAAGCTGGCGATCTCGTCGTCGGACAGGAACTCGAGCTTGGTGATGCCGATGCCGTGCTCGCCGCTGATCACGCCGCCCAGGCTGCGCGCCAGCACCATGATCCGGCCCACCGCCTCATGGGCGGTCTGCAGCATCTCGTAGTTGTCGGAGTTGACCGGGATGTTGGTGTGCACATTGCCGTCACCGGCATGCATGTGCAGCGCCACCCACACCCGGCCGCGCAGCACCTGCTGGTGGATGCGGCGGCACTCGTCGATCACCGGCGCGAACACGGCGCCCGAGAACAGCGTCTGCAGCGGGCGCAGCAGCTCACGCTTCCAGGAGGCGCGCAGGCTGCCATCTTGCAACTGGTCGAACCAGCTGCGGGTTTCGTTGGGGTCCACCTGGTCCAGGCGGCTCATCCAGTGCTGCCAGCGGGCGCGCACGTCGCGCACCAGCGCCAGCGCCTGCTGGGTGCGGTCCTCGATCAGGTCGGCGGCCGGCAGTTCGGACGCGTCCTCGGTCTTGCCCAGCGGCAGCGCGCCGCCGGTGAAGAAGGCTTCGAGCTGGTCAGCCAGCGCCACCTTGTTGCGCAGCGACAGCTCGATGTTGATGCGCTCGATGCCCAGCGTGTACTCGCCCATGCGCTCGAGCGGGATCACCACGTCCTCGTTGACCTTGAAGGCGTTGGTGTGGCGGCTGATGGCCGCGGTGCGCTTGCGGTCGAGCCAGAACTTCTTGCGCGACTCGGCGCTGACGGCCACGAAGCCCTCGCCCGAGCGGCCGTTGGCCAGGCGCACGACCTCCGAGGTGGCGCGCGCCACCGCATCCTCGTCGTCGCCGACGATGTCGCCCACCAGCACCATCTTGGGCAGGCCGCCGCGTTTGCTCTTGGTGGTGTAGCCCACCGCCTTCAGGTAGCGGTCGTCCAGATGCTCCAGGCCGGCGAGGATGGCACCGCCCGGGCGCTTCATCTCGTCGAACATGAAGTCCTTGATCTCGACGATCGAGGGCACGCAGTCCCTGGGGTTGCCGAAGAATTCCAGGCACACCGTGCGGGTGTGCGCCGGCATGCGGTGCACCACCCAGCGCGCGCTGGTGATCAGGCCGTCACAGCCCTCCTTCTGCACGCCGGGCAGGCCGGCGAGGAACTTGTCGGTGACATCCTTGCCCAGGCCTTCCTTGCGGAACACGCGGCCGGGGATGTCCAGCGTCTCGGTGCGCTCCAGGACCTTGCCGCTGGCGTCGAAGTACTTCAGCTCGAAGCGGGCGGTGGGGACGTCGTGGATCTTGCCCAGGTTGTGGCCGACGCGGGTGACCTCGAGCCACTTGGCCTCGGGCGTGACCATCCGCCAGCTGGCCAGGTTGTCCAGCGCGGTGCCCCACAGCACCGCCTTCTTGCCGCCGGCGTTCATCGCGATGTTGCCGCCGATGCACGAGGCCTCGGCCGAGGTGGGATCGACCGCGAAGACATAGCCGGCGCGCTCGGCCGCATCGGCCACGCGCTGCGTGACCACGCCGGCGCCGGTCCAGATCGTGGGCACCTTCTGCGCCAGACCCGGCAGCTCGACCAGCTCGACCTCGGTCATCTGCTCGAGCTTCTCGGTGTTGATGACCGCGCTCTTCCAGGTCAGCGGCACCGCGCCGCCGGTGTAGCCGGTGCCGCCGCCGCGCGGCACGATGGTCAGGCCCAGCTCGACACAGGCGGCCACCAGGTGGGCCATCTCGGCTTCGGTGTCGGGGGTCAGCACGACGAAGGGGTATTCGACGCGCCAGTCGGTGGCGTCGGTGACGTGCGAGACGCGGCTCAGGCCGTCGAACTTGACGTTGTCCTTGGCGGTGTGGCGGCCCAGCAGGCGGCGGCAGCGCTGGCGCAGCGCCGCCACTTCATTGAAGCGCGCGTCGAAACGCTGCACGGCCGCGCTGGCGGCGGCGAGCAGCTCGCCCACGGCCTGGTCGCGCGCCGGGTCGGCCTCGGGCGTGCGGCGCTTCTCGACCTCGCCCAGGCGGTGGCGCAGCGCGTCGATCAACAGCGCGCGCCGGCGCGGGTTGTCCAGCAGGTCGTCTTCCAGGTAGGGGTTGCGCTGCACCACCCAGATGTCGCCCAGCACCTCGTAGAGCATGCGGGCGGAGCGGCCGGTGCGGCGTTCCTCGCGCAGGCGGTTCAGGACTTCCCAGGCGCGCGGGCCCAGCAGGCGCAGCACGATCTCGCGGTCGGACAGCGAGGTGTAGTTGTACGGGATCTCGCGCAGCCGGGGCGCGCTGTCGTGGCGGTCGGCGACGGGCGCCAGGGGAGCGATCGGGTGCGGGGCGTTCATGTCGGGCAGGTGCTCGGGCCGGGCGCCGGGCGGGCGGGGCACGGTGCGCCTGGCTGTGGGCTCGGCGGAACGTGGGCGCGAATCCTACCGCAGTGCAGCAAACCACACCGCTCAGAGGGACCGCGGCCGCCCCCGGTCAGCGGCAACCGGGTTTCTCCGGCTTGCCCAGGAACCGCTTGAGCGGCGACAACGCGATTGTCACATGCGGGAGACAGACTCTCGCCTTCGCCTTTTTCCCGGAGACATCCCGATGAAGCAACGTTTGGCCCTGCTGGCCGTGGCCGGCCTGATTAGCACCACCGCGCACGCACAGGTCGAGGTCCAGTGGTGGCACTCGATGGGCGGCGCCCTGGGCGAATGGGTGAACGACCTGGCCAAGGACTTCAACGCCAGCCAGAAGGATTACAAAATCGTCCCCACCTTCAAGGGCAGCTACGACGAGTCGATGACCGCCGCGATCGCCGCCTTCCGTGCCGGCAATGCGCCGCACATCCTGCAGGTCTTCGAGGTGGGCACCGCCACGATGATGGCCAGCAAGGGCGCGATCAAGCCGGTGGCCGAGGTGATGAAGGAAGCCGGCCAGAAGTTCGACCCGGGCGCCTACGTGCCCGCGGTGGCCGGCTACTACACCGCGCCCAACGGCCAGATGCTGAGCTTCCCGTTCAACAGCTCCACGCCCGTCTTCCACTACAACAAGGACGCGCTCAAGGCCGCCGGCCTGGACCCGAACAAGCCGCCCACCACCTGGCCCGAGGTGGCCCTGGCCGCCGCCAAGCTCAAGGCCAGCGGCCACAAGTGCCCCTACACCACCAGCTGGATCAGCTGGACCCAGCTGGAGAGCTTCTCGGCCTGGCACAACACGCTGTTCGCCACCAAGAACAACGGCTTCGGTGGCCTGGACACCCGGTTGGCCTTCAACACGCCGCTGCATGTCCGCCACATCGAGAACCTGGCCAACATGGCCCAGCAGGGCCTGTTCGTCTACAAGGGCCGCGGCAACAAGGCCGATGCGGTCTTCGTTTCGGGCGAATGCGCGATGATGACCGGCTCCTCGGCGCTGTACGGCAACGTCAAGCGCAACGGCAAGTTCGACTACGGCATCGGCGCCCTGCCCTACTACCCGGATGTGCCCGGCGCGCCGCAGAACACCGTGATCGGCGGCGCCAGCCTGTGGGTGATGTCGGGCAAGAAGCCGGCCGAATACAAGGGCGTGGCGGCCTTCTTCGCCTACCTGTCGCAGCCCGAGGTGGCCGCCAAGAGCCACCAGCGCACCGGCTACCTGCCGGTGACCAAGGCCTCGTTCGAGCTGACCGACAAGTCGGGCTTCTACAAGGAGAACCCGGGCACCGACGTCTCGGTCACGCAGATGATCCGCAAGACCACCGACAAGTCGCGCGGCGTGCGCCTGGGCAACTTCGTGCAGATCCGCACCATCATCGACGAGGAGCTGGAAGGCGTGTGGGCCGGCAAGAAGGGCGCCAAGGAGGCGCTCGACACCGCGATCACCCGCGGCAACGAGCAGCTCGAGCGCTTCCAGAAGGCGCAGAAGTGACCTGAATGGCCGGCCCCCGCCCGGGGCGGCCCCTGCGATGGAAAAACGCGTCCTCTTCCGCAGCCGCTGGCTGCCCTGGCTGCTGATCGCCCCGCAGATGGCGATCGTGCTGGTGTTCTTTTTCTGGCCTGCCGCGCAGGCCTTGTGGCAGAGCGTGCTGCAGCAGGATGCCTTCGGCACCAGCACCGAGTTTGTCGGCCTGGCCAATTTCGAGCGCCTGTTCAGCGATCCGGCCTATCTGGACTCGTTCAAGCTGACCGCGCTGTATTCCGCGCTGGTGGCGGGCACCGGATTGGCCGTGTCGCTGCTGCTGGCGGTGATGGCCGACCGCGTGGTGCGCGGCTCGCGCTTCTACCGCACGCTGCTGGTCTGGCCCTATGCAGTGGCACCGGCGGTGGCGGGCGTGCTGTGGATGTTCCTGTTCATGCCGGGCCTGGGCGTGGTCAGCCACGGTCTGGGCTGGCTGGGCATCGAGTGGAACCACCTGCTCGACAGCGGCCATGCGCTGACGCTGATCGTGGTGGCCGCGGTGTGGAAGCAGATCTCGTACAACTTCCTGTTCTTCCTGGCCGGGCTGCAGGCGATCCCCAAGTCATTGATCGAGGCCGCAGCGATCGACGGCGCCGGCCCGTGGCGGCGCTTCTGGACGGTGCAGTTCCCGCTGCTGTCGCCCACCGCCTTCTTCCTGCTGGTGATGAACATCGTCTACGCCTTCTTCGACACCTTCGCGATCGTCGATGCGGCCACCAGCGGTGGCCCGGGCAAGGACACGTCCATCCTGGTCTACAAGGTCTACTACGACGGCTTCAAGGCGCTGGACATGGGCGGCTCGGCCGCGCAGTCGGTGGTGCTGATGGTGGTGGTGGTGGCGCTGACGGTGCTGCAGTTCCGTTTCGTCGAGCGCAAGGTTCAGTATTGACAACATGAAGCCCCCAAGCTCACTTCGTTCGCTACCCCCCGAGGGGGCTGTCAGTACCTTCGGAACGGCCGGGCGGTACTGACATGATCGAAAGACGCCCCGTCGCCACGCTGCTCTCCCACCTGGTGCTGGTGCTGGGCGTGCTGGTCATCGTGTTCCCGGTGTGGCTGACCTTCGTGGCCTCCACCCACACCGCCGAGGAGATCGCCCAGGGCCGACCGATGTCGATCTGGCCCGGCAGCCACCTGCTCGAGACCTACCGCCTGGCGCTGCTGGGTGGCCAGACCAGCGCCGGCTCCACGGTGCCGCCGGCGCTGCCGATGATGGGCATCAGCCTGGTCAGTGCGCTGGTCATCGCGCTGGGCAAGATCGCGATCTCGCTGCTGTCGGCCTTTGCCATCGTCTACTTCCGCTTCCCGCTGCGGGGGCTGGTGTTCTGGATGATCTTCGTCACGCTGATGCTGCCGGTGGAGGTGCGCATCGGGCCCACCTATGAGGTGGTGTCGCAGCTGGGCATGCTCAACAGCTATGCCGGTCTGACCGTGCCGCTGATCGCCAGCGCCACTGCCACCTTCCTGTTCCGCCAGTTCTTCCTGACCGTGCCCGACGAACTGGTGGAGGCCGCGCGCATCGACGGCGCCGGCCCGCTGCGCTTCTTCAAGGACGTGCTGCTGCCGCTGTCGACCACCAGCATCGCGGCGCTGTTCGTGATCCAGTTCATCTACGGCTGGAACCAGTACCTGTGGCCGCTGCTGGTGACCACCGACGAGGGCATGTACCCGATCGTCATGGGCATCAAGCGCCTGATCGCCGGCGAGGCCTACACCGAGTGGAACGTGGTGATGGCCACGGCGATGCTGGCGATGCTGCCGCCGGCGCTGGTGGTGATCTTCATGCAGAAATGGTTCGTCAAGGGCCTGGTCGACTCCGAGAAATAAGCCATGGCAAGCATTTCCCTGCGCCGCGTCGAGAAGGCCTATGGCCATGGCGCCAAGCTCAACAAGGTGATCCACGGGCTGGACGCCGAGATTGCCGACGGCGAGTTCATCGTCATCGTCGGCCCCTCGGGCTGCGGCAAGAGCACGCTGCTGCGCATGGTGGCCGGGCTGGAGGAGATCACCGGCGGCGAGATCGCGATCGGCGCACGGGTGGTCAACCAGCTCGAGCCCTCGCAGCGCGACATCGCGATGGTCTTCCAGAACTACGCGCTCTACCCGCACATGAGCGTCTACGACAACATGGCCTACGGCCTGAAGATCGCCGGCCGGCCCAAGACCGAGATCGACGAGCGGGTGCGCAAGGCCGCCGGCATCCTGGAACTGGGCCACCTGCTGGAGCGCCGGCCGCGCGAGTTGTCTGGCGGCCAGCGCCAGCGTGTGGCCATGGGCCGCGCGATCGTGCGCCAGCCGCAGGTCTTCCTGTTCGACGAGCCGCTGTCCAACCTCGACGCCAAGCTGCGCGCCCAGACCCGGCTGGAGATCCAGAAGCTGCACCGCGAGCTGGGCATCACCAGCCTGTTCGTCACCCATGACCAGGTCGAGGCGATGACGCTGGCGCAGCGCATGATCGTGATGAACGGCGGGCGCATGGAGCAGTTCGGCACGCCCGAGGCGGTCTACAGCCGCCCGGCCAGCACCTTCGTCGCCGGCTTCATCGGCTCGCCGCCGATGAACCTGCTGGACGGTGAAGCCGCCGGCCCAGCCTTCTCGCACCAGGGCCAATCCGTGGCGCTGCCGGCGGCCGCGCCGCGCGCCGGCGCACTGGTGCTGGGCCTGCGCCCCGAGCATGCCCGGATCGACCCGGCCGGCTGGCCGATGCAGGTGCAGACCGTGGAGATGCTGGGCGCCGAGCGCCTGGTGCACGGCCAGGTGCTGGGCCAGGGCTTCACGCTGCGCATCGACAGCACGCTGCCGGCGCCGCAGGCGGGCCAGACCCTCGGCGTGTCGGCCGACGCCGCGCACCTGCACTGGTTCGACCCCGGCAGCCGCCAGCGGGTGGACGCCGCATGACCGGCGACTGGCCGCTGCCGCGCTGGATCGCCCACCGCGGCGCCGGGAAGCTGGCGCCCGAGAACACGCTGGCCGCGTTCCGCGAAGGCGCGCGCCACGGCTACCGGGCCTTCGAGTGCGACGTCAAGCTCTCGGGCGACGACGTCGCCTTCCTGCTGCACGACGCCACGCTGGAGCGCACCACCAACGGCCAGGGCCGTGCGGCGGATCTGCCCTGGTCGGCGCTGTCGCAGCTGGATGCCGGCGGCTGGCACAGCGCCGCCTTCGCCGGCGAACCGCCGGCCACGCTGGCGGCCATCGCCACCTGGCTGCAGCGCAACGACTTCGACCTCGATCTGGAGATCAAGCCCACGCCTGGTGATGAGGAACGCACCGGCCGCCTGGTGGCCGCCGAGGTGGCGCACCGCTGGGCCGGGCGCACGCGCGTGCCGCTGCTCAGTTCCTTCCGTCCCGAGGCGCTGGCTGGCGCGCGGGATGCCGCCCCCGAACTGCCGCGGGCGCTGCTGGTGGACACCGACTGGCCGGGCTGGTGGGCGGTGGCGCAGCAGCTGGGCTGCGTGGCGGTGATCACCAACTTCCGCCTGATGGATGGCGCGCTGTGCGAGCGGCTGCATGCCGCCGGGATGCGCGCGCTGTGCTACACGGTCAACGAGCCGGCGCAGGCGCAGCGCCTGCTGAGCGTCGGCGTGGACGGGCTGATCACCGACGCGGTGGACCGCTTCGACGCGAACGCCGGCTGAACCCGCTCCCCTAGCGCGGACAGGGCACTAGGGATGGGACTCAGGGGCTGATGGGCCCACGCTGCGGCTCCTCATCCCGCCCCGTCTGGAGCCCGTCATGACCACTGCGATCCACCGTCGCGACTTCCTCGCCTGGAGCAGCGCCAGCGCGCTGGTCGTGCCCGCCCGCGCGGCCCGGCCCGGCCGCATGGGCCCCCGTGTGCTGCACGTGCTCGGTGCGGGCGATGGTTCGACGCCGCAGGGTGCGCCGGTCACTGGCCCCGATGGCGCGCTGTACGGCTGCTTCATGCATGGCGGCTCGGGCAGCCTGGGCCAGGTCTACCGGCTGGCTCTGGACGGCGACTACAGCGAGCTGGTGGCCATGCGCTACAGCGACACGAATGGCTTCGGCCCGTCGGGTGAGCCGGCCTTCGACGGCCAGGGCGCGCTGTGGGCCTGCACGATGTTCGGCGGCCGCCAGCGCCTGGGCACCCTGCTGCGCCACACCGCGGCCGATGGGCCGCAGAGCTGGGAGCCGGGCGCCGGCCGGTCCCAGGGCCCGGGCCAGTTCCAGGGGCGCCTGGCGGTGCTGGGCGACCACCTGTACGGCATCGCCGGGCTGCGGCGTGACCGCGCGGACAACGCAATCTACCGCACGCCGATCGAGCAGCCCTGGCGCGCCCGGGTGATCGCCTCGCCGCGCGCCGAGGGCCTGGGGGCGGTGATCTCGGGCCCGTTGTCGGTGCCCGGCGGCGCGCTCGTGGGCACCACCAGCGAGCCGCTCGAACGGGGTGGCGCGCTCTACCGTATGGACGTCCGCAGCGGCGCGCTGCAGGTGCTGCACACCTGGTCCAGCGGCGGGCCGCGGGGCGAACTGGTGCTGGCTGACGATGGGTGGGTCTGGGGCGTGCTCAGCGCCGACCGGGCGCGCCACCAAGGCCAGGTCTGGCGCTGCCACCCACGCCGCGGCGCGCTGCAGGTGGTGCATGCCTTCACCGGCGGCGAGGACGGCGCCTACCCCAGCGGCGGCCTGGCCCGCCATCCCGATGGCTCGCTGTGGGGCCTGACCAATGGCGGCGGCGACCTGGCCATGCCGCGCGGCACGCTCTACCGCATCGCGCCCGACGGCAGCTACGCCGTGGTGCACCGCTTCAGCGAGGACGACCCCTGCGGCTACAGCCCCGAGGGCGCGCCCGGCATCGCCGCTGACGGCAGCGTGGTGGGCTGCACCGGTGCCGGCGGCGCGCTCGGCCGCGGCACGCTGTTCGCGCTGGACTACGTGGCCTGAGCCGGCGTGGGCAGTTGCCGGGCGCCGCGGATCGCCGGCAGCCGCCAGGCCAGCAGGGCCAGCAGCGCGCTGCCAATGGCTGCGCTGGCCAGCGAGGCGCGCAGACCCACATGCTCACCCAGCCAGCCGCCCCACAGCGCGCCGGGTCCGGCGGGCAGCAGAATCAGCCAGCGCATGGTGCTGGTCATGCGCCCCAGCAGCGGCTCGGGCGTGGCCGCCTGGCGCAGCGAGATGAAGTTGATGAACAGGATCACCGCGCCGGCCCCGAAGCACATCAGCATCCACGCGAAGGCCGCCACGCCCCACGCGCCCGTAGGCGCCAGTGCCACGGCCCCCCAGCCCATCGAAGTGATCGCGAAGCCGACGACCAGGCTGGGACCGGGGCCGATGCGCCGGCTCAGGCGGTCGCCGCGCAGGCTGGCAGTGACCGTGCCCACGCCCAGCGCGATGTAGCACAGGCCCACCTGGCGCTCGTCCAGACCCAGCGTGCGCGTGGCGTGCAGGATCTGCACCACCAGCGCCGAGTGGTAGCACATCTGCCAGGTGGCCACGCAGGCCGCCAGCGACACCAGCAGCGCTTGCGAGCGCACGAAGCGCAGGCCCTCGAGCAGTTCGTGCAGGAAGCCGCGGCGGGCATCGCCGTCGCGGTGCTCGGTGACGCGCAGACCCTTGAGCACGCCGGCCGAGAACGTCAGCAGCACGGCATCGGCCAGCAGCGCCAGCGGCGCGCCCACCGCGCGGATCAGCAGGCCTGCCAGGCCGGGGCCGACCACCTCGGCGCCCGAGCTGGCCAGCGCGTTCTTGGCGTGGGCCTCGACCAGGCGCTGGCGCGGCACCACCTGGGTCAGCACGATCTGTGCGGCGGTGCCGGCACTGACGTTGACCATGCCGACGACGAAGGCCACGCCATACAGCCAGTTCATCGACAGCCAGCCCATCGCCCAGGCCAGCGGCACCGAGCCCACCGCCAAGGCCAGCGACAGCTCACCCGCGACATACACCGGCAGCTTGCGCACGCGGTCCAGCCACACGCCCGAGGGCAGCGAGAACAGCACGAAGGGCAGCAGCTCCAGCGCCGTCAGCCAGCCCATCTGCGTCGGGCTGGCGTGCAGCAGCACCGCGGCCGACAGCGGCAGCGCCAGCAGCGTGATCTGACCGCCCAGCGAGCCGCACAGCACCGACACCCACAGGCGCCGGTAGGCGGGGTCACGCAACAGGTCGTCGGGGCGCAGGCGGTACAACGGGGGCGGTCTCCGGAAGTGCGGGCGTCAGGGGCCGGGCGATGCTAGCAGGCGATAATCCACGGCCATGCACGACGAGCAGTCGATCGACCAGTACTTCACCGAGCAGATCGTCGGCCCGACGCGCCAGGTGACGCTGGGCCCCAGCGTCGGGCTGGTGCGCCAGCCCTCGCGCGGTGTGCTGGTCGAAGGCAGTCGCGCCGGGCTGGAGCTGACGCTGCTGGCGGCGCGCAGCGCCTGGGCCGCCGAGCCGGGCGAGGTGCTGGTGGGACGGCCCGTGTCCCTGCCGCGTCTGGCACGCTGGCGCATCGGGCTGTTGCTGGTGGCCTGGCTGGTCTGGAGTGCCGGTCTGGTGGCCGCCTGCGCCTGGTGGTGGCGGGTCTGAGCGTGACGCAACCAAGGAATCCACAGTGAAGGACGATCTGCCCGCGGCCAACCACGACACGCTGGTGATCGACCCGGTGCGCCTGGGCATCGTGAACCGTCTGGCCGAGGGCAGCGTGCTCGATGGCCGAGTGCGCTATGCCGGCGGCCTGATGCTGCAGGGCGAACTGGGCGGTCAGGGCGAGATCGTCGGGCGGCTGGTGGTGTGGCCCGGCGGTGTGATCCGCGGCCGCTTCCGCGTGCTGGGCGATCTGTACCTGCTGGGCCGTGCCGGTGCCGACGTGCCGGATGCCGACCCCGACACCGTGATCGAGTGCCAGGGCACCGTCTACGTGGCCAGCAGCGGCGTGTCCACCGGCACGCTGCTGGCCACGCGCCTGCGTATGTATGATGGCGCGACGCTGCAGGGGCCCTTTCGCACCCTGCGCGGCGAGTCCGCGCTGCCGGTGCTCGACGACACCGCCTGAGCCATGGACGACACCACTGCCCTGCCCTCCCCCGACGACAACGGCCAGCCGGCTGCCGAGGTCCCCGCGATCGCGCTGGGCCAGACCATGCCCGACGTCGACCGCGTGCCCACGCTGCAGCCCGCGGTGCAGGCCCTGCCCGGCGCCGAGTTGTCGGCCCGCCACTCCACGCTGGCCTCGGGCCTGTCCTTCACCGGCGCGGCGCGCATCGTCGGCTCGATCACCGTGGCCGGCGAGGTGCAGGGCGACCTGCGGCTCGAACAGTCGCCCGACGGCCATGTGACGATCACCGAGACCGGCACCGTGGTCGGCGACATCTGCGCGCCCAACATCGCGGTGATGGGTCAGGCCGTGGGCCTGCTCGATGCCTCGGGCGGCCGGGTCACGCTGCACGAATCGGCCAGCGTCTCCGGCCGCATCCGCTACACCCACCTGCAGGTCAACGGCGCCGACCTGAACGCGCAGCTGGAGCGCGTGCGCACCGATGTCCCGAAGCAGGGCTGAGGCGACCACGGTCGCCACCAGCCAGGAGCTGCTGCGCTCCGCGCTCCAACGTTCGCAGCGGCGCAACACCTGGGTGGCCCGGCGCCGCCTGGCCTGGCGCTGGAGCGTGTTCCTGCTGGGCAAGGCGCTGGTCTACCTGGGGCCGCCGCTGCTGCTGGCCTCGCTGGCCGCCTGGTGGTGGCTGCGGGCGGCCGGTGCGGACGGCGCGGCCCCGCCCGCCCGGACGACGGTCACGCCTGCGGTCAGGCCCACGCCGGTGGCATCGGTCGCTGCGCCAGCCGTGCCCATCGCGCCGCCGGCCGCCAGTGCGCCGCTGCAGTTGCGCCTGGATGACGAGTCCCTGGCCGCCCAACCGCAGTCTCGTCACCGTCGGTTACCATCGCGATCAGCAGAAGCGGCCTCCGCGGCCGACGCTCAGGAGTAGATGTGAACAGCCCAGATGCCACCCGCGCTCCGGCGCGCCTTGTGCCCGTCGAGCAGCTCAATGCGATTTCCAGCCTGATCGCTGAAGGGGCCGTCTTCGAAGGCTCGTTCAGCTCGCGCCAGGACCTGGGTCTGAAGGTGGACGGCCTGCTGCAGGGCGACATCAGCTTCCAGAGTGGTGGCACGGTGCATGTGGGTGCCACCGGCGTGATCGAGTCGACCACGATCGAGGCCGATCATGTGCTGATCGAGGGCAAGGTGCGCGGCACCGTGATCGCGCGCAAGTCGCTCGAGATCACCGGCACCGCCACGCTGCTGGGCGACGCCCTGTACGACGCGCTGCTCGACATCCACCCGCGCGCCCGTCTGCGCGGCAAGGTGGAGTACCGCGGCGAGATCGAAGGCCACCAGCTGGAGCAGCGGCCCTTCGGCTCGAACTGAGGCACCAGCCGGGCGGCGTCACGCCGCCACGGCCCGCACGCCTGCGCTCAGGAGCGGTAGTCGGCGTTGATGCTGACGTAGTCGTGCGACAGGTCGCAGGTCCAGACGGTGCTGCTGGCCGCGCCACGGCCCAGGTGCACGCGCACCGTGATCTCGGCCTGCTTCATCACCCGCTGCCCGTCTTCCTCGCGGTAGGCCGGATGCCGGCCGCCCTGCGTGACGACATGCACGTCGTCCAGGTGCATCTCGATGAGCTGCTGGTCAAGGTCGTCAATGCCGGCGTAGCCCACCGCGGCCAGGATGCGGCCCAGGTTGGGGTCGCTGGCGAAGAACGCGGTCTTGACCAGCGGCGAATGGGCGATCGCGTAGGCCGCCAGGCGGCATTCGGCCTCGGTGCGGCCGCCGTCGATCTGCACCGTGATGAACTTGGTGGCGCCTTCGCCGTCGCGCACGATGGCCTGGGCCAGCTGGCGCGCCACCGCGAACACCGCGTCGCGCAGGATCTGGCCGTCGGCGCTGTCGAGCGCGGTGATCTCGGCGTGGCCCGCCTGGCGGGTGGCGATCAGCACGAAGCTGTCGTTGGTGGAGGTGTCGCCGTCGATCGTGATGCGGTTGAACGAGGCATCCGCCGCCTGCTTGACCAAGGGCTGCAGCAGCGACGGGGCCAGCACCGCATCGGTGGCGATGAAGCCCAGCATCGTCGCCATGTTCGGGCGGATCATGCCGGCGCCCTTGGAGATGCCGGTGACGGTGACCGTGCGGCCACCGATCTGGACCTGGCGCGACGCGGCCTTGGGCAGGGTGTCGGTGGTCATGATGCCTTCGGCGGCACGCGACCAGTTCGACGCCGACAGGTCGGCCAGCGCGGCCGGCAGGCCGGCCTCGATGCGCTCGACCGGCAGGGTTTCCATGATCACGCCGGTGGAGAACGGCAGCACCTGCTGCGGCGTCAGACCCATGCGGGCGGCCAGTGCGTCGCAGCTGCGGCGGGCACGCGCCAGGCCGTCGGCGCCGGTGCCGGCATTGGCATTGCCGGTGTTGATCAGCACGGCGCGGATGGCCGAGCCGCTGGCCAGGTGCTCACGGCAGACCTGCACCGGCGCTGCGCAGTAGCGGTTCCGGGTGAAGACGCCGGCCACGGCCGAGCCTTCGGCCAGCTCCAGCACCACCAGGTCCTTGCGGTTCGCCTTGCGCACGCCGGCTTCGGCCACGCCCAGGCGCAGGCCGGGCACCGGGTGGAGGTCAGCGGGGTGGGGAGCGGTCAGCAGGACGGGCATGGCGGTGGCGCAGGGCGGGTGGCTTCGGGGAAGGCGCATTGTAGGGAGGCGCCTGGGCGTCCTCCGATCCGCCGCGCGGGCCCGTCAGGCCACCAGTTGCCCGATCGCCACCACCGCCACCAGCACCAGCCCGAGCAGGCTGATGCCGCTGAGGATGCGCACGACCTGGCGGTCGGCCTCCTCGAAGGCCTGCGCGGGGTCGCGCATCAGGTCGTCGCTGGGATCCCAGACGGCCATCTCGCCCAGCAGCGGGCCCAGGGGCGGGACGTCGGCCAGACCGCGCTGGCTGAGCACCGCGGTCATCGTGAGTGTGGATTGGCGGGCCATGGCGATCACGCGGCGCGTTTCCAGGTGAAGAACTGCTCGCGCGGCGCTGCCCAGTACGGGGTCAGCGGGGTGCGCTGGGGCATGGCGCGACGCACCGGCGTCGAAGCGCTGATCGTGCGGGCGGGCGCCTCGGGCAGCACCTCGCGGTAGCGGCGCAGGCGTTCCAGCGCCTGCTGGATGCCGGCGGAGTCGCGCTGGCTCAGCGCCGCTTCGGCGTCGCGCAGCGCCTGCTCCAGCAGGGCGTTGGCAAAGGCACCGGTCGATCCCAGCGAGGCGCAATCGCCGGCAACCCGGCGGCAGCGTTGGATCTCGGCGTGAAGCATGTCGGGAAGGGTGGCCATGGTTGCTCTCCAGGTTGGACGCGTTGCCCATCGGTGGGCGTCGCGGCATGGTTGGCATTTCACCGGTCTTCGCGTGACATCACGACGCACAGACCACGGCCTGCCGACCCGGGGGCGTGGACGATCGATAGACGATCGAGCCCATTCCCCAGATGCGCTGCTCAGTCGTCCACCGGGTCGTCCTTCGCCAGCATGGTCGCCACGCGGCGGGCGATCGGGCCGGGCACCGGCGCCTGCCGGGCTGCCCGCTGCCCGGGCACCAGCCGGTCGGCCGGGACCGGCCGCACGCCATGGCGGGCCGTGGGCACGGTGAACAGGCCCGGCACGCTGATCGCGCGGAACACCGTGTCCGCGTGGTATTCGCGGACGAACTCGACCCAGTTCGTCTCCTGCAGGAAAGGCACCACCCCGACCTGCAGACGCGCCGGACCCTGCCCGGGATTGATGTCGACGTAGAAGGGTGTGCGCCAGTCCCACTGGCCGCTGCGGGTGGGGTCGGGCAGAAAGATGTTCATCGCCAGGTGCGGATCGGTGAAATCCCAGACGATCTCGCCGCGATCGTCCATCCACGGCGAGTCGATGTCGCCGACCCGCTTGATGCCCTCCAGTGCACGGCACAGCGCCAGCGCCGCGGTGTGGACCTCGGGCCAGTCTTCCAGGTCGCGGGCCATGCAGTGGGCCAGGCTGTGCAGGTCGGTCAGTTGGTCCGGCCCTTCCAGCAGCAGGTCGCCACTGGTGTCGTACTGCTGGGCCTTGACCACGGCCGACTCGATGCGGCGGCGGGACCGCCGCGGATGGCGGGTGGTGCGCAGCTCCTGCAGCAGGGCGTCGGACAGCTGCTCGACGCCCCGCGTGACGTCGGCCATGCGGCGCAACTCCAGCGCGCCGCCGACCAGCGGATGGCGACCCCGCTGGGACAGCAGGCGATGGTTTTCCTCGACGAACCAGCCGGCCAGGGTCACTGCAGCGGTGGAACCAGCCTGGGCCAGGCGGCGAAACACCGCCGGGTACGAGGCGGCACCGGAGAAGTAGTTGGTGCTGCAGTAGCCGCTGGCCGCGTCGGCGTAGGGCGCCACCGTGTGCAGCACCTCGACCGACATGTTGAAGCAGTTGGCCAGGTGCAGCACGGCCAACCGGGACCCGCTGCCCTGCAGACCGGCCGCCAGGGCCTGGCCCAGCACCCAGGTGGGCATGGACGCATGGCTGACCGGCAAGGTGGGGCCACCGCCCGGCAGGGTCGGGCCGCCGCCCGGCAGGGTCGGGCCGCCGCCCGGCAGGGTCGGACCACCGCCCGGCAGGGTCGGACCACCGCCCGGCAAGGTCGGGCCGCCGCCCGGCAAGGTCGGGCCGCCGCCCGGCAGGGTGGGGCCACCGCCCGGCAAGGTGGGGCCACCGCCCGGCAGTGTGGGGCCACCGCCCGGCAGGGTGGGGCCACCGCCCGGCAGGGTGGGGCCACCGCCTGGCAGGGTGGGGCCACCGCCCGGCAGGGTCGGGCCGCCCCCTGGCAGGGTCGGGCCGCCGCCCGGCAGTGTGGGCACACCGCGCTCGTACACCGACCGACCGGAAGCGTCGAAAGGGGCCTGTTCCTGGCCGGCGCGCTGCCAGTCACCCAGTCGCCCGAGTTCGTGCAGGTGCATCAGGCCTGCCTTGTCGATGGCGGGCAGGTAGCCGCTGCCGTGGCCTTCCAGGCACAGCGCCAGGCGCTTGCCAGGGTAGCGGGCCAGCGCGGTCTGCAGCAGGCCGGACAGCGACGGCGCCGCCGCCATGTCCAGCTTCCAGCAGATCTCTTCGCGCAGCGCGGCCGGTGCCGCGGGGTCGATCTGCAGCAGCCGGGTCGGCTCGCCGGGCAGGTCCAGCATCGCCAGCACCGGCACGCCGCTGGCGGCGACCTCCGACAGCGATGCCAGCAGCGGATGGTCGCGCCAGCGGGTGTTGTCGCCGGGATAGCGGCTGAGCGCGTAGTCGTCGCCAAAAGGCGCGTAGACCAGCAGACACAGGTCCTGGGCCTGCACCGGGAGGGGGGTGTTGTCAGACGGCATGGGTACTCCTGAATCGATGTCCGCGGATGCTGGACGCACCTCGGCCACGTTGCCTGCAGCACCATAGGCGAGACCGCCCTGCAAGGCCACGCAGGCGGCAGCACCGATCCCGGCCGAGCGTGTACGATTGATGGACGATTCCTCTTCGCCCCGTCGCCATCGCCATGACTCCCGCCACGCGCACGCTCTCGTCCCGGGCCTTCGACGTGCTGCTGAATGCCGGCCTCCAGGCGCACCGCAATGGCCAGTTGCATGAAGGTCTGGGGCCGCGTCATCCCCGCCTGGCAGCCTGGCTGCAGCGGCGCTGGCTGCAGCCGGTGTTGGGCACACTGGGCGATGCCGTGCCGCCCACGCAGCGACGGCTGTTCGCGCTGCGCTGCGTGCTGGTCTGGGCACTGTCGCAGCTGCGACCCGACCGTCAGCCGGGCCTGGCCGACATCCCGGCGCAGGCCTGGCTGCAGAGCACCAGCTGGCGACCGCTGCTGGCGCTGGCCAGCCACCATGGCTTCCTGGCGGTGCCGGCCTTCCCGTCGCACTACCGGCGCCGCGAGAACGAGACCGCCGTCGACAACCTGTGCGGCCTGTGGTCGGTGGTGCCCAGCACGCTCTACCGCTACATGGACAAGGGCCGCCAGCAGCTGGGCGCCGCGCTGCTGCAGCGCGAGCCCCCGGGCGAGTGGCTGCTGAGCCTGCGCCAGGCCACCTGGCGCGCACTGGCCGAGCAGCCCCTGGCGACGCCAGCGCCTGGCCAGCCCTGGCACCTGGCGCAGGCCGAGCAGGCGATGGCCGAGGCGCGCGCCACCGACGCGCTGTGGCACAGCCTGTCCGCCGACGACCCGGCGCTGGTGCTGCAGGTCTTCCGCCGGCATTCGCTGGCCCTGGCCGCCACCGAAGAGGCCGACGCGATGGTCGACAGCTGGGAGCTGCCCCGCCGCGACCGGCGGGTGGCTTTCGAAGTGGCGCTGGACATGGCGACGCTGTGGCGCCACCGGCACGACCTGCTGCGCGAGAACGACTGCCTGCAGCAGGCCCTGCGCATCGCCGACGCCACCGGGCTGGCGCTGCTGTGCGGTCGGGCCTTCGCGGCGCTGGGCCGTTTCCACATGGCCCGCGACCACGACCGCACCCTGGCCTGCTATGACGATGCGCTGCGTCATCTGCGGGTGGCCGCCGGTGGCCAGGACGACGACCCCGACACCGAGCGCGCGCGCGAAGAGCTGGTGCGCTCGCTGGTGCACCTGGCCTGGATCCACGTGCGCCGCAACGACCCGAAGTCGCTGCCCCTGCTGGAACAGGTGGACGAGCTCGACCGCGACCACCCGCTGCCCGACGAGATCCGCGCCGAGGTGGAGCAGGTCTGGGGCGAGTACTGGCGCTGCGCCGGCCAGTTGCAGAAGGCGATGGCGCACAAGCAGCGCGCGCTGAACATCTACGAGCGCCTGGGCGACCAGCGCTCGGCGCTGTCCACCTGCAACAACCTGAGCCTGATCTACGCCGAGGCCCGGGACATTGGCCGGGCGATCCACTACGGCCAGCGCGTGCTGGACGCCGCCCGCGACACGACGCTGGAGCCCGAGGTGCTGGCCGGTGCGCAACTGCACGTGGGCATCGCGCATTTCTACAAGGCCCAGTACGACCTGGCGATCCAGCACTACGACGCCGCGATGCAGGTCTACGAGCGCGGCGGCATCAGCGGCCGCCTGAGCGTGTGCCACTTCAACCTGGCCGAGGCCTACTTCCACCGCTTCGCGCGCGACCAGAACCCCGAGGACGAGCGCCTGGGCGACCACCATGCCGGCATCGCACTGCGGCTGGGCCAGCTCGACCAGCGTCAGGGCTGGGCCGAGACCGTCAGTGCGCTGAAGTCCAATGCCCTGGGATCCGACAACCTGCCCGACCGGCTGCTGCCCGACGAGTTTGCCGACCACTACCAGGAGATGAATGCGGTGCGGCAGCAGCGGCGCCGGCTGGCCATGCCGGACCTGCCACCGGTCGAGCAGGTGCGCGCGCGGCTGCAGATCGCCCGCGCCTACCTGGCGATCGCCGTGCGCGAGCGCGAGTCAGCGCTGGCGCTGGCACACACCCACGGCCGCCCCGAGGACATGGATGAGGCGCTGGACAGTCTGCGCGATGTGTTCGAGCGGGCGCTGAGCCAGGAGGAGCTGCGGCGCGCGCACTGGGAGGCCCAGGCCGCGGACCTGCTGGACCGAGCGCGCTGCGCCAAGGTGCTGGCGCATCTGGCGCAGCACGGCGCGCTGCAGAAGCGCCATTACGCGGCGATCAGCGGACTGGGCCTGGCGACCGCCAGCAAGCACCTGGTGGCGCTGGCGGGGCGCGGCCTGCTGGTGCAGATCGGCAAGGGGCCGGCCACCCGCTACGAGTTGCCGGATGCCTCATCGCAGCCGGCCCAGCGACCTGACCACCCACGGCCAGACGACGAGGCCGGCAGCGGCCGCTCAGCCGCGACCCTGCACTGAGTGAGCGGCGCGCCTCATGCGGCGCGCCACGGCCTCAGGCCAGGCGGCCGTGGCAGGCCTTGTACTTCTTGCCGCTGCCGCAGGGGCAGGGGTCGTTGCGGCCGACGCGCGGCACCTCGGCGGCCAGCGTGGCCGGATCGGCCTCGGCGCTGACGCTGCCGTCCTCGTTGGGATGGGTGTAGGTGACGTTGCGCACGGTCTCGGCGCGCTCTTCCATGGCCTCGGCGGCCTGGGCCACCTGCTCCTGGGTCTGCACGCGCACCGTCATCAGCACGCGCGTGACTTCCATCTTGACCACGTCGAGCAGCTGCGAGAACAGCTCGAAGGCCTCGCGCTTGTACTCCTGCTTCGGGTTCTTCTGCGCATAGCCGCGCAGGTGGATGCCCTGGCGCAGGTAGTCCAGCGCGGCCAGGTGCTCGCGCCAGTGGGTGTCGATCGACTGCAGCAGCACCATGCGCATGAAGGGCGTGAACTGCTCGTCACCCACCAGGTCGAGCTTGGCCTGGAAGGCGGCGTCGGCCGCGCCGACCACCTTCTCGACGATCTCCTCGTCGGTGACGGCGTCGCTGTCCTCCACCCATTGGCGCAGCGGCACCTCGAGCTGCCACTCGTCCTTCAGCACCTGCTCCAGGCCGGCCAGGTCCCACTGTTCCTCGACCGATTCCTGCGGCACGTAGGTGCGCACCACCTCGGTCATCGTGGACGAGCGCAGGTTGGCGATCTGGGCCACCAGCGACGGCGCTTCGAGGATGTCGTTGCGCTGCTGGTAGATGACCTTGCGCTGGTCGTTGGAGACGTCGTCGTACTCGAGCAGCTGCTTGCGGATGTCGAAGTTGCGCGCCTCGACCTTGCGCTGCGCGCTCTCGATCGAGCGGCTGACGATGCCGGCCTCGATGGCCTCGCCTTCGGGCATCTTCAGGCGGTCCATGATCGAGCGCACGCGGTCGCCCGCGAAGATGCGCATCAGCGGATCGTCCAGGCTCAGGTAGAAGCGCGAGGCACCCGGGTCACCCTGGCGGCCCGAGCGGCCGCGCAGCTGGTTGTCGATGCGGCGGCTCTCGTGGCGTTCGGTGGCGATGATGCGCAGGCCGCCTTCGGCCTTGACCTTCTCGTGCAGGCCGGCCCACTCGTCCTTGAGCTGCTGGATGCGGCGGGTCTTCTCGTCCGCCGGCACGGCCTCGTCGGCCTCCAGGAACTGGATCTGCTTCTCGACGTTGCCGCCCAGCACGATGTCGGTGCCGCGACCGGCCATGTTGGTGGCGATGGTGATCACGCCCGGGCGACCCGCCTGGGCCACGATCTCGGCCTCCTTGGCGTGCTGCTTGGCGTTGAGCACCTGGTGCGGCAGCTTGGCCTGGTTGAGCAGTCCCGAGATCAGCTCGGAATTCTCGATCGAGGTGGTGCCCACCAGCACCGGCTGGCCGCGGGTGTGGCAGTCGCGGATGTCCTCGATGACCGCGTTGTACTTCTCGCGCGCGGTCTTGTAGACCAGGTCGTTCTCGTCCTTGCGGATCGTCGGCCGGTTCGGCGGGATCACCACGGTTTCCAGGCCGTAGATCTCCTGGAACTCGTAAGCCTCGGTGTCGGCCGTGCCGGTCATGCCGCCGAGCTTGGCGTACATGCGGAAGTAGTTCTGGAAGGTGATCGAGGCCAGCGTCTGGTTCTCGCTCTGGATGGCCACGCCTTCCTTGGCCTCCACCGCCTGGTGCAGGCCGTCGGACCAGCGACGGCCGGTCATCAGGCGACCGGTGAATTCGTCGACGATCACCACCTCGCCGTTCTGCACCACGTAGTGCTGGTCACGGTGGTACAGGTGCTGGGCCCGCAGCGCCGCGTACACATGGTGCATCAGCGTGATGTTGGCCGGGTCGTAGAGGCTGGCACCCTCGGCCAGCAGCCCGGCCTGCGCCAGGATGCGCTCGGCGTTCTCGTGGCCGGCCTCGGTCAGGAAGACCTGGTGGGTCTTCTCGTCGACCGTGAAGTCGCCCGGCTCGATCACGCCCTCGCCGGTGCGCGGATCGGCCTCGCCGATCTGCTTCTTGAGCTGCGGCACCACGCCATTGATGCGCACGTACAGCTCGGTGTGGTCCTCGGCCTGGCCGGAGATGATCAGCGGCGTGCGGGCCTCGTCGATCAGGATGGAGTCCACCTCGTCGACGATCGCGAAGTTCAGCCCGCGCTGCACCCGGTCGCCGGTCTCGTGGACCATGTTGTCGCGCAGGTAGTCGAAGCCGAACTCGTTGTTGGTGCCGTAGGTGATGTCGGCGCCATAGGCGGCCTGCTTCTGGGCGCGGTCCATGCCGGGCACGTTGACGCCCACGGTCAGGCCCAGGAAGTTGTAGAGCCGGCCCATCCACTCGGCATCGCGGCTGGCCAGGTAGTCGTTGACCGTCACCACGTGCACGCCCTTGCCGGCCAGTGCATTGAGGTAGACCGGCAGCGTGGCCATCAGCGTCTTGCCCTCGCCGGTGCGCATCTCGGCGATCTTGCCGTTGTGCAGCGTCATGCCGCCCAGCAGCTGCACATCGAAGTGGCGCATCTTCAGCGTGCGCTTGCCGGCCTCGCGCACCGTGGCGAAGGCCTCGGGCAGCAGGTCGTCCAGCGTGGCGCCCTGAGCCAGGCGCTCGCGCAGCTGGGGCGTCATGGCCTGCAGGGCCGCGTCGTCCAGCGCCGAGAACTGGCCCTCCAGGGCGTTGATCTTCTCGACAACGCGGCGGTACTGCTTGAGCAGGCGGTCGTTGCGACTGCCGAAAATCTGGGTGAGAAGCTTGGGCAACATGCGGCGAGGGGCCTGAGGAATCGTCGGGGCGACGCCCGCAGATGGGGCCGCGGCACCCACGGTTCAAGGGGCGCGTCGCAAACGTTCCATGTTATCACCCGGGCATGGCCGGGCTGCCCCCGCGTTCAGGGGCCGGCGGCGGCCAGGAAACGCGACGGGTTCTGCGGCACGCCGTCGATCAGCACCTCGAAATGCAGGTGCGGGCCGGTGGAGCGGCCGGAATTGCCCACCAGCGCCACGTGCTGTCCGCGCTTGACGATGTCACCGGTGTTGACCAGGATCTTCGAGGTGTGGGCGTAACGCGTGGACAGGCCGTTGCCATGGTCAATCTCCAGCAGCTGGCCGTACTGCGGATGCCAGGCGGTGGAGGTGACCACGCCGCCGGCGGCCGAAAAGATCGGCGTGCCCGGGGCGGCCTGGAAGTCCTGGCCGGTGTGCAGCGCCGGCCGGCCGGTGAAGGGGTCGGCGCGGAAACCGAAGGCCGAGCCGATCGGCGCGTCGATCGGGCGGCTGCTGGGCAGCATCAGCGAGGCCAGGCGCTTCTCGAACAGGCGCGACTCGGTCAGCGTGAAGACATCGGCATGCAGCTCGACGCGCTGCTCCAGCTGCGACATGGCTTCGTTCAGCACCTCCAGGCTGGGGTGATCCAGCGGCAGGTAGGGGCCGCCGGCGCCGCGCGGTGCCGGCGTCGGTGCCGGCATCAGTGCGGCCGAAGCGGCCGGCGCGGTCGGCTGCAGCAGCCTGAGCTCATCGGGCTTGACGCCGGCCAGATTGGTCAGGCGGTCCCCCATGGCTTCGAGGCGGATCATGCGCGCCTGCATGTCGCCCACCTTGGAGGCCATGGCGTCCAGGTTCTCGCGCATGAAGCGGTCGCGCTGCGCAAACTCGTCGCGCACCACCAGCTTGACGATCTGGCTGACCACCGGCCAGCCCTCGCGCGCCGCCGCCAGGAAGATGAAGTGGTAGATCGTGCCCGACAGCAGCAGCAGCGCCATCAGCAGGGCCAGCACGGCCGAGCTGATCTGCAGCCGGCTGAGCTGGAAGGCGCGGGTGCGGGAGGCGCCCTCGCCGGTGATCAGGATCTGCATCGAACTACACTCCTTGCCGATGAACCTTCCCGGCAAGCACCAGCCCCACACCCGGCCGATCGCCGAGGCGCTGGATGCCAACCAGGCCCTGGGCCGACTGCTGGAGCGGCTGCGCGAGTCTCAGCGCCGGCATGCGCTGATCCTGCCCGCCCTGGCACCGGCCTTGCGGCCCTGGGTCCAGCCGGGGCCGCTCGATGACGAGGGCTGGACGCTGCTGGTGCCCAATGCCGCCGTGGCGGCCAAGATGCGCCACGCCCTGCCCCACCTGGAAGCGGTGCTGGCCGAGGCCGGCTGCCCGCCGCTGCCCCTGCGGATCAAGGTGCGCTCCGGGCGCCCCTGAGCCGGGGAGCCCCGTAGCCGTTTCGGCCGCGGGGCACGCATTATTCCACGCCCCGCCAGGATGGTGCCGGCTATCCGAATCGAACGGATGACCTACGGTTTACAAGACCGTTGCTCTACCAACTGAGCTAAGCCGGCGGATCGGGTGGGCATTCTAGGAGGCGCCCGACTGCGCGCGGGCGCCTACTTCACGCGTTTGAGCGCGGGCCGTCCGGCACCCGGCGTGGCCGGGCCGGAGGGCTCGGGGTCGGGCGACGTGTCGGCGTCGGCGCTGGGCTCGACACTGGCCAGGCGCAGGCCGGTGGCCGGCCGGGCCGTCGCCGCGGGTGGCGTCACCAGGGCCTGGGGCTCGGTGGCGGCCGCCTCGGCGGTGGGCATCGGGAAGGCCATGCCCTGGCCATTCTCGCGGGCATAGATGGCCACCACGTGGTCCACCGGCACGACGATCTCGCGCGCGACGCCGCCGAAGCGGGCCTTGAACTCGATGAAGTCGTTGCCCAGCTTCAGGCCGCTGGTGGCCTCGAAGCCGACGTTGAGCACGATCTCGTTGTTCTTCACGTACTCGGCGGGCACCTGCACCGAGGCATCGACAAACACCGCCACGTAGGGCGTGAAGCCGTTGTCGGTGCACCAGTCGTGCAAGGCCCGGATCAGGTAGGGCCGGGTCGAGGTGCCCTGGTTGTCCGGGCTGGCAGGCGGCGGCGTCGTGGTCATCGTGGCTCTGGCCGGGCGATTACTTGCGCATCACCTTCTCGGAGGGCGTCAGCGCCTCGATGTAGGCCGGGCGCGAGAAGATGCGCTCGGCGTACTTCAGCAGCGGCGCGGCGTTCTTCGACAGGTCGATGCCGTAGTAGTCCAGGCGCCACAGCAGCGGGGCGATCGCCACGTCGAGCATGCTGAAGTCGTCGCCCAGCATGTACTTGTTCTTCAGGAAGATCGGCGCGAGCTGGGTGAGGCGGTCGCGGATCTGGCCGCGGGCCTTCTCGAGCTGCTTGTCGGTGGCCTTGATGCCCCGGCCTTCCAGGATGTTGACGTTGGCGAACAGTTCCTTCTCGAAGTTGAAGAGGAACAGGCGCACGCGGGCACGCGCCACCGGGTCGCCCGGCATCAGCTGCGGGTGCGGGAAGCGCTCGTCGATGTACTCGTTGATGATGTGCGACTCGTACAGGATCAGGTCGCGCTCGACGAGGATGGGCACCTCGTTGTACGGGTTCATCAGCGCGATGTCCTCGGGCTTGGCGAAGAGGTCGACATCGCGGATCTCGAAGTCCATGCCTTTCTCGAACAGCACGAAGCGGCAGCGGTGCGAGTAGGGGCAGGTGGTACCGGAGTAAAGCACCATCATGGTGGCGGGCTCCTTGATCGGAACGGAAAAGCGGTTCGGCAGGGCCGAAAACGGAAAAACGCAGTGGGCCCGCATCAGGGTCCCACTGCGCGCGGGGACCGGCGCGCGGCCGGTCCGGCAGGGCCTACTTTACTTGACGTCCTTCCAGAACGCGGCGTTGAGGCGATAAGCGAAGAAAGTCAGCACCAGCAGGAAGGCCAGCACCGCCATGCCCAGCTTGGTGCGCTGGAACTGCACGGGCTCACCCATCCACTGCAGGTAGGCCACCAGGTCGCCGATGGCGCTGTCATAGGCCTTGGCGTCCATGGTGCCCGGCTTGGCCAGGGTCAGCGCATGGTCGGCGCCCAGCACCTGCTCGCCCTGCAGTTCCCACAGCACGTGGGGCATGCCGACGTTGGCGAAGACGGTGTTGTTCCAGCCGGTCGGGCGGGTCTCGTCACGGTAGAAGCCGCGCAGGTAGGTGTACAGGTAGTCGGCACCGGTGCCTTGCGAGCCGGCGCGCGAACGCGCCACCAGGGTCAGGTCGGGCGGCGTGGCACCGAACCAGTCCTTGGCCTGGCGCGGGTCCATCGAGACCTTCATCAGGTCGCCGACCTTGTCGCCCGCGAACAGCAGGTTGGTGCGGATCTGCTCCTCGGTCAGACCGATGTCGGTCAGCCGGTTGTAGCGCATGAAGGCTGCCGCGTGGCAGTTCAGGCAGTAGTTGACGAACAGCTTGGCACCGTTCTGCAGCGAGGCGGTGCTCTGCAGCTTCTCGGTGGGGAACTTGTCCCAGGCGGGGCCACCGGTGTTGGCGGTGGCGCCGCTGACCAGGCACAGCGCGGCAGCCAGGCCGGCGATGAGTTTCTTGATCATGATGTGGTGTGCTCCTGCCTGGTTCAGTGCGGCGTGAAGGTCACGCGGTCGGGGACCTTCTTGAAGGTGCCGAGCTGGCTCCACCAGGGCATCAGCAGGAAGAAGCCGAAATAGAAGAGCGTGCCGACCTGGGCGATCAGCGTGCCGATGTCCGACGGCGGCTGGATGCCCAGGTAGGCCAGCACGACGAAGAAGATCACGAACACGATGTACAGGTGGCGGTGCCAGGTCGGACGGTAGCGGATCGACTTGGCCGGGCTGTGGTCCAGCCAGGGCAGGAAGAACAGGATGATGACCGCGCCGCCCATCACCACCACGCCCCAGAACTTGGCGTCGAAGGTCTTGAGCAGGCCGATGGCCACCAGCGCGCCGACGATCACGGCGATCTTGGCCGTGCCGGCGAACTTGCCCTTCAGCACCGCCCCCAGCGCGCCCAGGCCGATGATCACGCACAGCACGTTGACCATCACGTCGGTCGTGGCGCGCAGCATCGAATAGAAGGGCGTGAAGTACCAGACCGGCGCGATGTGCGGCGGGGTCTTCAGCGGGTCGGCGGGGATGAAGTTGTTGTACTCCAGGAAGTAGCCACCCAGCTCAGGCGCGAAGAAGATGATCGCGGTGAAGACGATCAGGAACAGGCAGACGCCCAGGATGTCGTGCACCGAGTAGTACGGGTGGAAGGGGATGCCGTCCAGCGGGTGGCCGTTGGCGTCCTTCGGGGCGTTCGGGCCCTTGATCTCGACGCCGTCCGGGTTGTTCGAACCCACCTCGTGCAGCGCGATGATGTGCGCCACCACCAGGCCCAGCAGCACCAGCGGCACTGCGATGACGTGGAAGCTGAAGAAGCGGTTCAGCGTGGCGTCGCTCACCACGTAGTCGCCGCGGATCAGCAGCGCCAGGTCCGGACCGACGAAGGGCACGGCGGCGAACAGGTTCACGATCACCTGAGCGCCCCAGTAGGACATTTGGCCCCAGGGCAGCAGGTAGCCCATGAAGGCCTCGGCCATCAGCGCCAGGAAGATCGCGCAGCCGAAGATCCAGACCAGTTCGCGCGGCTTGCGGTACGAGCCGTACAGCAGGCCACGGAACATGTGCAGGTAGACGACGACGAAGAACGCCGACGCCCCGGTGGAGTGGATGTAGCGGATCAGCCAGCCCCAGGGCACATCGCGCATGATGTACTCGACCGAGGCGAAGGCCACGGCCGCATCCGGCTTGTAGTGCATCACCAGGAAGATGCCGGAGACGATCTGGATCACCAGCACCATCAGGGCGAGCGAGCCGAAGATGTACCACCAGTTGAAGTTCTTCGGAGCGTAGTACTCCGACATGTGCTCCTTGTACATCTTGGACGCCGGGAACCGGTTGTCCACCCAGGTCATCAGCTTCTCGCCGACGGACGCGTCCGCCGGCGCGACTTTGAATTCAGCAGCCATGGTTGCCTTTCTTGTGTTCGGGGGACGCCGGATCAGGCCTTCTTGTCTTCGCCGATCAGCAGCTTGGAGTCGCTGAGATACATGTGCGGCGGGACTTCGAGGTTGTCAGGGGCGGGCTTGTTCTTGAACACGCGGCCGGCCATGTCGAAGGTCGAGCCGTGGCAGGGGCACAGGAAGCCGCCCGGCCAGTCGGCGGGCAGCGAGGGCTGGGCACCCGCCTGGAACTTGTCGGAGGGCGAGCAGCCCAGGTGCGAGCAGATGCCCACCACCACCAGGTACTCCGGCTTGATCGAGCGCGCCTCGTTCTTGGCGTACTCGGGGATCGGGTAGGCCTTGCGCTGGTTGTCGGGGTCGGCGAGCTGGTCGTTCAGCTTCTTCAGGCCCTCGAGCTGCTCGGGCGTGCGGCGCACGATCCAGACCGGCTTGCCGCGCCATTCCACGGTCATCTTCTCGCCCGGCTTGAGGGCGCTGATGTCGGCCTCCACGGCGGCACCGGCGGCCTTGGCGCGCTCGGACGGGGTGAAGGTACTGACGAAGGGCACGGCGGTTGCCACGCCACCCACGGCACCCGCGGCACCGGTGGCGATCAGCCAGGTGCGCTTGCCTTGGTCCACAGCGTTGTCACTCATGGAGGTCCTTTGGAATGTGGGAAGCTGCTGGGGGCGGGATGGGGGAATCCCGCAGATTAGTGTTTTCAGTCAACCAGGCATTTTAGCGGACCTGCAACAGCATCGACTGTCATCGCGCAACTGCGCACGTCAGGCTGGCGCAAGTTGTTGACTTCATGCCCCGTGCGGAGACACTGCATCCGCGCCGACGGGGAATCCGCTCCGGGACGGCGTCGCAGCACACAACAGCACAGGAGTGAGAGCCACGAGCTTCGTCTCGGAATTCAAGGAATTTGCCATGAAGGGCAATGTCGTCGACCTGGCGGTCGGCGTCATCATCGGCGGCGCCTTCGGCAAGATCGTCGACTCGGTGGTCGGCGACCTGATCATGCCCATCGTCGGCTGGCTGTTCGGCGGTCTGGACTTCAGCAACTACTTCATCCAGCTATCGGGCGCCGCGGCCACCAACCTGGCCGACGCCAAGAAGGCCGGCGCGGTGTTCGCCTACGGCAGCTTCATCACCGTGGCGCTGAACTTCATGATCCTGGCCTTCATCATCTTCATCATGATCAAGCAGATCAACCGCCTGAAGAAGGCCGAGGCCCCGGCCGCGGCGGCCCCGGCCGAGCCGCCGCCCACGCCGGAAGACATCCAGCTGCTGCGCGAAATCCGCGACGCGCTGAAGCGCTGATCCCCCGCGCATCAGCCCGGCGCCAGGCGCCGGGCCATGCGCAAGGCGGCCAGCAGGCTGGCCGGATCGGCCAGCCCGCGGCCGGCGATGTCGAAGGCGGTGCCATGGTCGGGGCTGGTGCGCACCAGCGGCAGGCCCAGCGTCAGGTTGACGCCCTGCTCGACCCCCAGGTATTTGACCGGGATCAACCCGTGGTCATGTGTCATCGCCACCACGGCGTCGAATTCGCCGGGCCGGGCGGCGCTGTCGCGGGCGCGCATGAACACCGTGTCGGGCGCGAACGGACCGCGGGCATCGATCCCACGGGCACACGCCGCTTCTATCGCCGGCGTGATCAGCCGGATCTCCTCGTCGCCGAACAGACCGCCCTCGCCCGCATGCGGGTTCAACCCCGCCACCGCGATGCGCGGCGCGGCGATGCCGAAGCGCTGCAGCGCCTCGTGGGTGATGACGATCGTCTCCAGGATGCCGGGGGTGTCCAGCGCCTCGATCGCCCGCCGCAGCGCCATGTGGATGGTCACCAGCACCACGCGCAGCTCGTCATTGGCCAGCATCATGCGCACCGGCAGCGGGCGTCCCACGTGCGCGCTGGCCAGTGACTGCAGCAGCTCGGTGTGCCCAGGCACACCCAGACCGGCAGCGGCCAGGGCTTCCTTGTGGATCGGCGCGGTCACCAGCGCCCGGGCGCGGCCGGCCAGCACCTCGCGGGTGGCGGCCGTGATGCAAGCCGCCGCGGCGGCGCCGGCACGCGCGTCCACCCGGCCCCAGGGCAGCGTGGCCAGCGACGGCTCCAGCCCGCCCGGCGGCAGCCACACCGGCACCGCCGCCGGCGGCAGTCCGCAGGCCGCCTGGGCACGCGCCAGCACGGCCGGATCGCCGACGACAAGCACCTCATCCAAGGCGCCGGCCGCATGGGCCCGCACGATGATCTCGGGGCCGATCCCGACGGGATCGCCCATGGTCAGCAACAGCGGCAGGCTCATCAGGCGGGGTTGTCGATGTCAATGAAACGGTGCGTCAGTCCGAACTGCGCGGCCAGGTGGGCCCCCAGCGCCGGGGCGCCATAGCGCTCGGTGGCGTGGTGGCCGCAGGCCAGGAAGGCCACGCCGGTCTCGCGCGCCAGGTGGGCCTGGGGCTCGGACACCTCGCCGGTGATGAAGGCATCGGCGCCGGCGGCGATCGCCGCCTCGAAGAAGCCCTGGGCGCCGCCGGTGCACCAGGCCACGCGCTGCAGCGGCCGGCCGTCGCCCGGCAGCACCAGCGGTACCCGGCCCAGCGCCTGGTGGGCGCGCTCGGCCAGCGCGTCCAGCGTGGCCACCGGCGCCGCGCCCAGCCAGCCCAGGTCCTGGTCGCCGAAGCGGGCATCACCCTGCAGCCCCAGTTGACGACCCAGCTGGGCGTTGTTGCCCCACTCGGGGTGGGCATCCAGCGGCAGGTGGTAGGCGAACAGGTTGATGCCGTGCGCCATCAGGCGCTCGACGCGGGCCTTGAGCCAGCCGGTCAGGCGGCCGTCATGGCCACGCCAGAACAGGCCGTGGTGCACCAGCAGCGCGTCGGCGCCCTCGGCGATCGCGGCGTCGATCAGTGCGCGGCTCGCGGTGACGCCGCTGACGATCTTGACAATCTCGTCCTTGCCCTCCACCTGCAGGCCGTTCGGCCCATAATCCTTGAAGCGGTCGACCTGCAGCAGCTCGTGCAGGTGCCTGTCGATGTCGCGACGCTGGGCCACGGTGCCTGTCCTTTCCCCTGTCTTCCGATGCGCAGAACCTGGCTGATTTTCTCGCAAGCCGTCACTGTGGCCGTGGCGGTGCTGTTTGTCGTGGGCACCTTCAAGCCGCAGTGGCTGGGTGGCGCCCCCGACGTGCTGGGCATGGCGCGGCCGCCGGCCTCGGGCGTGGTCACGGTGGGCGTGAGCAGCCCGGGCGCGTCGGCACCGCTGCAGCCGCTGACCCAGGCGGCCAAGCGGGCCGCGCCGGCGGTGGTCAGCATCACCGCCAGCAAGGCGCCGCCGCGGCGCTCGGCCCAGCAGCCGCACAGCCAGGACCCGTGGTTCCGCTTCTTCTTCGGCCAGCCCGGCCAGCAGCCCGAACCGCAGGTGGGCCTGGGTTCGGGCGTGATCGTCAGCAGCGACGGCTACCTGCTAACCAACCACCATGTGGTCGAGGGCGCCGACCAGGTGAGCGTGCGTCTGGCCGACGGCCGCGAGGCCGAGGCCCAGCTGATCGGCACCGACCCCGAGAGCGACATCGCGGTGTTGAAGATCGGTCTGGACAACCTGCCCAGCCTGACGCTGGGCGCGATCGAGCAACTCCAGGTGGGCGATGCGGTGCTGGCGATCGGCAACCCGTTCAACGTGGGGCAGACGGTGACCTCGGGCATCGTCAGTGCGCTGGGGCGCAGCGGCCTGGGCCTGTCCACCTTCGAGAACTTCATCCAGACCGATGCGGCCATCAACCCCGGCAACTCGGGTGGCGCGCTGGTCGATGCGGCGGGCAACCTGGTGGGCATCAACTCGGCGATCTACTCGCAGTCGGGCGGCAGCATGGGCATCGGCTTCGCCATCCCGATCGACCTGGCGCAGCATGTGATGGACGGCCTGGTGCGCGACGGGCAGGTCACCCGCGGCTGGATCGGCGTGCAGCCGCGCGACCTGGACCCGGAGTTCGCCCAGAGCTTCAACCTGCCGGTCAGCCAGGGCGTGCTGATCACCGGCGTGCTGCAGAACGGTCCGGCCAGCCAGGCCGGCATGCGGCCGGGCGATGTGGTCACCACCATCGCCGGGCGGCCGGTGCGCAGCACCTCGCAGCTGCTGCTGGCGGTGTCGGAGCTGAAGCCGCAGTCGCAGGCGCAGATCGGCGTGCAGCGCGGCAGCGAAACGCTGCAGCTGACGGTCACCGTCGCCCAGCGACCGAAATCGCCGCGCTGACGGCCCCCGGGCCTCAGGCGCCGTTGTCGGGGGGCGCCTGGGTGTGCTTGATGAACAGGCCCGCGGCGAGGATGCCCAGCTCGTAGAGCAGCACCATCGGGATCGCCAGCGCCAGTTGCGAGACCACATCCGGCGGCGTGATGACGGCAGCGATGACGAAGGCGATGACAATGAAGTAGCCGCGCCACTCGCGCAGCTTCTCGACGCTGACCACGCCCATGCGCGCCAGCACCACCACCACCACCGGCACCTCGAAGGCGGCGCCGAAGGCGATGAACATCGTCAGCACGAAGCCCAGGTAGGCCTCGATGTCCGGCGCCGCGGTGATGCTCTTGGGCGCGAACTGCTGGATGAACTTGAAGACCTGGCCGAAGACGAAGAAGTAGCAGAAGGCCACGCCGGAGAAGAACAGCACCGTGCTGGACACCACCAGCGGCAGCACCAGCTTCTTCTCGTGGCTGTACAGGCCCGGCGCGACGAAGGCCCAGACCTGGTAGAGCACCACCGGCAGCGCCAGCAGGAAGGCGGCCATCAGCGTGATCTTCAGCGGCACCAGGAAGGGCGAGATCACGTTGGTGGCGATCATCGTCGCGCCCTGCGGCAGGTTGCGCACCAGCGGCGCGGCCAGCAGGTCATAGAGGCCGCTGGGGCCGGGCCACAGCGCCAGCACGCCGAAGGCGATGCCCACCGCGATCAGCGCCCGGATCAGGCGGTCGCGCAGCTCGATCAGGTGGGACACGAACGGCGCTTCGGTGCCTTCGAGTTCGTCGCGCGGTTCGTTGCTCATGCGGGTCAGGGGCCCGCGGTCGGGCACAAAGGGGGATTCAGGGCGCGGTCAGCCGGCGCGCGGGCGGAAGCGACGCACGCGGGCGGCGCCCGACTGCACATGGGTGCGCACGCCGGCGCGCTGCTTGTACCACTGGGGCGTGGCGCTGCGCTTCACACGCCAGTTCTTGCGCACCGGCTGGTAGGCCAGTGGCGGCTCGGCCAGGCTGCTGCTGTCACTGGGCGCAGACAGGCCGGCAGTGACCTCGCTCCAGTTGGACTCGAAGCTGCTGGCCGCGTCGTTCACCTCGGTGCGCACCGTCTGCTCGACATCGCGCGCCGCCGTCTCGAACTGGGACTTCATCTTCTGAAGCTCTTCCAGCTCGATCGAGCGGTTCACCTCGGCCTTGACGTCGGCCACATAGCGCTGCGCCTTGCCCACCATGTGGCCCACGGTGCGGGCCACGCGCGGCAGCTTCTCGGGCCCGATGACGATCAGCGCCACGGCGCCGATCAGGGCCAGCTTGTCGAAACCGAAGTCGATCATGCGCGCGCGGCTGCCGGCTCGGGGCTCAGGACTTCGTCTTGGTCTCGACGTCCACGGTGTTGGCGTCGGTCCTCGGCGCGGCCACCTGCTGCGCCGGCGGCACCGGCTGCTGGTCGCCCTCGGCGGCGCCCTTCATGCCGTCCTTGAAGCCCTTGACCGCCGAACCCAGATCGGAGCCCATGTTCTTCAGCTTCTTGGTGCCGAACACCATCACCACGATGAGCAGCACGATCAGCCAATGCCAGATGCTGAACGATCCCATGTCAAGTTCTCCTAAGTCGAATCACGGATTCTAGGGCCGGCGCCTGTCCACCCTGGCGGATCAGCCTTTGGCCCATGGGCGCGGACCGCCCATCACATGCATGTGCAGGTGAAACACCTCCTGCCCGCCGTCGCGCCCGGTGTTGATGACCTGGCGGAAGCCGCCGGTCACCCCCAGCTGGGCCATCAGCCTCGGCGCCAGCACGTTCATGTGGCCCAGCAGGGCGGCGTCGGCGTCGGTCACCTCGGTCATCGACGCGATGTGCTGCTTCGGGATGATCAGCACGTGCACCGGTGCCCAGGGCGCGATGTCGTGGAAGACGACCACCCGGTCGTCCTCGTGAACCTTCTTCGCGGGGATCTGGCCCGCGACGATCTTGCAGAAGATGCAGTTCGGATCAGCACTCATGGGATGCGTCGTTGTCGGAAAAGTTCAACGCGGCATCGGCCGGCGGTCGTTCAGCGCCGACCAGCCGCGCACCACGCGGTAGAGGAACCACAGCGAGATGCCGAACCAGGCGATCCAGCCCGGCACGATCAGCAGCACCCACAGCGGCGCGGTGACCAGGTAGAGCAGGCCGGCCCAGACCACGCTGCGGATGCGCCAGGCGAAGTGGCTCTCCTGCCAGCTGCCCTGGGCCTCGCCGCGCTTGACCATGTCGATGATGAAGGCCACCACCAGCAGCGCCACGCCCGGCTGGAAGCTGGGGATCACGGCCCCCACCGCCACCACGGCGTGCAGCAGGTAGCTGATCTGGCTGACGCTGCGCAGCGAGGCCTCGCGCTCAGCATCCAGTACCACGGCGTCGGGTTCGCTCATCGGGTCCTCCAGCGGGGGGTCAATCGCCCTGGCGCTCGCGCGCCTGGGCCTTGCGGGCAGCAAACTCTTCCAGGCCGGACAGGCCCTCTCGGCGCTCCAGCTCGCGCAGCACATCGGCCGGCGACAGGCCGAAATGGGCCAGCGCGATCATCGAGTGGAACCACAGGTCGGCCACCTCGTAGACGATCTTCTCGCGGTCGCCGTCCTTGGCCGCCATCACGGTTTCGGTGGCCTCTTCGCCCACCTTCTTCAAGATGGCGTCGGTGCCCTTGTGGAACAGGCGGGCGACGTAGCTCTTGTCCGGGTCGCCCTGGCGGCGGCTCTCGATGACCTCGTGCAGGCGCTGCAGGCTGTCGTTGGCACTCATCGGTAGATCGTCTCCGGATCCTTCAGCACCGGATCGACCGCCACCCAGCGGTCGCCCTCCAGGCGTTCATAGAAGCAGCTGTGGCGGCCGGTATGGCAGGCGATGCCGGGCTCATGGCCGCGCTGGGTGATCTTCAGCAGCACCACGTCCTGGTCGCAGTCGATGCGGATCTCGTGCACGTCCTGGAAGTGGCCCGACTCCTCGCCCTTGTGCCACAGCTTCTGGCGCGAACGGCTGAAATAGACCGCCTGGCGCAGCGCCGCGGTGCGCGACAGCGCCTCGCGGTTCATCCACGCGAACATCAGCACATCGCCCGTCGCCGCCTCCTGGGCGATCACGGGCACCAGCCCGTCCCGGTCCCAGCGCACGCGGTCCAGCCAATCAGTCATGCGGGCAGTGTAACGAAGCGCAGGCTCAGCCCGCGTGGGTGGGACCGGCATGGCCCCACTCCTGGGCGAACCAGCGCAGCACCGGAATGGTGCCCGGCAGCACCGGCACGCTGGCCACCGGCAGCGTCTCCCAGGCCATGGCCTGGCCTTCGCGCATCTGCAGCGCGCCGCTCCACGACGACACCAGGCGGAAATGCAGGCGCACGCGGGCGTGCTCGTAGTCCATCACCAGCTCGTGCCAGCGCCGGCTGGCGCCGATCGTGATGCCCAGCTCCTCGTGCAGCTCGCGCGCCAGCGCCTGGTGCACGCTCTCGCCGGCCTCCAGCTTGCCGCCCGGGAACTCCCAGTAGCCGGCGTAGACCTTGCCCGGCGGACGCGAGGTCAGCAGGAACTGCCGCTCGCGGCCGCTGGCGTCGGGGCGCACCAGCACGCCGACGGCCACCTCCACCGCCGCCCGCGGCGCGCGGACCACGCCGTCGGCCGAGTGCACCGCCTCAGACATGGTCCAGGCCGTCCGGGGCCGGGGCGTCGCTGGACGGGGCCGCGGGCAGATCGGTGCCGTGGTCGCGTCCCGCATAGTCGCGGGCGAACTGGTGCGCCACCCGGCCCGAGCGCGAGCCGCGCTCCAGGGCGAACACCAGGGCCTGCGGCCGCGCGGCGTCCCAGGCGGTGGCGGGCACGCCGTAGTGCGCCAGCCATTGCCGCACGATGGCCAGGTACTCGTCCTGGCTGAACGGATAGAAGCTGATCCACAGGCCGAAGCGCTCGGACAGCGAGATCTTTTCCTCGATCGCCTCGCCGGGGTGCAGTTCGCCGTTCTCGTCGTGACGCGCCGCCAGGTTGTCGGCCATGCGCTCGGGCAGCAGGTGGCGGCGGTTGCTGGTGGCGTAGATCAGCACGTTCTCGGTGCTGGCGGCCACCGAGCCATCGAGGATGGATTTCAGCGCCTTGTAGCCGGCTTCGCCCTCTTCGAAGCTGAGGTCGTCACTGAAGATGATGAAGCGCTCGGGCCGGCCGGCGATGCGCTCGACGATGTCCGGCAGGTCGATCAGGTCGGTCTTGTCCACCTCGATCAGGCGCAGGCCGCGGTCGGCGAACTCGTGCAGGCAGGCGCGGATCAGCGAGCTCTTGCCGGTGCCACGCGCGCCGGTCAGCAGCACGTTGTTGGCCGGCCGGCCGGCCACGAACTGCGCGGTGTTGCGGCGCAGCCGCTCGCGCTGGGTGTCGACCTCCTTCAGGTCATCCAGACGGATCAGGCCGACATGGCGCACCGGCTCCAGCCAGCCGGCGCCCTGGCGCTTGCGGTAGCGAAAGGCGATCGAGGCCGACCAGTCGGGGTCGGCCAGCGGGCGCGGCAGCACGGCTTCGAGGCGCTGAAGCACCGCATCGGCACGCTCCAGCAGACCCATCAGTTTGGCGGGATCGAACATCCCGCCAGTGTAGTGGGCTGCCGCAGCGCGGCTGGCTGGCTCAGGGGCAGCTGGTGCCGGTGTCCAGGCGCACGATGCGCGGCTTGCCCAGGTGGGCAGCGCCCGGGTCGTAGGGCGGGTTCGGCGCCCTGAACCGGGCCATGTAACTCACCAGCGCGTCGATGTCCTGACCACCGCCCAGACGGTCGGTGCCGCCCTTGAGCACGGTGAAGGCATCGCCGCCATCGGCCAGGAAGTTGTTCACCGTGACGCGCCAGGCGCGCGACGGCTCGAGCACCGTGCCCGCCGCATCGACCACCGTCACGGCGCCGCCCGGCAACTGCACGCTCAGGTTGCGCACCTTGGCACCACAGGCCTGGGTGTGGTCCCACTCGTAGCGCACGCCGTTGGAGGGCAGCAGCACGCGGGCGAAGCTGGTCTGGCCGAAGCAGTTCGGGAACTGCTGCTCCAGCGTGTCCTTGAGCTGCTGCGAGCTCAGCGTCAGCGTGACCAGGCTATTGCCGAAGGGCTGGACGGTGAAGGCCTCGCCGTAGGTGACGTTGCCATCACCCTCGCCCACCCCGCTGCCGGCGTACAGGAAGCCGGGGGTGCGCACGCCGCCGGGGTTCATCAGCGCCAGCTGTGCCCCGCCCAGCTCGGGCGCTGCCGTGGCGGCCAGTTGGGCGTCGGCCACCAGGTCGCCGGCCGGCATGTTGCAGGCGGCGTCCTTGGTGTTGGGCACGTCGCGGGTGATCGCCCCGATCACCTGGTTGGCCACGGGCGCGGCGATCGCCTTGTAGGCGCTGGTGATCGCGGCGACCTGCGCGTTGGGCACGATCGCCGGGTTGCTGCGGTCGACCACCTTGTTGAGCGCGCTGACCGCGGTGACATCGCCGCTGCGGCGGTCCAGCGTCACATCGATCTCGGTCAGCACCCGTCCGATCGCATTGGCGCTGGTCACCGGCACCAGGCGGCCGCTGGCCAGCGGCAGCTGGCAGTTGTAGGCGGCGTGGGTGTGGCCGGTCAGCACCAGATCGACGGCGCCGTCGAGGGCCGCGACGATCGGCTTGATCGGCGAGCCCGCCAGCCCGCCTTCGCAGCCGTTGATGTCGGCCGTGGTGCCGGTCTGCACGCCGCCCTGGTGGATCATCACCACGATGGCTTCGATGCCGGCGGCCCGCAGGCGTGGCACCAGGGCGTTGACCGCCTGCGCCTCATCAGTGAAGGCCAGGCCCTTGATGCCGGCGGGCGAGACGATCTGCGGTGTCTCCTTCAGCGTCATGCCGATGAAGGCCATGCGCAGCGGGCGGCCGTCGGCGTCGAAGGTCTTGACGCCGTAGGGCGGGAACAGCGTCTCGCCGTTGCGCCGCTGCACCACGTTGGCGGCCAGGAAGCCGAAGCGTGCGCCCTCGAAGGGCACCGGCGTGCCGACCTCGGCGCCGCGGCAGCTGTTGACGGTGTCGGTCGGATGACAGCCGCCGCGCTGCATGCGCCGCAGCTCGACCTTGCCGTCGTCGAACTCGTGGTTGCCCACCGCATTGAAGTCCAGCCCGATGCGGTTCATCACCTCGATCGTCGGCTCGTCGTGGAACAGCGCCGAGACCAGCGGGCTGGCGCCGATCAGGTCACCGGCCGACACCACCACGGTGTTCGGGTTGGCCGCTCGGGCCGCGGCCACATAGCCCGCCAGCACGTCGGCGCCACCGGCCGGCACGGCCGCGTCGGTGGCCCGGGCGCGGAAGCTGCCTGGCGACTCCAGTTGACCGTGGAAGTCGTTCAGCGACAGGATCTTGACGGTCAGCGTGGCGGGCGCGCCAGCCAGCGCCGCTGATGCGGCAACAGCCAGCAGCGCCGAGGTGGCCAGAGGGCGGGAACGAGACAGCATGGGGTCCTCCAAGGGTCATGGCAGCGCACTGCCGATGGACCGATTGGAGGCGGCGGAGTTGACAGGATCGTGTCGGCCCGCGGGAACCGACGAGGCCAGCGTCAGGCCAGCAGCGCGAGCGCCACGTCGAGCTGCTCGGTGGGCACGCGGCGGAAACCCGAGCGGGCATAGCGCTGCAGGCGCCCGACGATGAAGGCGGTCAGCGCCGAGGCGCGGCCGTTGGCATCGACCGTGGGCGTGGCCGAGCCTTCGGCCTGGGCGTCCAGGCGCAGGCTCTGGCGCAACTGCGCCTCGACCCGGTCGAAGAACTGGTTCATCCGCGCGGTCAGGCGCTCGTGCTCGAAGACCAGCGCATCGCCCACCATCACGCGGGTCATGCCGGGGTTCTTCTCGCCAAACTGCAGCAGCACCTGGGTGATGCGCTGGGCCTGCAGGCGGCCGTCGGGCTCGCGCTCGGCGATCTGGTTGATCAGGCTGAAGATGCTGGACTCGATGAACTCGATCAGCCCTTCGAACATCTGCGCCTTGCTGGCGAAGTGGCGGTACAGCGCCGCTTCGCTGACCTGCAGCTTCGCGGCCAGGGCAGCGGTGGTGATGCGATCGGCGCCGGGCTGCTCGAGCATGGCGGCCAGGGTCTGCAGGATCTGCACACGGCGCTCGCCCGGCTTGGGGCGCTTGCGGCCGGACGCCGCCGCTGCCGCGTCGGTGGGTGCCTCGGTCTCGACCGGGTCGGCGGATTCGGGCAGGTCAGACATCAGGGCAGCCGGCGCAACTGTTGCAGCGTTTTGATTCTTGCACACACATAGGGCGGCCTGCGGTGCAGGTAAACACCGACTTCCGGGCCGTGGGCGTGGTGCTTGACCCAGCGCTGCATCCACACCGTGCGCATGCCCACCGACCGGGCTGAGCGCTGGTGCAGCAGGGTGTCCTCCACCAGCACGCAGCGCGACGGGTGCACCCCCAGCCGGGCGGCCAGGGCCTTGAACATGCGGGCGTCCGGCTTGGGCCGGATCTGGCCGAACAGGCGCATCTGCTCGATGCCGATCACCTCGTCGAACAGGCCGTCCAGGCGCAGGGCCTTGAGCACGCGCAGCGCGTAGTCGCGTCCGGCGTTGGTGAGCACGATCTTGCGCCCGGTCAAGCGGCGCAGCGCCGCCAGATCATGCGGGTGCCCCACCAGTTCGCGCTCCAGCCCCGGGAAGGCGTGGGTGTGGCGCACGAAGTGGCTGGGGCGCACGCCGTGGTGGCGGATCAGCCCCAGCAGCGTCGAGCCGTAGCGGTGCCAGTAGTCGGCACGCAGCCGATCGGCCTCGTCAGGACTGACCTGCAGATGCTCCTCGATGTAGCGGTTCATCGCGCCGTCGAAGTAGCGGAACGCCGACGCGCCGGCGTTGTGCAGCGTGTTGTCGAGGTCGAACAGCCAGACTGTGCGGCGATCAGCCATGGCACAGGGCGAAGGCGCGCAGCGACAAGCCTGGGGGCTTCAATGACTTCTGATCATGGTGCCGAAGGCCTGATCGGTCAGGATCTCGAGCAGGAGCACATGCGGCACCCGGCCGTCGATGATGTGCACCGCGTTGACGCCGCTCTTGGCGGCGTCCAGCGCGCCGGCGATCTTGGGCAGCATGCCGCCGCTGATCGTGCCGTCGGCGAACAACTCGTCGATGCGGCGCGCGGTGAGGTCGGTCAGCAACTGGCCGCTCTTGTCGAGCACGCCGGTGATGTTGGTCAGCATCAGCAGCTTCTCGGCCTTCAGCACCGTGGCCAGCTTGGCCGCCACGACGTCGGCGTTGATGTTGTAGCTTTCGTTGTGTTCGCCAAAGCCGATCGGGCTGATCACCGGGATGAAGGCATCGTCCTGCAGCGCCTTGACGACGCTGGGGTCGATCGAGTCGATGTCGCCCACCTGGCCGACATCGTGCTCCTTGCTGGGGTCGTCCTTGTCGACCATCTTCAGCTTCTTGGCACGGATCAGGCCGCCATCGCGGCCGGTCAGGCCCACGGCCTTGCCGCCCGCGGCATTGATCAGGCCGACGATGTCCTGCTGCACCTCGCCGCCCAGCACCCACTCGACGACTTCCATCGTCTCCTCGTCGGTGACGCGCATGCCCTGGATGAAGGTGCCCTTCTTGCCCAGGCGGTTGAGCGCCTCGTCGATCTGCGGGCCGCCACCGTGCACCACCACCGGGTTCATGCCCACCAGCTTGAGCAGCACGATGTCCTCGGCAAAGTCCTGCTGCAGCGCCGGGTCGGTCATCGCGTTGCCGCCGTACTTGATGACCAGGGTCTTGCCGTGGTACTTGCGGATGTAGGGCAGCGCCTGCGAGAGGATCTCGGCCTTCTCGCGCGGCAGGATGTGGTCGACGCTGACGGGGGTCGGGGTGGTGGTCATGGCGGTGACAGGGGGGCGAAAGGGGAATGGCGGGATTGTAGGGATCGGCTGCGGCATCATCCCGACCGGTCCCCGCTGTCATCCGGCAGCGCTGCCGCCCCGTTGAAGGCTCACAAGGAGTCCCCTGCCATGCACACCCCCCGCCCTGTTGCGTCCATTGCCCGCCTGGTGCTGACCGCCGGCCTGGCCCTGGCCAGCGGCCTGGCGGCCGCGGCCGACGGCGAGATCCGCAAGATCGACGCCGCGCAAATGCGCCTGACGCTCAAGCACGACGCCATCCCCAGCCTGGACATGCCCGCCATGACCATGGCCTACAAGGCCAACTCGGCGGCGCTGCTGCAAGGCCTGGCCGTGGGTGACCAGGTGGTGTTCGAGGCTGAAAAGCGCGACGGCACCTACGTGATCACCGCGATCCGCAAGAAGTGAGCGTCGCGCGGGCCGCCCGGCCCGCGCGTGCCCCGGCCCAGCTCAGAAGTGGATGCCGCGCATCATCTGCTGCAGCGCCACCGCCTCGGCCGACAGCTGCGGCTTGCCGCCCTTCTCGCCCTTGGCCGCTTCCGAATCCGGGAACATCCGGAAGCTGGTGTTCATGACGATCTGCGCCACGCGCGGCACCAGCGCATGCAGCACCTGGCCGAAGATGCCCAGGCGGGTGGCGATGCGCACCGGCTTGTGGATCACCGCCTCGGCCACCATGTCGGCGGCCTCTTCCGGCGACAGCGTGGGCACGTTGTTGTAGATCTTGGTGGGCGCGATCATCGGCGTGCGCACCAGCGGCATGTTGATGGTGGTGAAGGTGATGCCCACGTCCGCGAACTCGCTGGAGGCGCAGCGCGTCCAGGCGTCCAGCGCGGCCTTGCTGGCCACATAGGCCGAGAAGCGCGGCGCATTGGTCAGCACGCCGATCGAGCTGATGTTGACCACATGGCCCTTGCGCTTGGCCGCCATGCCCGGCAGCAGGCCCATGGTCACGCGCAGGCAGCCGAAGTAGTTCAGGTCCATCGTGCGCTGGTAGTCGTGGAAGCGGTCGTAGCTCGATTCGATCGCCCGGCGGATCGAGCGGCCGGCGTTGTTGACCAGCACGTCCACGCCGCCGAACTGCTCGGTCAGCCAGGCCACCAGCGCGGCGCAGCTCTCCTCGTTGGCGATGTCGGCACTGAAGGTGTGGATCTGGGCGTCCTTGCCGGCCTGCTCACGGATCTCGTCGGCGGCTTCCTTGAGCTTGATCTCGTCGCGCGCACAGATCACGGTGATCGCGCCGGCCTCGGCGAACTTGATCGCCGCGGCCAGGCCGATGCCTGACGAGCCGCCCGTCACCAGCACCACCTTGCCCGCCACCGAGCCCTTGAGCGAGCGGTCCTTGAACAGGTCGGGGTCGAGGTGGCGCTCCCAGTAGTCCCACAGCCGCCAGGCGTAATCGTGCAGGTTGGGACACTCGATGCCCGAGCCCTTGAGCGCCGCCTGCGTCTCGCGGCAATCAAAGCGCGTGGGGTAGTTGACGAAGGTCAGGATGTCCTCGGGCAGGCCCAGGTCGGCCATCACCGCGCGGTGGATGCGGCGCACCGGCGCCAGCGCCATCAGGCCCTTCTTCACGCTGCGCGGGATGAAGCCCAGCAGCGCGGCATTGACGAAGAGGTTCATCTTCGGTGCGTGCGCGGCCTTGGCGAACACGCCCAGCACGTCGCCCACGCGGTAGCCGACCGGGTCGACCAGGTGGAAGCACTTGCCCTTGATCGCGTGCTTGGAGTGGCTGATGTGGTCCAGCGCCGCCACCACGAAATCCACCGGCACGATGTTGATGCGCCCGCCCTCCAGGCCCACCGCCGGCATCCACGGCGGCAGGATCTGGCGCATGCGCTGGATCAGCTTGAAGAAGTAGTAGGGGCCGTCGATCTTGTCCATCTCGCCGGTGCGCGAGTCGCCCACCACCGCCGCCGGGCGGTAGACCGTCCAGGGCACCTTGCACTCGGTGCGGACGATCTTCTCGCTCTCGTGCTTGGTGCTGAAGTACGGGTGGTCGAGGTTCTCGGCCTCGTCGAACATGTCCTCGCGGAACACGCCCTCGTACAGGCCGGCGGCGGCGATCGAGCTGACGTGGTGCAGGTGGCCGGCGTCGATGGCCTTGGCGAACTCGACCACGTTGCGCGTGCCTTCCACGTTGACGCGCACCTGGCTGTCGGCATCGGCTTCCAGGTCATACACGGCCGCCAGGTGGTAGACCGCGTCGATCTGGCCCTTCAGGGCCTTGATCTGGTCGGCGGCCACGCCCAGCTTGCGGCTGGTCAGGTCACCGGTCACCGCCACCGCGCGCGACTTCGACACGCCCCAGGCCTCCAGCAGGCCCTGGACCTTGCCCTCGCTGCCGGGGCGGACCAGGAAATACACGGTGCTGCCGCGGCGCGCCAGCAGCGCGGCGACCAGGCGCTTGCCGATGAACCCGGTGGCGCCAGTGACGAAGTAACGCATGCCCATCTCCTTGCGGTGCTCGACGAATGGCGCCGATTGTGGCGCTGCCCGCCCGCCCGGCCTTTGCGCGCAAACCCGGGATCATCCCGGGATAGAGCGGTCTCCCTAGCGGATTAGGATGAAGCCCCCAGGCCGTCTGCCTACACTGGCCTGCATGACTCGGGGGACAGCGTGGCCGCCCGAGGCGCCCAAGCCTTCGGGACGGGCCACCCAGCCACGCCACACGGACACTGCGAGGACACATCCCATGGTCAAGAAGCTCAAGAAGATGGCCGAGGCCAAGGCCGCCAACCCGGCCGGCCTGCTCGACAGCCAACTCGCCGGCGCCGTCAAGGCCTCGGCCCAGCAGATCTGGCTGGCCGGCATGGGCGCGTTCGCCAAGGCCCAGGAAGAAGGCGGCAAGGTCTTCGAGGCGCTGGTCAAGGAAGGCGTCAGCCTGCAGCGCAAGACCCAGGCCGTGGCCGAAGAGCGCCTGGGCGAGGTCACCGGCAAGATGAGCGCGATGGCCGGTGAGGTCACGAACAAGGCCGGCGCGTCCTGGGACAAGCTGGAATCGATCTTCGAGGCCCGCACCGCCAAGGCGATGAGCAAGCTGGGCGTGCCCACCGCCAAGGACGTGGCGGAGCTGACCGCCCGCGTCGAGGCCCTGGCCGCCGCGGTGGCCAAGCTGGGTGGCGACGTCAAGCCCGCCAAGCCGGCCAAGGCCCCGCGCAAGGCCGCCGCGCCGAAGAAGGCTGCCGCCAAGGCAGCGGCCGCGGCGCCGGCACCGGCCCCCGCCAAGAAGGCTGCCGCGCCGCGCAAGGCTGCGGCCAAGAAGTCGGCCCCCGCGGCCTGAGGTCCCTGCCGGGGTGCTGGCGCCCTGGCGCCCACCCCGACGCTGACGCATGGCCCGACCCACCCGACGACGCCCCCCGCGCGGTCCGCGCATCGGCCTGGCCCTGGCGGGCGGCGGCCCGATCGGCGCCATCTACGAGATCGGCGCCCTGTGCGCCCTGGAAGACTCGGTCGAGGGCCTGTCCTTCACCGGGGTTGACCACTTCGTCGGTGTCTCGGCCGGCGCCTTCATCGCGGCAGCGCTGGCCAACGGCCTGACGCCGCGCGCGATGTGCGCGGCCTTCATCGAGAACGTCGGTGGCGACGAGAGCGTCATCGACCCCGGCCTGTTCACCCAGCCTGCCTGGAACGAGTACGTCCGCCGCATGGCGATGGCGCCGCTGGTCACCGCCTCGGCCGCCTGGCAGTGGATGCTGGGCCGCGGCTCGCTGGCCGGCTGGATGTCCGACGTCGGCCGCCTGCTGCCCAACGGCTTCTTCGACAACGCGCCGCTCGAGCGGCACCTGCGCCAGCTGTTCTCGGCGCCGGGCCGCAGCAATGACTTCCGTGACCTCGGCCAGCGCCTGGTGGTGGTGGCCACCGACCTGGACACCGGCGACGCCGCCCCCTTCGGTCAGCCCGGCTGGGACGAGGTGCCGATCTCGCAGGCGGTGATCGCCAGCGCCGCGCTGCCCGGCCTGTACCCGCCGGTCGAGATCGGTGGTCGGCACTATGTGGACGGCGCGCTGAAGAAGACCGTTCACGCCTCGGTGCTGCTCGAGCGCGGCCTGGACCTGCTGATCTGCCTGAACCCGCTGGTGCCCTTCGATGCCACGCACGACCCGGGCAAGGGCCGTCATCCCACGGCCGGGGCCATCCCCCGGCTGGAACAGGGCGGCCTGCCGGCGCTGCTGAGCCAGACCTTCCGCTCGCTGATCCATTCGCGGCTGGAGCTGGGCATGAAGGGCTATGAGCGCAGCCACCCGGACTGCGACATCCTGCTCTTCGAGCCCGACCACGGCGACGCCGAGATGTTCCATGCCGGCACCTTCAGCTACTCGATGCGCCGCCGCCTGGCCAGCCATGCCTTCCAGCAGACCCGCCAGATGCTGCGCGAGCGCGCCGCCGAGCTGGGTCCGACGCTGGCGCGCCACGGCCTGCGCCTGAACGAGGACCGCCTGCACGAGCCGCGCCAGCTGCTGGCCAGCGACTCGCCGCCGGCGCCGCGCGGCAAGGCGCTGGTCGCGCGCACCCACCGCACGCTGGACCGGCTGGAGCGCTGGGTGTCGCGCCGCTGATCAGTCGCGCGGGTCCTCAGTCCCGCAGATAGCGCCGCTCCAGGTGCGCCCGGAAGTGCGCCGGGTTCAGCGTCTCACCGCTGGCGCGCTGCGCGAGTTCGTCGGTCGGCCACTGGCTGGCCTGCGACCAGATGCGCGCCGCCAGCCAGTCCAGCGCCGGTGACAGGTCGCCGGCGTCGATGGCGGTGTCCAGGCCGGGCAGCTCGCGCCGCATCGCGGCAAACCACTGCGCGGCGTACATCGCCCCCAGCGAGTAGCAGGGGAAGTAGCCGAAGGAGCCGTCGGTCCAGTGGATGTCCTGCATCGGGCCGTCGCGGTAGTTGCCGCGGGTGTCGATGCCCAGCAGCGACTGCATGCGCTCATCCCACATCGCCGGGATGTCGTCCACCTCGGCCTCGCCCTCGATCAGCGCGCGCTCGATCTCGAAGCGCAGGATCACATGCGCCGGGTAGGTGACCTCGTCGGCCTCGACGCGGATCAGGCCGGGCTTCACCCGGGTCAGCAGGCGGTGCAGGTTGTGCGGCTCGAAGGCGCTCTGGTCGCCGAAGGCCTCGACCAGCAGCGGCGACAGCAGCCGGGCGAAGCCGGGGTGGCCGCCCAGTTGCATCTCGAAGGACAGGCTCTGGCTCTCATGCAGCGCCATCGAGCGGGCCGCGCCGATCGGCTGGCCCAGCCAGGCGCGCGGCAGGCCCTGCTCGTAGCGGCCGTGGCCGGTCTCGTGGATGGTGCCCATCAGCGCCAGCACGAAGTTGTCCTCGACAAAGCGGGTGGTCAGGCGCACGTCCTCGGGCGCGCCGCCCGAAAACGGATGGGCCGACACATCGAGCCGGCCGGCCTGGAAGTCGAAGCCCAGGCGCCGCATCACCTGCTCGCACAGGCCGCGCTGGGCCGGCACCGAGAACGGCCCCACCGGCTCGATGACCGGCTCGTCGGCTTGTCGCGCCACCACGCGCTGGATCAGGCCGGGCAGCCAGCGCCGCACCTCGCCGAACAGGCGGGCCACCTCGGCCGCGCGCATGCCGGGCTCGTACTGGTCCATCAGCGCGTCGTACAGGCCCAGGCCGCTGCGTTCGGCCAGCAGCCGCGCCTCCTCGCGGGCGATCTCCAGCACCGGTCGCAGGTTGGCGGCAAAGCCGGTCCAGTCGTTGGCGGGACGCTGGCTGCGCCAGGCGTGCTCGCAGCGCGCGCCCGCCAGCGCGCGGCGCTCGACCAGGTCCTCGGGCCAGGCGGTGGCCAGCAGCCAGTGGCGGCGGATCTCGCGCAGGTTGGCCCGCTGCACCGCGTCCAGCGGCTCGGCCTCGGCCTGGGTCAGCAGGTGGCCGATCTTGGGTTCGGTGCGCAGGCGGTGCAGCAGCGCGGCCAGCTCGGCCAGCGCCGCCGCGCGCGCCTCGTTGCCGGCCGGGGGCATGTAGGCCGCCTGGTCCCAGCTGACGATGCCCTGCAGGTGCTCGTAGCGGTGGATGCGCGCGAACGCCGCGCACAGGGCCTGGTAGGCGGATGTCTCGGATGTCATTGTGTGTTCACTCCCTCCAGCGGTCAGGCACCGATGGTCCCCTGATTGTGGACGCATGCCTGGGGTCCCGGGCCCCGGTTGCACCCGCTGACAGTCTCAGCCCGACAGCAGCGGCCAGCCGGCCACGATCGCCCCGGTCATCAGCACGTAGCGCAGGAACTTGCCCAGCGCCATCCAGACCACGCAGGGCCAGAAGGGCAGGCGCAGCCAGCCCGCCAGCGCGCAGAGCGGATCGCCCAGCAGCGGCAGCCAACTCATCACGCAGGCTTTGGGGCCGAATCGGCGCAGCGCCTCGAGCAGCCGCTGCTCGCGCGGCGGGCGGTGGGTGACCTGCTCGAAGGCCCGCTCGGCGCCCCAGCCCATCCACCAGCTGATCGCGCCGCCCAGGGTGTTGCCCGCGGTGGCCACCAGCACCGCCGGCCAGAACAGACCCGGCTCGGCCAGCACCAGCGCAGCCACCACGGGTTCGGAGCCCAGCGGCAGCAGCGTCGCCGACACCAGCGCCACCAGGAATACCGCCGGCAGGCCGACCTGCGGCAGCGCCAGCCAGTCCATCAGCCCGGCCAGCTGTGATGTGAACCACGCCTCCATCGGGCCGATTGTGGCGCGGCGGGCAAGGCCCTGGCGGCTATACTCCTGCCTCCTTTTTCAGCACCCTCCCCCATGCGCATCGGCCCCCATGAGCTGCCGAACCGGCTGTTCGTCGCCCCGATGGCCGGGGTGACCGACCGCCCGTTTCGCCAGCTGTGCCGGCGCCTGGGTGCGGGCTATGCGGTCAGCGAGATGGTCACCTCGCGCAAGGACCTGTGGCAGTCGCTGAAGACCTCGCGCCGCGCCGACCACACCGGCGAGCCCGGTCCGATCGCGGTGCAGATCGCCGGCACCGATGCGCCGATGATGGCCGAGGCCGCCGCCTACAACATCGACCGCGGCGCGCAGATCATCGACATCAACATGGGCTGCCCCGCCAAGAAGGTGTGCAACAAGTGGGCCGGCTCGGCGCTGATGCGCGAGGAGCCGCTGGCACTGCAGATCATCGAGGCCGTGGTGGCCGCCTGCGCACCGCGCGGCGTGCCGGTGACGCTGAAGATGCGCACCGGCTGGTGCGACACCGAGCGCAATGCGCTGCGCCTGGCGCGCGCCGCCGAGAGCGCTGGCGTGGCGATGGTCACGGTGCACGGCCGCACGCGCGAGCAGGGCTACAGCGGCCAGGCCGAGCACGACACCGTGGCCGCGGTGAAGGCCGCGCTGTCGATTCCCGTGGTGGCCAACGGCGACATCGACTCCCCCGAGACCGCCGCCGCGGTGCTGGCGCGCACTGGTGCCGATGCGGTGATGATCGGCCGCGCCGCCCAGGGCCGGCCCTGGATCTTCCGCGAGATCGCCCACTTCCTGGCCACCGGCGAGCACCTGCCGCCGCCGGTCACGCGCGAGGTCCAGGCCTGGCTGACCGAGCATCTGCGCGACCACTACGGCCTCTACGGCGAGGCCAGTGGCGTGCGCAGCGCGCGCAAGCACATCGGCTGGGCGGTGCGCGCATTGCCCGGTGGCGAGGCCTTCCGCGCGGTGATGAACACGCTGGACGACGCCGACGCGCAGCTGCGCGCGGTGTCCACCTTCTTCGACGAGCTGGCCGACACCCACGAACGCCTGCCGCTGCCCGCCGCCAACCAGTCGCTGTTGCGCGAGCGCGCCTGACCCCACCCGAACCTATCCATGAGCAAGAAGAACATCGAGGAGAGCGTGCGCGACACGCTGGACCAGTATTTCAAGGACCTGCACGGCGCCGAGCCGCATTCGCTGCACGACCTGGTGATGGGCAGCGCCGAGAAGCCGCTGCTCGAGGTGGTGATGCGCCAGGCCGACGGCAACCAGAGCAAGGCCGCCGAATGGCTGGGCATCAACCGCAACACGCTGCGCCGCAAGCTGCTCGACCACCGGCTCATCAAGTGATTCTTCATTCTTCAATCTGACCCGCCCACCATGACCCAGCTCACCGCCCTGCTCTCGGTCTCCGACAAGACCGGCATCGTCGAATTCGCCCAGGCCCTGCACGGCCACGGCATCCGCCTGCTGTCCACCGGCGGCACCGCCAAACTGCTGGCCGGCGCCGGCCTGCCGGTCACCGAGGTCAGTGAGATCACCGGCTTTCCCGAGATGCTCGACGGCCGCGTCAAGACCCTGCACCCGCGCGTGCACGGCGGCCTGCTGGCGCGTCGCGATGTGCCCGAGCACATGGCCGCGCTGAAGGAACATGGCATCGGCACCATCGACCTGCTGATCATCAACCTCTACCCCTTCGCCCAGGCCACCGCCAAGGCCGACTGCAGCTTCGAGGACGCGATCGAGAACATCGACATCGGCGGCCCGGCGATGCTGCGCGCCGCGGCCAAGAACTGGCAGGACGTGGGCGTGGTGATCGACCCCGTCGACTACCCGCAGGTGCTGGCCGAGCTGTCGGCCTCGCAGGGCCAGTCGCTGACCCGCGCCACCAAGTTCATGCTGGCCAAGAAGGTGTTCTCGCACACCGCCGCCTATGACGGCATGATCAGCAACTACCTGACCTCGCTGGCCCCGGGCGCCGAGGAGAACACCGCCGCCGTGCCGGCACGCGAGGAGTACCCCAGCGTGTTCAACCTGCAGCTGCACAAGGTTCAGGGCATGCGTTACGGCGAGAACCCGCACCAGAGCGCCGCCTTCTACAAGGAGGCGCAGGTCGCCTCCGGCCTGCTGGCCGGCTGGACCCAGATCCAGGGCAAGGAACTCAGCTTCAACAACATCGCCGACGCCGACGCCGCCTGGGAATGCGTCAAGGCCTTCGAGGCGCCCGCCTGCGTGATCGTCAAGCACGCCAACCCCTGCGGCGTGGCCGTGGGCGCGACGCTGCTGGAAGCCTACGAGAAGGCCCTGAAGACCGACCCCACCAGCGCCTTCGGCGGCATCATCGCCTTCAACCGGCCGTTGGATGCCGACGTGGTCGAGAAGATCAACGCCAACAAGCACTTCGTCGAGGTGGCGATCGCCCCGACCATCACCCCGGCCGCGCGCGCCGCGTACGCCGGCAAGGTCAATGTGCGCCTGCTGGAAGTGGCGATCTCCAGGACCAGCAACCCGCTGGACATGAAGCGCGTGGGCGGCGGCATGCTGCTGCAGTCGGCCGACAACGTCGACATCGTCGGCGAGCTGAAAGTGGTCACCAAGGTCCAGCCCACCGCGCAGCAGTTGGAAGACCTCAAGTTCGCCTGGACCGTGGCGCGCTTCGTCAAGAGCAACGCCATCGTCTTCTGCAAGGACGGCATGACCTTCGGTGTGGGCGCCGGCCAGATGAGCCGCCTGGACTCGGCCCGCATCGCCAGCATCAAGGCCCAGGCCGCCGGCCTGAGCCTGGCCGGCACCGCCGTGGCCAGCGACGCCTTCTTCCCGTTCCGTGATGGTCTGGACGTGGTGGTCGACGCCGGCGCCACCTGCGTCATCCACCCGGGTGGCTCGATGCGCGACGACGAGGTGATCGCCGCCGCCGACGAGCGCGGCATCGCGATGGTGCTGACCGGCACCCGCCACTTCCGCCACTGAACGTGAAAACGGCACCGAAGGTCGACCCGGCCGAGGTGCAGTTCACGGCCATCCGCGCCCAGGGCGCGGGGGGCCAGAACGTCAACAAGGTGTCGAACGCGGCGCACCTGCGCTTCGACATCACCGCCAGCTCACTCCCCGAGGCGCTGAAGGCCCGGCTGCTGGCCCGGCCCGACAGCCGCATCGGCAGCGACGGCGTGGTCGTCATCAAGGCCCAGGAGCACCGCAGCCTGCCGATGAACCAGGCCGACGCACTGGCGCGGCTGCAGGCCCTGGTGGACGCCGCCGCCCATGTACCCAAGGCGCGCAAGGCCACCCGGCCCACGCGCGGCTCGCAGCAGCGGCGCCTGGCCAGCAAGAGCAAGCGCAGCGAGATCAAGGCCGGCCGTCAGGGCCGACCGGAATAGGGGCCCCCAGGCTTGCCGCTGCGCGGCTTCGCCCCCCCCAAGGGGGCTCGCCCGCCTTGGGGCGGCCCGGCGGCGGGCGCTGCTTAGAACAGCGCGCTGAGAAACTGCAGCGTGCGACCGTGCGCCAGCGCGGCGGCAGCCGGCCCATGGGAGGCCCGCGCCCAGCAGTTGAAGCCGTGCTGCGCGCCCTCGTAGACGAAAACCTCGGCCGGCTTGCCGGCCATCGCGGCGCGCACCGCCTCCACCGCCTCGGGCGGGATGTGCGGGTCCTCGCCCGCGTAGTGGAACTGCATCGGGCAGTTCACCGAGGGGGCCAGCGCCAGCTGATGGTGGATGCCGCCGCCGTACCAGGCGACCGCCGCGTCCAGCCCGCCCTGCGCCGCCAGCGCCCAGGCCAGGCGTCCGCCCATGCAGTAGCCCAGCGCCGCGCTGCGACCGGTGCATTCGGGGCGCGCCTTCAGCGCGGCCAGCGCGGCCGCCAGGTCCGGCCCGGTCTCGGCGGGCGGCAGCGCCTGCATCAGCGCCAGCGCGCGCTCCCGGTCGGCCCCCACATAGCCCAGGTCCACCCGCGGCGCCTGGCGCCAGAAGACATCGGGTGCCAGCACCACGAAGCCGTCCAGCGCGTACTGTTCGGCCACCGCGCGGATGTGGGCGTTGACGCCGAAGATCTCCTGCAGCAGCAGCAGGCCGGGTCCGCGGCCAGCGGGAGGCAGGGCCAGGTAGCCCTGGAAGCCGGGGCGGGCGGGGTCGATGTCGATCCAGTCGGTGCGGATGCTCATGGGTGCAGGCTCATGCGTGGCAGCTCAATAGGCGCGCCCGCCCTTGAAGTGGGCATGGGTGCGGCGCTTCAGGTCGGTCACGCGGGCCAGCGCATCCAGGTGCCCCCCCGCGTGGGCGTGGGTGATGGCCAGGCCCAGCGCGTCGGCGGCGTCCTTGCCGGGCACGCCGGGCAGGTCCAGCAGGCGCTGCACCATGGCCTGGATCTGGTCCTTGCGCGCGTGGCCATGGCCGACGACGGATTTCTTCATCTGCAGCGGCGTGTATTCGGACACCCGCAGGCCCGCCATCACCAGCGCCGCCACCGCCGCACCGCGCGCCTGGCCCAGCAGCAGCGTGCTCTGCGGGTTGACGTTGACGAAGACGATCTCGCAACTGGCCTCGCCGGGCTGGTAGCGCCGCGCCACCTCGGTGACGCCTTCGAAGATCAGCTTCAGACGGCCGGGCAGATCGCCCAGCGCCACCTCGATGCCGGGGCCGGTGGTGCGGATCGTGCCGCTGGCCACATAGTGCAGCCGCGGGCCGTCCTTCTCGATGACGCCGAAGCCGGTGGTGGCCAGGCCGGGGTCGATGCCGAGCACGCGTGTCATGGGAGCGAGAAATACCAGCGCAGCGAGTGGAAGAACACCGGCGCCGAGAAGGCCAGCGGGGCAATGCGGTCGAGCAGGCCCACCGCGCCGGTGACGCTGGCCTGGGGACCCCAGTACTGTACGCCGGCATCCTTCTTCAGCGCCTTCATCACCAGCTCGCCCATCTGCCCGGCACCGCCCGCCAGCGCCGCCATCGCAAAAGCCTGCCAGGGCTTGAAGGGCGTGATCCAGTACAGCGCCGCGCCGGCCACCGCGCCGGCCAGCACGCCGGCGACCCAGGCCCGCCACGAGAAGCTGCGGCTGATCGCCCGCACCGCCGGCCGCCGGCGCAGCCAGTGGCTGGCCAGCTCCTGGGCGATCTGCGCCAGCGCCGCCACCACCACCAGGAAGAACAGCAGGAAGGCGCCGCGTCCGCCGTAGCCGCGGAACTCCAGCAGCAGCAGCGCCGGCACATGCGACAGGCCGAAGGCACAGACCATCAGGCCCCACTGCAGCTTGGCGTTGCGCTCCAGGAAGCGCTCGGGGTCACCCGCCAGGGCGCTGATCACCGGCAGCGCGATGAAGGCATAGACCGGGATGAAGACGCTGAACAGGTTGAACCAGCGCCCGCCCGCCAGCACGAACTGCAGCGGCAGGATCACGAAGAACGCCGCCAGCAGCGCGCGGTGGTCGCTGCGCCGGGTGTGCATCAGCGTGACGAACTCGCGCAGCGCCAGGAAGGCCAGCACGCCGAACAGCAGCGTGGCGCCCACCGCGCCCGACAGCCAACCCAGCCAGAACAGCACCGCGCCGAACCACACGGCACGCAGGTCGCGCGCGAAGCGCTCACGGGCCCGCCGTTCGCGGTCGCTGCCCGGCTCGCGCAGGTTCCACAGCAGCGCGCCGGCGCTGCACAGCGCCAGCACGCCGAACAGCACAACGAACAACAGGCCCACCTGCTGCTCGACGCTGAGCGACCTCAGCCAGCCCATCTCAGTCGCCCCCTGGCGGACGCAAGGCCATCACCGCGTCGCGCGCCCGCAGCAGAAAGGCCGACTTGTCCTCGTCCTCGCCCAGCACCAGCGGCACGCCAAAGCTGACACTGCACAGGATGGGCACCGGCACCACCTCGCCCTTGGGCATCACCCGCTGCACGTTGGCGATCCAGCAGGGCACCAGCTGCACCTGCGGGAACTGGCGGGCCAGGTGGTAGAGGCCGCTCTTGAAGGCCTGCGGCTCGCCGCCGCTGCCGCGCGTGCCTTCGGGGAAGATCACCAGGGAATCGCCGCCCTGCAGCGCCTGTTGCAGCGGGGCCAAAGGGTCCTCGTCGCCCTGGCGCTGGCGGTCGACATAAACGGCATGGAACACCTCGCGCGTGATCCAGTGCTTCAGCGGCGACGCGGTCCAGTAGTCGCGCGCGGCGATGGGCCGGGTGCGGGCCCGCAGCTCGCCCGGCAGCGCGGCCCAGATCAGCACCCAGTCCAGGTGGCTCTGGTGGTTGGCAAAGTAGATGCGCTGCACCGCCTGCGGTACGCAGCCGCGCCAGTGGCCCTGCGCGCCCGTGATCAGGCGGGCGACAAAGGCGAGCAGCTGGCCCATCAGCTCGGCACGGGTCATGGGGCGATAGTAGCCTCCCCGCGATGGACACCGGCTTCGCGATCCGCCCGCTGGGCGACGACCCCTTCGAGCGCCTGATGGACCTGCGCGTGGCGATGTTTGCCGAGGAAGGCATGGCACCGGACCAGGCCCAAGCCTTGCGCGCCGACACCGCGCGCTGGCAGCAGCAGCATGCCCAGGCGTGCACGCACTGGCTGGCCTGGGCGCAGGAGGCAGCCGTGGGCTGCGCTTCACTGGCCTGGTTCCCGCGCCTGCCCTACCCCGGCCATGCCACCGGGCTGGAGGCCTACCTGCTCAATGTCTATGTGCAGCCGGCCTGGCGCCGCCAGGGCATCGCCGGCCAGCTGGTGGACACCGCGCTGGCCGCGGCGCGCGAACGCGGCGTGGCCAAGGTCTGGCTGCATGCCAGCGCCGCCGGCCGGGCGCTTTACCTGCGGCGTGGCTTCGGCAGCGCCGACACCTACCTGGAGTGGTGGCCCCCGGCGACAATGCCGCGATGAACTGGTCCATCGCCTCGCCCACCCCGCTTTTCGCCTGGCTGCTGGTGGTGGCCTCCGGCGTCTGCGAGATCGCCTTCTCGGTGCTGATGAAGGAATGCGACGGCTTCACCAAGCCGGTGCCCACCGCGGGGGCGGTGGGCTTCGGGCTGGTGAGCATCTGGTTGATGTCGGTGGCGCTGCGCGGCGTGCCGCTGGGGCCGGCCTATGCGGTGTGGGCCGGCATCGGCACGCTGGGCACCGCGCTGCTGGCCACGCTGATCTACCAGGAGCCGATGACGCCGCTGAAGATGCTGTTCTTCGCGCTGGTGGTGGTGGGCATCATCGGCCTGCAGGCCGGCGAGTGATCAGGCGCCGGACCATCGGCCAACGCCTGATCAAGCGCCCGCGCGCTCGGCCCCGCCCAGCGCCTTGTACAGCACCAGCCGGTTGAGCGCCTCGGCCAGGCGCACCTGCACCAGCGCCTGCTGCGCGGCGGCCAGCGAGCGCTCGGCGTCCAGGGTGTCCACCAGGCTGGCAGCGCCCACCTCGAAGCGCAGCCGCGTCAGCCGCGTGCGCTCCTGTTCGGCGCTCAGCAGCGTCTGCTGGGCCTGCACCTGGCGGGTCCAGGTGGACTGCGCCACCAGCGCGTCGGCCGCCTCGCGGTAGGCGCCCTGCACGGTCTTCTCGTAGCTGGCCACGGCCTGCTCGCGGTTGACCTCGGCCACGCGCACATTGGCCTGGTTGCGTCCGGCATCGAACAAGGCCATGGCCAGTGTCGAGGTCAGCGAGTAGGCAAAGCGTCCGCCATCGAACAGCCCGGCCAGCGTGTCGCTGACCTGGCCGGCGCTGCCGCTGATCACCAGGCGCGGGAACATCGCGCCGCGTGCCACGCCGATGTTGGCGTTGGCCGCCACCAGCTGCTGCTCGGCCTGGATCACGTCGGGTCGCGCCAGCAGGACCTGCGAGCTCATGCCCGCCGGCACCGGTGCCAGCCAGTCGGCGCCCGCCAGCGACACATCCTCCGGGGGCAGTTGCGCTGCAGTGAGCGGCTGGCCGACCAGCAAGGCCAGCGCGTTGCGGTCCTGGGCCTGCTGGCGCTCGAGCTGCGCCACAGCGGCGCGGGCGCTGGCGGCCAGGCCTTCGGCGGCGCGCAGCTCCAGTGCGCTGGCGGCGCCGACGCGCTCGCGCAGCACCGTCAGGCGCAGCGATTCCTCGCGGCTGACCAGCGTGGCGCGGACCAGCCGCAACTGCTCGGTGTCGGCAGCCAGCGTCAGCCAGGCGGTGGCCGTCTGGGTCACCAGCGCCAGCCGGGCGGCGCGGGCCGCAGCCTCGGTGGCCAGCAGCGACGCGGCGGCGGCATCGCTGGCATCGCGCACGCGGCCCAGCAGGTCGATCTCGTAGCTCGACAGCTGCAGGCCGCCTTGCCAGCTGTTGGCCTGCACGCCCTGGTTGTTGGGCGCGCGGCTGGCGATCAGCGCGGCAGACAGCGTGGGCCAGCGGTCGGCGTCGGCGATGCGCAGCTGGGCGCGGCTCTTCTCGACGTTGAGCAGGGCCACGCGCAGGTCGCGGTTGCCGGCCAGGGCCAGCTCGACCACCTGGCGCAGGCGCGCGTCGCGCAGCAGCTCGACCGTCGACGGCCAGTGGGCCTGGGTGACGTCACCGGCCACCGGCAGCGCGTCCGGCACCGGGGCGGCGGGGCGCTGGTAGTCGGGTGCCAGGTGGACACAGCCGGCCAGCAGCAGGCTGGCCGCCAGGGGAGTGATCAGGCGGCGCATCAGCGGCCCTCCTTGTGCAGCGCGGCCGCGGCGGCCGCGTCGGTCGCGGCCGAGCCGATCGAGGTGGCGTGCGGCGCCTCATGGCCACTGGCCGGGAACAGCCGGCGGATGACGACGAAGAACACCGGCACCATCAGCACCGCCAGCACGGTGGCGGTGATCATGCCGCCCATCACGCCGGTGCCGATGGCGCGCTGGCTGGCCGAGCCGGCGCCACTGGCAATCGCCAGCGGCAGCACGCCCAGGATGAAGGCGAACGAGGTCATCAGGATCGGGCGGAAGCGCAGGTGGCAGGCCTCCAGCGTGGCCTCGATCAGGCCCTTGCCTTCGGCCATCAGGTCCTTGGCGAACTCGATGATCAGGATCGCGTTCTTCGCCGACAGGCCGATGATGGTGATCAGGCCGACCTTGAAGTACACGTCGTTGGGCATGCCGCGCAGCCACACGCCGGTGAGCGAGCCCAGCACGCCCAGCGGCACCACCAGCAGCACGGCCACCGGGATGCTCCAGCTCTCGTACAAGGCCGAGAGGCACAGGAACACCGCCAGCATCGAGAAGGCCAGCAGGATCGTCGCCTGCGCGCCCGAGAGCTTCTCCTCACGCGACTGGCCGGTCCACTCGAAGCCGAAGCCCGGGGGCAACTGTCCGGCCAGACGCTCCATCTCGGCCATCGCATCGCCGGTGGAGTAGCCGGGCGCGGCATCGCCGCCGATCTTCATCGCCGGGTAGCCGTTGTAGCGGACCGTCTGCGCCGGGCCGTTGACCCAGCGCGTCCGCGCAAACGCCGACAGCGGCACCTGCTGGCCCTTGCTGTTGGTCACGAACAGGCGCAGCACGTCCTCGGGTTGCATGCGCGCCGAGGCCTCGGCCTGCACGATCACGCGCTGCAGGCGGCCGCCGTTGGGGAAGTCGTTGACATAGGCCGAGCCCAGCGCCACCGCCAGCGTGTTGCCGATGGTGTCAAAGGACACGCCCAGCGCGGCGGCACGTTCGCGGTCGATGTCGAGCTGCAGCTGCGGCGCATCCTCCAGGCCGTCGGGGCGCACACCCTGCAGCACCTTGCTCTGCGAGGCCATGCCCAGCAGCTGGTTGCGCGCCGCCAGCAGCGCCTCGTGGCCATTGCCGCCGCGGTCCTGCAGCCGGAAGTTGAAGCCGGTGGCGGTACCCAGCTCGGGGATCGGCGGCGGCGACAGCGGGAAGATGAAGGCGTCGCGGATGTTGCCCATGAAGTAGCCGAAGGCGCGGCCGGCCAGCGCCTGCGCGCTGTGCTGCGGGCCGCTGCGTTCCTCCCAGGGCTTGAGCGGCACGAACACCAGCGCGGCGTTCTGACCCGAGCCCGAGAAGCTGAAGCCCAGCACGCTGACCACCTTGTCGACCTCGGGCTGCTTCGCCAGGAAGCCTTCGACCTGCTTGATCACCTCCAGCGTGCGGCCCTGCGCGGCGCCCGGCGGCAGCTGCACGTTGACGATCAGGTAGCCCTGGTCCTCGTTGGGCAGGAAGGAGGTGGGCAGCTGGCGGTACATCAGTGCCACCGCGGCGATGATCGCGGCGTAGATCACCAGGAAGCGGCCGGCGCGCGGCAGCACCTTGGCGATCATCCCCTCGTAGGTCTTGGCGGTGCGCTTGAAGCTGCGGTTGAACCAGCCGAAGAAGCCCTTCTTCTCGTGGTGGTCGGCCGGCACCGGCTTGAGCAGGGTGGCGCACAGCGCGGGGGTCAGCGACAGCGCCATGAAGGCCGAGAACAGCATCGAGGCCACCATCGCCAGCGAGAACTGGCGGTAGATGTTGCCCACCGAGCCGCTGAAGAAGGCCATCGGCACGAAGACCGAGACCAGCACCACGGTGATGCCGATGATGGCGCCGGTGATCTGGCCCATGGCCTTGATCGTGGCCTCGCGCGGGCCCAGGCCCTCTTCGGCCATGATGCGCTCGACGTTCTCGACCACGACGATCGCGTCATCCACCAGGATGCCGATCGCCAGCACCATGCCGAACAGGGTGAGCACGTTGATCGAGAAGCCCAGCGCCAGCATCACCGCGAAGGTGCCGGTCAGCGCCACCGGCACGACGATGGTGGGCATCAGCGTGTAGCGGATGTTCTGCAGGAACACCAGCATCACCACGAAGACCAGCGCGATCGCCTCGATCAGCGTCTTGACCACCTCCTGGATCGAGATCTTGACGAACTTCGACGAGTCGTAGGGGATGTCGTAGCTGACGCCCTCGGGCATGTAGGCCTTGAGTTCGGCCATGCGGTCCTTGATGGCCGTGGCCGTGGCCAGCGCATTGCCGGTGGGCGAGAGCTGGATGCCGATGCCCGAGGAGTCCTGCCCGTTCAGGCGCGAGCGGCTGCCATAGGCCTGCGCACCCAGCTCCAGGCGGGCCACATCGCGCAGGTGCACGCTGGAGCCGTCGGTGTTGGCCCGCAGCTGGATGGCGCCGAACTGCTCGGCGGTGCTGAGCTGGCCGTTGACATTGATCGTGGCGTAGATCGTCTGCTCGCCGTTGTTCGGCAGCGCGCCGACGGTGCCGGCGGAGACCTGGGCGTTCTGGGCACGGATGGCCGCCACCACGTCGGTGGGCGACAGGCCGAAGCCCTGCAGCTTGGCGGGGTCGATCCAGACCCGCATCGCGCGCTCGGTGCCGAACAGCTGGGCCTGGCCGACGCCCGGGATGCGCAGCAGCTCGGGCTGGATGTTGCGTGCCGCGTAATCGCCCAGTGCCACCGGGTCATAGGCCGGGTTGGTCGAGGTCAGCGAGACGAACAGCAGGAAGTTCGAGCGCGCCTTGTCCACCCGCACGCCCTGCTGCGTCACCGCCGAGGGCAGGCGTGGCGTGGCGCGCGAGAGGCGGTTCTGCACCTCGATCTGCGCGATGGCGACATCGGTGCCCGGCTCGAAGGTGGCGGTGATGCTGCCGCCGCCGTTGGCGTCGGCCGAGGACTCCATGTAGATCAGGCCGGGCGCACCGTTGAGTTCCTGCTCGATGACCGACAGCACCGAGTCTTCCAGCACCTGCGCCGAGGCGCCCGGGTAGGCGGTGCTGATGACGATGGCCGGCGGCGCCACCGTGGGGTACTGCGCCACCGGCAGCCGGGTGATGGCGGCCGCGCCGATCACCACCACGAACAGGGCGATGACCCAGGCGAAGATCGGCCGGTCGATGAAGAAACGCGAATTCATGCTTGGACTCCCGCGCTCAGCGGCTGGCGGCCGACGCCGGGGCGGACGCCGCTGCCGAGGCCGCAGCGGCCGGGGCTGAGCCCGCCGGGCTCCAGGGCACCGGCTTGACCGGCGCCTTGGGCCGGATCTTCTGGAAGCCGTCGACGATCACCTGCTCACCCCCCTGCAGGCCGTCGGTCACCACCCATTGGGCGCCGCGCGAGCCGCCCAGCTGCACCGGCCGCACCGCCACCTGGCCGTCGGCGCCGACCAGCATCACGGTGTCGCCCGAGGCGCTGCGCTGCACCGCCTGCTGCGGCACCAGGAAGGCATGGTCGGTGGCCGCCTGCTCGATGCGCACCCGCACGTACAGGCCCGGCAGCAACTGGCCCTTGGGATTGGGCAGTTCGGCCCGCAGGCTGACCTGGCCGCTGGTGGGGTCGACCGTCAGGTCGCTGAACAGCAGCTTGCCGGCCAGCGGGTACTCGCTGCCGTCGTCGAGCAGCACCTTGACCGCATTGGAGCCGCTGGCCTTGAGCGCGCCGCTGTCGAAGGCGCGCTTCAGGCGCATCGCCTCGGTGGCCGACTGGGTGACATTGACGTAGAGCGTGTCGACCTGCTGCACCGTGGCCATCAGCGTGGCCTCGGTCTGGCTGACCAGTTGACCCTCGCTGACGGTGGCGCGACCGATGCGGCCGCTGATCGGCGAGCGCACCTGCGCGTACTCCACGTTCAGCGCCGCCTGCTGGCGCGCCGCGCGGGCCGCCGCCAGGTCGGCCTGGGCCTGCTTGTGCGCGGTCTGGGTGCTGACCCAGTCCTGCTGGCTGATCGCCTTGGCCTCGGCCAGCGGACGGTTGCGCTCCAGCGTGGCCTGGGCGTTGGCCAGCGCGGCCTCGGCCTTCGCCTCGGTGGCCCGGGCGCTGTCGAGTGCCGCCTGGTAGGGCGCGGCATCGATCTGGAACAGACTCTGGCCGGCCTTGACCTGGCCGCCCTCGGCGAACAGGCGCTTCTGGACCACGCCGGTCACCCGCGCACGCACCTGGGCCGTGCGCACTGCCTCGAGGCGGCCCGGCAGTTCGGTGGACAAGGCCAGCGGCTGGCGCGTGGCGGTGACCACGCCCACAGGCGAAGGCGGCATCTGTCCACCGCCCGGCGCACCGCCACCCGAGCCGCCGCAGGCGGCCAGCGTGGCGATCATGAGTGTCAGGGCGATGCCGGGAACACCCCGGGCGAGGGAACGGACGGGCGTGGGCGAGGTGGAGGTGGGCATCAGGGGCTTTCCACGGAGACAAGGGGGCGCCAACGGCGGCAGGGCGCTGTCGGCTTGCAGGGAGGGCGCAGTATACATACAATCGTGTATGTATGTTTACACGGCAGGGGCTTTTCCCGCCGTTGACCGAACGCCGATTCTTCTATGGTTCGCAAGTCCAAGGCCGACGCTCTGGTGACCCGCCAGCAGCTCCTCGACGCCGCCGAACAGGTCTTCCTGTCGCAGGGCGTGGCCGGCACCTCGCTGCAGCAGGTGGCCGCGGCCGCCGGCCTGACGCGCGGTGCGATCTACTGGCACTTCGAGGACAAGGCCGCCCTGTTCACCGCGATGATGGACCGCGTCACCCTGCCCTGCGAATGCGCCTTCGACGAGGCGCGCGGCGCGACGCCCGGCGATCCCTGCGCCACCCTGCTGGGCATGGCCATGGCCCCGCTGCGGGCGCTGTCGGGGCACGCCCAGATGCAGCGCGTGTTCCGCATCGCGATGCACCTGACCGAATACACCGGCGAACTCGCCCCGGTGGGCGAGCGGCACCGCCAGGCGGTGGCTGAATTCGTGCAGGCGATGGAGCTGCCCTGCCGCGCCCTGGTGCCCGATGCCCATGGCGCGGCGCTGGGCCTGTTCGGCCTGGTCGACGGCCTGATGCGGCAATGGACGATGGACCCGGCCGCCTTCGATCTGGTGGCGGTGGGCGAACGCGCGGTGAGGGCCTATGTGGGCGGACTGGCGGCCCGTGCCGCTACAGCATCACCGCCAGCCGCTCCAGCAGGATCACCGCGAAAAAGCCGAGCCCAGCCAGCACGGTCCACTTGACCACCACCAGGCCGCGCCAGCGCCAGCGCGGGTCACGGGTGGCGATGTAGGCCGCGAAACACAGCAGGCCCGTCAGCAGCAGCAGGCCGAAGACCAGACGGAAGATCAGCATCGCGCGGGCCTCACCAGGCCGGTGCCAGCTCGGCAAAGCCGCGCGGCGCCTCGGCGGTGTCCGGGAAGCTGACCAGCTCCCAGGCCTCGGCGTCGGCCAGCAACTGGCGCAGCAGCTTGTTGTTCAGCGCGTGGCCGCCCTTGAACGACGAATACGCCGCCAGCAGCGTGTGGCCGGCCACATACAGGTCGCCGATCGCATCCAGGATCTTGTGCTTGGCGAACTCGTCGTCGTAGCGCAGGCCGTCGGCATTGAGCACGCGGTAGTCGTCGATGACGATGGCGTTGTCCATGCTGCCGCCCAGCGTCAGGCCGCGCGAGCGCATGGCTTCGACATCACGGGTGAAGCCGAAGGTGCGGGCGCGGGCGATCTCGCGCGCATAGGTGCCGCTGCCCATGTCGAACACCACCTGCTGGCCGGTGGCGTCCAGCGCCGGGTGGTTGAACTCGATCTGGAAGCTCAGCTTGAAGCCATGGAAGGGCTCCAGCCGCGCCCACATCAGCCGGGCACCCTCGCCTTCGCGCACCTCGACGGCCTTCTTCACGCGCAGGAACTTCTTCGGCGCGTTCTGCAACTGGATGCCGGCGCTTTGCAGCAGGAAGACGAAGCTGGCCGAGGAGCCATCCAGGATGGGCACCTCGTCGGCGGTGATGTCGATGTAGAGGTTGTCCAGGCCCAGGCCGCAGCAGGCCGACATCAGGTGCTCGATGGTCTGCACCTTGGGGCCGCCAGGGTCGCCGCCGGGCGAGATGGTGCTGGCCATGCGGGTGTCGCTGACGGAATCGAAGCGCACCGGGATGTCCACCGGCACCGGCAGGTCGACACGGCGGAAGACGATGCCGGTGTCCGGTGCCGCCGGGCGCAGTGTCAGCTCGACGCGCTGGCCGCTGTGCAGGCCCACGCCGACGGCGCGGGTGATGGTCTTGAGGGTGCGTTGCTGGAGCATGGTCTGGCGCCGATTGTCGGTCAAGCCGGCATTCCGCGCTGGAGTGGCAGATCCAGCGCCACCCGGGTGCCCTGGCCTGGCGCGCTGTCGATCAGCAGGCCGCCGCCCAGGCGCGTGGCCCGCTGCGACAGGTGGCGCAGGCCGCGGCCAGGGGCCGAGCGGCCGGTGTCGAAGCCGACGCCGTCGTCCTCGATCAGCACCTGCACCGTGCTGTCCTGCAGCGTGGTGGCCAGGCGGATGCGGCGCGCCTGGGCGTGCTTGAGGACATTGGTCAGCACCTCCTGGACGATGCGCAGCACCTGCAGCGCATCGGGCGGCGCCAGCCAGGGCAGCGGCGGCAGGTCCTGGACTTCCCACTGCATGTCCAGTCCGGCGCTCTCCAGCCGGCGCCCCAGGCGGTGGCGCAGCGAGGCCAGCAGCGTCACCAGGTCATGGCCGATCGGCTCCAGCGAATCGATCACCAGGCGCAGGTCGTCGACGCACTCGCGCAGCAGGTCGGCCACGGCGGGGGCGTCCAGGCGGCCCTGCTCGACCAGCACCAGCGAGGACATCAGCGTCGAGCCCAGCCCGTCGTGCATGTCGCGCATCAGGCGCTGGCGCTCCAGCAGCAGCGCCTGCTCGCGCTCGACCACCCGCAGGCGCTCGTGGTTGGCGCGCAGTTCCTCCTCGCGCGCGGCCAGGCGGGCCTCCAGGCCCGAGTTGACGCGCTCGACCTCGCGGATCGCCATCGAGTAGCGCACCTGCACCGCGTACAGAAAGGCCAGGAACAGCACGTAGGACGCATAGGGCAGCAGGTAGATCGACTCCGGCGACACACCGCCCGAGACCAGCAGCAGGTCGTGCACGCCGAAGACCTCGGTCAGCCACAGGCTGGCCGTGATCACCCGGAACTCGCGGCTGCCGCCGGTCCAGGCCATCCAGCTCAGGCGCAGCAGCACCACCGCCCCGACCAGGGCGTTGATCAGGTGCAGCTGCACCAGGGTGCGCACCGGCGAGGCCTCCCAGGGCATGGCCAGCACCGACATCAGCGCCACGAAGCCCAGCAGGCCGCGCTCCAGCCAGGGCGCCCGGCGGGCGTCGAAGCGCAGCGCAAACAGGTAGACCAGCACCATCACCCAGGACAGCGAGGCATTGGTCATCCACCAGAACCAGTCGTAGGCCACCCGGTCCTGGGGCATGTCCACGTAGTAGTGCAGGTTGCGCAGTGCCCAGACCAGCGAGGAGCCGAAGAACAGCAGGTAGGCCTGCTCGCGCCGCCGGCCCAGCCAGAACAGCAGCGCGAACAGCCCCAGCGACAGGAAGGTCAGGCTGCCCACCGGCGGCGCCACCTGCTGCAGCACATGGCGGCTGCCGGCGCGCTCGGCCAGTTCGGCACGCGGACCGATCCAGATCCGCGCCACCCGCGTCTCGGCGCCGTCGTAGTGGATCAGGCCGACCGCCAGCGTCAGGCGGCTGCCGGGCGGCGGCGCCGGCCCCAGGTCCACCAGCACCGGGCGGTTCCACTGCTCACGCCATTGGTCGGTGCCGTCCCAGCGCAGGCGCCACTGGCTGCCGTCGTGGGCGATCACCTGCACCGCCGAGCCCACCACGCGCGGCAGGTACAGCGCCAGCGGTCCGGGCGCGCCGGCAGGCACCACATGGTCGATGCGCAGCCAGTCGACCACCAGCGGCCGGTCGGCGGCGGCTGCGCGCACCGGATCGCGGGCTTCGTGGCGCGGCAGGGCCAGCGGCGCCCAGGCGGCGGCGTCCTCCGGTGCCGGTGCCTGCACCACGCCGCCCGGGTCGGCCGGGCCGCGGTAGGCCGGCAGCTGGTGGGGGCGCACCGCATGCAGGCCGGCGGCGTACAGCACCGGCGCCGGCTGGGCGGCGCTGGTCACGGTGTCGGGGTCGAGCTTGTGCACCGCCGGCGCCGGCCCGGCGGCCAGCAAACCGGCCAGGCCCAGCAGGCCGGTGGCCAGCGCCTTGCTCCAGCGCACCGCGGCTTTCCGGCCGGCGGCGCCCTCGCCGGCTTCAGTCACGCACCAGGCCCAGCTTGCGGGCCTCGTAGATCGCCTCGGTCTTGGAGTGCACCTGCAGCTTGCGGTAGCTGCGCTTCACATAGGTCATCACGGTGTGCCGGGAGACCTCCAGCATGCGGGCGATCTCCTCGAAGCTGAAGCCCTTGGCCGACAGCGTCAGCACCTGGCGTTCCTGGGGCGACAACAGGGCCTCGTCGACCACCGGGGCGCTTTGCGGCGTCAGGCGCAGCAGCAGCTGGCGGGCGATCACCGGGCTGATCGGGCTGCCGCCGGCGCGCAGCGTGCGGATCTGCTCGGTCAGGTCGGCCGCCTGGGCGTCCTTCAGCAGGTAGCCGGTGGCACCGGCTTCCAGCGAGGCCATCACATGGGGTTCGTCGCCGAAGACGCTGACCACCATCACGTCGGTCTGCGGCAGGTGGTCGTTGGCGTAGCGGATGAGCTCGACGCCGCTGCCGCTGGGCAGGCCCAGGTCGACCAGCAGCACGTCAGGCCGCTGCTCGCGCAGCAGGCGCAGGCCCGGCGCCAGATCGCCGGCGGTGCCGACCAGGCGCATGTCCGCGGCCTCGGCCACCGAGGTGGCGAAGGCCACGCGAAAGCGTTCGTCGTCCTCGACGATCAAGACCGAAATCGGTTCCATCCCGGCAGTGTAGGCGCGTGCCGCAGGCCTGGCGCGCCGCATCCCGCGTCTGAGGGACGCCAGGCCCAAGGCGAGCGACCGCTTCGCCGCCCGGCCGCCTCACAAGCCCCTGCTGGCGGCAACATTTGGCCGCATTGAGACATCCGGGCTTGACCCGGACACCTACAATACGGGCACCGGTGAGTGCGCACAAAAGGCTGGAATCATGGGGACATCACTGAAAGTCGCGGGTTGGCTGGCCCTGGGGGCCGTGGCCGGAGCGTTGACGACCATCCAGCTCCAGGCCATCGCCCGCAGCAGCGTCGGCCCGCTGCCGCTGGAAGAAATGCAGCAGCTGGCGGCGGTCTTCGGCATGGTCAAGAACGACTATGTCGAGCCGGTCGACGAGAAGAAGCTGATCACCGACGCGATCGGTGGCATGGTCGCCGGCCTGGACCCGCACAGCCAGTACTTCGACAAGAAGACCTTCAAGGAATTCCGCGAGGGCACGACCGGCAAGTTCGTCGGCGTGGGCATCGAGATCGGCGCCGAGGACGGCCTGGTCAAGGTGGTCTCCCCGATTGAAGGCTCGCCCGCCTTCCGCGCCGGCATCAAGAGCGGCGACCTGATCACCCGCATCGACGACACCCCGGTCAAGGGCCTGAGCATCGACCAGGCGGTCAAGCGCATGCGCGGCGAGCCGGCCACCAAAGTCACGCTCACCATCTTCCGCAAGACCGAGAGCCGCAGCTTCCCGGTCACCATCACCCGCGAGGAGATCCACGTCCAGAGCGTGCGCGCCAAGCTGATCGAGCCCGGCTACGCCTGGCTGCGCGTCAGCCAGTTCCAGGACCGCACGATCGACGACTTCGCCCGCAAGCTCGAGGAGCTGTACAAGCAGGACCCGGCGATCAAGGGCATCGTGCTGGACCTGCGCAACGACCCGGGCGGCCTGCTCGAAGGCGCGGTGGCGCTGTCCGCGGCCTTCCTGCCGGCCGATGCGGTGGTGGTCAGCACCAACGGCCAGATCCCCGACGCCAAGGCCACCTACCGCGCCAACCCCGACAACTACACCCGCCGCGGCGGCCCCGATCCGCTGCGCAAGCTGCCTGCCGCGCTGAAGAAGGTGCCGCTGGTGGTGCTGGTCAACGAGGGCTCGGCGTCGGCCTCCGAGATCGTCGCCGGCGCGCTGCAGGACCACAAACGCGCGCTGATCATGGGCGGCCAGACTTTCGGCAAGGGCTCGGTGCAGACGGTGCGCCAGCTCAGCGCCGACACCGCCCTGAAGATCACCACCGCGCGCTACTACACGCCCAGCGGCCGCAGCATCCAGGCCAAGGGCATCGTGCCCGACGTCTGGCTCGACGAAACCGCCGAGGGCAATGTCTTCGCCGCACTGCGCATGCGCGAGGCCGACCTGGAAAAGCACCTGGGCGGCCCCGACGAGAAGAAGGACGAGGCCCGTGAAAAGGCCCGCGAGGAAGCCCGCCAGAAGCTGGAGGAGCAGCTCGCCAAGTCCAAGGACGCGGTCAAGCCGCTGCCCGAGTTCGGCAGCGCCGAAGACTTCCCGCTGCTGCAGGCGCTGAACCAGCTCAAGGGCAAGCCGGTGCTGGTCTCCAAGACCGCCACCGAGCGCAAGGCCGAAGCCGCCACCGAATAAGCCGCCAAGTCAGCCGACCCTGTGACCGACGACGAGCTGCTGCGCTACTCGCGCCACATCCTGCTGGATGAGATCGGCATCGAGGGCCAGCAGCGCCTGCTGGATGCCCATGCGCTGGTGATCGGCGCCGGCGGCCTGGGCTCGCCGGTGGCGCTCTACCTGGGCACTGCCGGCCTGGGCCGCATCACCCTGGTCGACCACGACACGGTGGACCTGACCAACCTGCAGCGCCAGGTGGCGCATGCCCAGGCCCGCATCGGTCAGCCCAAGGTCGAGTCGGCGCGCACCGCGATCCATGCGCTGAACCCGGGTGTGCGGGTGGACGTGCTGGCCGAGCGGGCCGATGCCGCCCGCCTGGACACCCTGGTGGCCGCGGCCGATGTGGTCATCGACTGCAGCGACAACTTCGCCACCCGCCAGGCGGTCAACGCCGCCTGCGTGGCGCACCGCCGGCCACTGGTGTCGGGGGCGGCGATCGGCTTTGATGGCCAGATCTCGGTGTACGACGTCCGCACGCCGGGCCAGCCCTGCTACGCCTGCCTGTTCCCGCCCGAGGCCACCTTCGAGGAAGTGCGCTGCTCCACCATGGGCGTGTTCGCGCCGCTGGTGGGCATCATCGGCACGATGCAGGCAGCCGAGGCGCTGCGCCTGGTGGCCGGCATCGGCAGCTCGCTGGCCGGCCGCCTGCTGATGCTGGACGCCCGCCGCATGCAGTGGGACGAGGTGCGCATGAGCGCCCACCCCGGCTGCCCGGTCTGCGCCGCCACGCGCCCCTGATCCGGCGCCCGGCTTGCGGGTAAGCTGCTGCCCATGACAGCACGTCCCTCCGACCTCACCGCCCGCAACTTTCCCAGCGCCGCGCTCGATGCGCAGCAGGCCGCGCAACCCACCGGCCGCTACGCCGGTCCCGAGAGCAGCTACCGGCTGGCCTTCACCGACACCGACTTCCTGCTGCGCGAGGAATTGCGGCCGGTGCGCATGCAGCTGGAGCTGCTCAAGCCGGAAATGGTGCAGCAGGAGCTGGGCATCGAGAGCACCATCGTGATCTTCGGCAGTGCCCGCATTCCCAGCCCCGAGCAGGCCGAGGAACGGCTGCAGGCCGCGCGCGCCAGCGGCGATGCCACCGCGCTGCGCCGCGCCGAGACGGCGCAGCAGATGAGCCGCTACTACGACGAGGCGCGCCGCTTCGCCCGCCTGGTCACCGAGCGCTCGAAGGCACTTGCCACGCCCATCACCGTCTGCACCGGCGGCGGCCCCGGGATCATGGAGGCCGGCAACCGCGGCGCCTGGGAAGTGGGCGGCCAGAGCCTGGGCCTGAACATCGTGCTGCCGCATGAGCAGGCGCCCAACCCCTACATCACGCCGGAGCTGTGCTTCCAGTTCCACTACTTTGCACTGCGCAAGATGCACTTCGTGATGCGCTCGGTGGCCCTGGTGTGCTTCCCGGGCGGCTTCGGCACGCTCGACGAGCTCTTCGAGACGCTCACCCTGATCCAGACCGGCAAGAGCCGCCGCCGCCCGGTGCTGCTGTTCGGCCGCGACTTCTGGGAGAAGCTGATCGACCTGCAGCACCTGGTCGACACCGGCATGATCAGCCCGGACGACGTGCACCTCTTCCAGTACGTCGAGAGTGCCGAGGAGGCCTGGCACAAGCTGGCCGAGCACTACGCCTTCGAGGCCCGCGGCGACGCTGAAGGCGCCTTCGCCGACGAGATCTGAGCGGCTTGGCGCGCCGTCGATGATCCACTTCTCGATCCAGCACCACGGCCAGCAGTGGGCGCACCTGCACTGGCTGGTGCGCGCCCTCAGCGGCGAGGGCGGCCAGGTGGATGTCACCCTGGACGCGCCCGCCGCCGACGTGGCCACGCTGGCGGCCGAGATCGGCCCCCTGGCCACGGTGCGACGCAGCCAGCCCGTGATCTGGGCCGGCCCCAGCGTGATGCAGCAGATGCGCGAGTCGCTGCTGTTTGCCGCTGAACGCCCGGGGTGGGAGTGGTTCATCAACCTCAGCGGCAGCTGCATCCCCCTGCGGCGGCCCGCAGCCATGGCCGATGCGCTGGCGCGCCACCGTGCCGAGACCGGCCTGCACTCGCACCTGTTCGCCTTCCCGGTGCGGCGTCCGCCGGTGTGGCTGGCCTACGCGGGGCCCGGCTCGGGCCGGCGGCTGCCGCTGTTCCGCATCTCGGTGGTGGCCGACCAGGTGGTCGAGGGCCTGATGGCTGCGCCGGGTGAGCCCTTCAATCCGATGTCCCGTATTGAGCTGCGGCGCACGCTGGCCTGCACCGAATGCTGCACCGAGACCGACAAGTTCCTGCAGCTGCGCGCGCTGACGTCTCCCGAGCTGCGCGACCGCCAGCGGTTCTGGACGACCCACCCCTACGTCATCGGCCGCCAATGGGTGGTGCTGCACCGATCGGTGGTCGAGTGGCTGGTCGATTCCCCGCAGGCGGCTGCGGTGGCCACGCTGCTGTCGCAGACCTTCCTGCCCGACGAGACCTTCTTCCAGACCGCGCTGTCCCAGGCGCCCGAGGCGCTGAAGGCCGGTATCGGCACACGCCACAACCTGCGCGGCCAGCTGGGCGCCAACGGCGCCGGTGCGCCCCCGGCACTGCGACAGGCCCACGCCGAGGGCGCGCTGTTCGCCCGCAAGGCCAAAGGCGATCTGGCCGCCTTGCACGCGATGGTCGAATCCGAACTCTGGAACGCGCCATGAAGACCCACCGACCCGACTTCGAGCACCTGCGCGATGTGCTACGGGACATCTGCCGTGACGAGCCCGTCTACTACTTTCCCAATCCGGGCAACTGGGGCGACGGGCTGATCCGCGCCGGCACGCTGCGCTTCTTCGAGACCCACGGCTTCCAGGTCGAGGAGCATTTCCGCTGCATCGACTTCATGCAGAAGCCCTCCGGCGGTACGCTGATCTACGGCGGCAGCGGCGCCTGGTGCTCGTTCTGGAACCACGCCGCCACGCACGTCGGCAAGCTGCGCCGCAAGTTCCGCGTGGTGGTGCTGCCCTCCACCTATGAGGTTCCGGTGGACCTGCCCGACGACATCACGTTCTTCCGCCGCGACCACCAGGAAAGCCGCCAGGCCATGCCGCGCGCGCATTTCTGCCACGACATGGCCTTCGCGCTGCAGGACTGGCCGCGCAGCGCGGGCCAGGGCGCCGGGTTGTTCTTCCGCACCGACCGTGAACGCCATCCCGACCGCTTTGACGCCCCGCCCGGCAATGTCGACCTGAGCAACCAGGGCAAGCACACCACCGACATCGCCGGCTTCATGGCCGCGATCGACCGCTACGAGACCATCCACACCGACCGCCTGCACGTGGCCATCGGCGGCTGCCTGCTGGGCAAGGCGGTGCACCTCTACCCGAACGGCTACTTCAAGCTGCAGGCGGTGTACCGCTCCAGCATCGAAGGCTATTTCGACCGCGTCACCTTCCACGAGCGCGTGGACACGCTGCCCTTGATCGCCGCAGGCGCCTGAGCCGCCTGGCGCCCCCATGAACGATCCCGCCTTCATCCTGCACATCGGCCGCCACAAGAGCGGCACCTCCTCGCTGCAGGCCTACCTGGCCGGCCACCCGGAGCGCCTGGCCGCCGAGGGCATCCTGTATCCGCGTGCCGGTCGTCAGGGCGTGGCCCACCATGCTGTGGCCGGCGTGCTGCAGCAGCGCGCGATGCGCGAAGACCCGCAGCGGGCCGACACCACGCTGCGCCAGTTCCACCAAGCCCTGGCGCTGGAGTGGCAAGCCCAGCCAGCGCGGCGCGTGCTGCTCAGCTCCGAGGCCTTCCAGAACGCGCGCGCCGAGGATGTGGCCGCGGCCTTCGACCCGCGCCGCTCGTCGGTCATCGTCTATCTGCGCGAGCAGGCCGACTACCTGGTCTCCAGCTACCAGCAGGTGGTCCATGCCCGCCAGCATGCCGCCGAGCTGGCGGCCTATGGCAACGGCACCGGCGTCGACTACGACCACTTCCTGGCCGGCTGGGAAGCGGCCTGGCCCGGCGCCGCCTTGCAGGTGGGGGTGTATGCCCGCCAGGCCCTGCTGCGCAGCAACGTGATCGATGACTTCTTCGCCCGCCTGGGCATCGAGGTCGATGCCTCGGACGAGCCGCAGGACCGCAATCCGTCGATCGGCGGTGCGCTGCTCGAACTCAAGCGCCTGCTCAACGCGCGCCTGCCGGTCGAGCGCTGGCCCCAAGGCCTGTACCAGGCCTTCAGCCACGCGGCCGGCACGCACCCGGCGCTGCGGCGACGGCCTGCGCTGGCGCCGGCCTTGGCCGACCAGGTGCGCGCGCACTGCGCAGCGTCCAATGCCGAGGTGGCGCGGCGCCGTTTCGACCGCGAGCAGCTGTTCCAGCACCTGCCCACGGTGAGCCACGATCACGCGCTGGGCTTCGAGGACTTCCGCCTGGCGCTGCAGGCGCTGCTGCAGGCCCGGCGCGAGGTGGCGTTGTGCGTGGTGGAAGCGCTGCTGGCCACGGCCGGCCTGGACACGACGCGGCGCGAGCGCATCGTGGCCCAGTTCGAGGCCGACAACACCGAGCCCTACCGCCGCGTGCTGCGCCGACTGGCCCGCCAGGGTGCCGGTGGCGACTGGGTCTGGAACTTCCCGGTGCCGGAGCTGGCCGAATAAGCGGCCCGAACAAGCGGGCCGACTGAGCGGCCCGCGGGCCTCAGGCCGTGGCGCGCCGACGCACCGCGTCCAGGTAGGCGTGGCCGTCCGGCGGCAGGCCGCTGCGCTGCGAGGCCCAGATCATCTCGCCCAGCGCATCCATCGCCACATGCTGGGCCTCGTGCAGCGAGTTGCGCCGCGCCGCCAGCAGCTCCACCGCCTGGCGGATGCCGGTGGGCTGGTCGATCGACACCTGTTCGCTGATCGTCAGGTGCATGGCCAGGTGCAGGAAGGGGTTGGTGCGGCCTTCCTCGACCGTGTAGACCGCGGCCAGCGCCGCCTCCAGGTCGGCCAGATCGGCGTGGTACTCGGGGTGCTGGTCGATCCAGCCGGCGGCGAGGGTCTCGATCGGCGTGAGCGGCAGGCCCTGGCGGGCCTTGGCGTGCGTCTCGCAGAAGAAGCGGCGCACATCGGTCTGGGACGGCTGGAACATGCTCCAATTGTCGCCGCATGATCACCGACTGGCAGTTCTACGCCGTGGCCATCCCGGCGGTGGTCCTGATGGGCATCTCCAAGAGCGGCTTCGGCGCCGGTTTCGGCGCCATCGTGGTGCCGCTGATGGCACTGACCGTGCCGGTGCCGCAGGCCGCCGCGATCATGCTGCCGCTGCTGGCCATCATGGACCTGATGGGCCTGGCCGCGCTGATGCGCCAGGCCGACTGGACGCTGCTGCGCCGCCTGATCCCGGCGGCGCTGCTGGGCACGGTGATCGGCACCGCGCTGTTCGGCGTGCTGAGCAGCCGCACGGTGGCCGGCATCGTCGGCGCGATCACGCTGGTCTTCCTCGCCATCCGCCTGGCCTTCCCGCCGCGCGCCGACAGCCCGCCACCGCCGCGCTGGCTGGGCCTGCTGCTGGGGACCACCTCGGGCTTCACCAGCTTCGTCGCCCATGCGGGCGGCCCCCCGATCAGCTTCTACCTGCTGCCGCTGCGCCTGGCGCCGATCACCTTCACCGCCACGCTGGCGGTGCTGTTCACCGCGGTGAACTTCTCGAAGTGGCTGCCCTACTGGTGGCTGGGGCTGATCGACGGCCGCAACATGGCCACCTCGCTGGTGTTGGCGCCCTTCGCGCCGGTGGGCGTGTGGCTGGGCCTGAAGATCGTGCGGCGCATCAACCCCACCTGGTTCTACCGCCTGTTCCACCTGGGCATGCTGCTGACCGGCCTGAAGCTGGTGTGGGACGCCTGGGCCTGAGGGTCAGACCGCGGCCATCCAGGCCGCCCAGTGTTCGATGCAGGCCCGCACCTTGGGCAGGCGGTGGCGCTCGCGCAGCATCACCGCATACATCGGCAGCGGCTTCTCACCAAACCACTGCGGCAGCACCGGCAGCAACTCGCCGCTGCGCACCAGCGGCCGCGCCACCAGATCGACCAGGCGACCGATGCCCACGCCGGCGCGCACCAACGCGAGCACGGTGCCGGTGTCGCTGGCGCGGATCGACGGGCTGACCGTCCAGCGGCGCTGCTCGCGGCCCTCGCCCGCCGTCCAGGTGTTGAGCACCGGCATCAGCGCATGGCCCACCAGCTGGTGGCGGGCGAGTTGTTCGGGTTCGGTCGGCAGGCCGTGGGCCTCGGCGTAGGTCGGTGCGGCGTACAGGCTGCGGCTGAGCTGGCCAATCTCGCGCGCCACCAGGTCGTCGCCAGCGGGCGTGCCGGTGCGGATCGTCAGGTCCAGCCCCTCACGCGCCATGTCGACCATGCGGTCGTCGGCCACGATGTCCAGCCGCAGCCCGGGGTGGGCGGCCAGCAGCGCGGGCAGGCTGGGGGCCAGCACCGCCTGGGCGATCACCGCGCTGCAGCCCACCCGCACCCAGCCGCGCGGGCCGGCCAGGCGACCGGAGAGCTCGCTTTCCAGTTGCAGGCTGGTCTGCAGCATCTGGCGTGCATGGGCCAGCACGGTGTCGCCTTCGTCGGTCAGCGTCAGGCCGTGGGTGCTGCGGTGGAGCAGGCGCGCGCCGCACTGCGCCTCCAGCCGCGCCAAGGCCCGCGTGACCTGGCTGACCGGGCCGTTGCGCTCGCGCGCGGCGGCCGACAGCGTGCCCAGCTCCACCACGCGGACGAACAGGGCCAGGTCATCCAGCTGCAAATTCATGCCCATATTTTGCAATTTTTGCAAAACCAATTCGCATGGAAGGCGGTTTCCAGCCGGTGGTGCCTTCAATACAGTGCACTCACACCCCTCCGCTGGAGCACACCATGGACCTTGAAGAACGCGCCCGCCTCCACGCCGAGGCCATCGACCGGGCCCACCAGTTGCGCGAAGCCGCGATCGCCCAGGCCTGGGACTGGCTGCTGGGCCAGGTGCTGCGGCCGTCGACCGGCGCCGCCCGCGCCGGCCGCCGCCTGACGCAGCGCCTGCAGCGCCACCAGTCCCGCCGCCTGGAGACCCCGGCATGCCCATCCTGACCGTGCTGCTGGGCGTCGCAGCAGACGACGCCCTGGCCACCGCAGTGGCCGACGAGCTGCTGGACATCACGGTGGACACGCTGCACAAGCGCCGCGACCTGACCGCGGTGGCGCTGCAGTTCGTGCCACCGGGCCAGTGGTTCATCGGCGGCCAGGCCGGCGCGCCCACCGCCTTCGTCGAGATCCGCATCAGCGCCGGCAGCAACCGACCCGAGGAGATCGCCGCCTTCGTCGCCGCCGGCCACCGGGCGCTGGACGCCCGCCTGGGCCTGCACGCGGTGAGCTACGTGCAGGTGCAGGAAGTGCCGGCAGCGCATTGGGGCTGGGGCGGCCGCACCCAGGCGGCGCGCGCCGCCGCTGCATGCTGATCAGCCCAGCGTGCGCCCCAGGAAGCGCAGCGTGCGGTCCCAGGCGCGCGCGGCCCACACCGCGTCGTACTGCGTGGCGGGGATGCGCGCCGGTCCCACCGCGGTCTCATTGGCAAAGGCGTGGTGGGCCAGGTAGCGGTGGAACTCGTGCGCCACGCCGGCCTCGGTCAGCTTCGCGGCCAGCGCGTCCACGGTGGCGATCGGGAAGAACTGGTCCTGCTCGGCCCAGTGGCCCTGCACGGGCACGGTGATCTTCGAGGCGTCGATGTACTCCAGCGGCGGACAGCCGTACCAGACCACGCCGGCATCGGCCTCGGGCGCGTTGCACAGCGCCAGCAGCGTCAGCGCGCCACCCATGCAGAAACCGGTGACACCCACCTTGCCGCCGCCGGCCTTCAGGTGCTGGACCGCGCCGCGGATGTCCTGCGACGCCGCCTCGCCAAAGTTCAGGCCGTCCATCAGGTGGTGCGCCTCCTCGGCCTCCACCGTCGATTGGCCCTTGTACAGGTCCGGCACCAGTGCCCGGTAGCCGGCCGCCGCCAGGCGGTCCGCCACGCCGCGGATCTGGTCGTTCAGGCCCCACCACTCCTGGATCACCACGATGCCGGGCGCGCCGGCCGGCTGCGCGGGTTCGGCCAGGTAGCCGGCGGCGCTCTGGCCGTCGGGGCGTTGGAAGCGGATCATCGTGCCCATCGGTGGCTCCTCGGTCTGTGCATTCAAAGGCGTTGGATGGCCGCAGGATACGACGACACCCCGGGCGATTCCGCTCAGGGGTTTCAAGGGGGGGCGAGGGGCGACAGTGCCGCCGCCCGCTACCATCGCCGCTCCTCATCAAGGACCTGCCACACCACCATGCGTACCCTCCGCATCGCCCCGCTCACCCTGGCCCTGCTGGCCCTGACCGCCGGCCTGACGCTGAGCGCACCTGCCACCTGGGCTCAGAGCGCCAAGCCGCGCATCGAGAAGGCGGCCGACCTGCCCCGCTTCAGCTACCCGGTGAAGGGTCCGCTGGAAACCCTGGTGCGGCAGACCGAGGCCTATGCGCCCTTCGCCGCCGCGCTGCGCCGCGACATCGAGTCGGTGCTGGCCGGCTACGAGATTCCCGACGTCGGCACGCGGCGTGACCTGCTGAGCACGCTGGCCATCATGGACTTCCTGGACGGCCGCTACGACAGCGCGCTGCAGCGCGCCGAGCTGGTGCGCAGCCTGCAGGACAAGCCCGCCGACAAGCTGATCTCGGCCCAGCGCCTGCGCGCCATGGCCAGCGCCGCGAAGCAGCATGCGCTGGGCAGCCCGGCCTACCGCGAGGCGGTGGCCCGCTTCATCAGCAGCGAGCTCGCGCCACTGCCCTACCCGGTGATCGCCAACGACATCAAGGGCGCCAAGGCCAGCGCCGAGCTGATCGGCGAAGCGCTGGCGCTGGGTCGCGTGCGCGAGGTGGTGCAGCCGATCGCCGACAGCTCGGGCGCGGTGAGTTCGGAATTCGCGCCGATGATCGTCTTCGCCCGCTTCGCGCTGATCGGCACCCTGCCGCTGAAGCAGACCCTGATCGACACCTACACCGCCTACCTGGCCCAGCACCAGGTGGCCAAGACCGACATCTGGGCCGCCCGCGACGTGGCCCTGCAGCCGGCCGACGTGAAGGCACCGGTGGTGCTGGCGGTCTGGGACAGCGGCGTCGACACCGCGCTGTTCGGCAACCAGGTGGTGAAGGACGCCCAAGGCCAGCCGCAGGTCATTGGCTACGACAAGTACGCCCGCCCGGCGAACACCACGCTGGCACCGATTCCCGCCGAGCTGCGCGGCAAGCTGCCGCAGATGGTGGCGCGCAGCAAGGGCTTCTCCGACCTGCAGGCCAACATCGACAGCAAGGAGGCCACCGAGGTCAAGACCTGGCTGTCCACGCTGGCCCCGGCCGACTACAAGGCGGCGATCGAGGAGATCAACCTGGCCGGCAACTACGAGCACGGCACGCATGTGGCCGGCATTGCCATGGCCGGCAACCCGGGCGCGCGGCTGCTGGTGGCGCGCATCGAGTTCGGCCACACGCTCCAGCCCGATCCCTGCCCCACGCGCGAGCAGACCGAGCGCGAGGCGGCGTCGATGCACGGCACGGTGGCGTTCCTGAAGCAGCACGGTGCGCGCGTGGTCAACATGAGCTGGGGCGGCAACGTCAAGAGCATCGAGAGCGATCTGGAGCAATGCGGCCTGGGCAAGACGCCTGAAGACCGCAAGGCCATGGCGCGCGAGTACTTCGACCTGCTCAAGCGCGCCGAAACCGAGGCCATGGCCAGCGCGCCCGGGATCCTGTTCATCGCCGCCGGCGGCAATGACAACAGCGATGCCAGCTTCAACGAGTTCATCCCTTCGGGCATCGTGCTGCCCAACCTGCTGACGGTGGGCGCGGTGGACCTGGCCGGCGACGAGGCTTCGTTCACCAGCTACGGCCCCACGGTGAAGGTGCACGCCAACGGCTATCTGGTGGAAAGCTACCTGCCCGGCGGTGCGCGCGTGGCGCTGTCGGGCACCTCGATGGCGGCACCGCAGGTGGCCAACCTGGCGGCCAAGATGCTGGCGGTCAACCCGAAGCTCACGCCACGCGAGCTGATCGACATCATCGTCGCCACCGCCGAGCCCAGCGCCGACGGCCGCCGCCGGCTGGTGCATCCGAAGAACGCGGTGGCACAGGCCCGTGCCCGATGACCGCGACGCCAGCCGGCTTCGACGACGCGCTGCTCGACACCGCCCGGCGCGCCGTGCTGGGCTGGCTGGCCACGGTGGACGCCGACGGCACGCCCAACGTCTCGCCCAAGGAGGTCTTCGCGCTGGTCGACGGGCACATCGCGGTGGCCCACATCGCCTCGCCCACCACGGTGCGCAACCTGGCCGAGCGGCCGGCGGTGTGCTTCAGCTTCGTCGATGTCTTCGTGCAGAAGGGCTTCAAGCTCAAGGGACGGGCGCGGCTGCTGCGCCCCGACGATGCCGATTTCCAGCGCTGGGCCGCACCTCTGCTGGCCATGACCCAGGGGCGGTTCCCGGTCCATGCGGTCGTGCTGATAGCGCCCACCCACACCGAGCCCATCCTCGCGCCCAGCTACCGGCTCTACCCCGAGCACACCACCGAGGCCTCGCAGGTGGCGCAGGCGATGGCGCGCTATGGCGTGCAGACCCGTGCTGACGGCGCGGCACCACCGTCCGATGCCGACGATGAACGGCTGCGCCTGGTCTCGGGGTTCAACGACCTGTTCGTGGTCATCGCCTGTGTCTTGCTGCTGGTCGCGTTGGCCGTGCTGGGCAAGGGCTGGCAGCCCTGGGCGGGTGCCTTGGCGGTGGCCGCCGCCGCTTGGGGTCTGGCCGAGATCTTCACGCGCCAGCGACGGCTGGCGCTGCCCTCGATCGTGCTGGCGCTGGCCTGGTGTGGCGGCGTGCTCGCCGCGGGTCTGATGTGGCGCCAGGGATTGCCCGACGATGGCACGCTGGTGGCAGCCATTGCCGCGACCGCCGCCGCCGCCGCACTGCACTGGCGGCGCTTCCGGGTGCCGATCACGGTGGCCCTGGGCTGTGCCGCTGCGGTGGCCCTGGCCCTGTTGCTGCTGCTGAGCCTGGCGCCGGGGCTGGAGCCCTGGTCGGGTGCGCTGCTGTCGGTCTCAGGCGTCGCGGTCTTTGCGCTGGCCTGGCGCTGGGATCGCCGGGACCCGACACGCCAGACCTGGCGCGCCGACGTGGCCTTCTGGCTGCACCTGCTGGCGGCTCCGCTGATCGTGCACCCGGTGTTCACCGGCATGGCGGTGGACCGCGGCCTGGGCTCAAGCATCGCCGTGCTGGCGCTGTACCTGCTGCTGGCGACTGTCTCCCTCCTGCTGGACCGGCGTGCGCTCATGGTGTCGGCGCTGGCCTATGTGGTCTATGCCCTGCAGGCCTCGCTGGAGCACCAGGGTGTGATGGAACACGGCCTGGCCGCCGCCGCGCTGCTGATCGGCGCGGCGCTGTTGCTGCTGTCCGCTCAGTGGCGGGGCGCCCGAAGCCTGCTGTTGCATGCCTTGCCCGTGAACTGGCGGGCCTGGCTGCCTCCCGCCCGCTGACACCGTCGACAATGCCCATGGCGCCCAGGCCCGAGGGCCCATACTGCGGACCTGATCGACCCCGCCTGCCTTGAGAGACCCATGACCAAGACCTGGCCCCTCCTGCTGGCCCTTGCTACCGCTGCGCCAACCCTGCCAGCAGTCGCTCAGGAACTGCCCACCCAAGTGCGGCGCACGCCGCTGCCCAGCAAGCATCCGCTGGTGGGCGCCTGGCGCATCGACGTGCCCGGTACCGCCTGCCACGAGGTCTACGACATCCACGCCGACGGCAGCATGTCGGTCACCAGCGGCGAACAGTCCGCGGAGTCCGAGTTCGAGATCGACCTGGAACCCTCGCCGCGCGGCTTCTACCGCTGGGTCGACAAGCTCGTCAAGGACAACGGCCGACCCGACTGCACAGGCCAGGTGACGGAGGTCGGCCACATCGCGGTCAACTTCATCATCATCCACCGCTCGGGCCGCGAGTTCCTGATGTGCGAGGACGAAAGCCTCAACAGCTGCATCGGGCCGTTCAAGCGACTCAGCGAAGACACCTGATCGCTGCCTGCTTCCTGCCCTGACCGGCCGTTGGGTCGACTGCGGCGGTTTGGCGCGGCGGGCGAGGGGGAGTTCGCTTGTCCTCATGCCAGGGCCAGAGGCCCTGGCCGTCGCCAGGCACAAACAGTCCTCAGGACTGTTTGAGTCCGGGCTCCGTCCCCCGGCCTGCGGCCTCCTCCTTAACTTCGGCCAAGCGAACTCCCCCTCGCCCGCTGCCAACGTTTCCGCGTCGCTCGCGCGAGCAGTCCCGAAACGGTGACCAGCGAGGTGGGGGAAAGGGGTCGAACGAAGTCAAGGAGGAGGCCGCAGGCCGGGGGACATGAGAGAGACCCCTTTCCCCCACCTCGCCTCAACCACATCTGCGGGCAATGACTGCCTAGGGCGAAAAGCTGACCCTACCTACTGCCGCATTTCCCGCGCCAGATGGCCGGCCCCGTACACCTTCTCCAGCGCCGCCATGATGGCGTCGGCGTGCACGGCGATCGCGCGGGCCGTGTGGTCCTGGTAGGCGTAGTTGCCGCCCAGGCCTTCGAGGTTGCCGTCGAAGATCAGGCCGACCAGTTCGCCCTTGGCGTTGACCACCGGTGAGCCGGAGTTGCCGCCGATGATGTCGGCGGTCAGCACGAAGTCCAGCGGCGTCGAGGCCGGGACCTTGCCGCGGGCCCGGTCGATGCGGGCCGGCAACTTGAAGGGCTCTTGCTGGTCAAAGCTGTCGGCGCGGTCCCACCAGCCGCCCCAGGTGGTCTTCCAGGGGTGGGTCAGGCCGTTCGACACATAGCCCTTGGCAGGACCGAAGGACAGGCGCAGCGTGTTGGTGGCGTCCGGCGGCACATCGTGGCCGTACAGCGCGAAGCGGGCCTGGTCGATCGCCTCGGCGGCGCGGCGGATCGGGGTGTCGACCTCGTTCTCGGCGCGCAGGCGCAGGGCCCGGCGCATCGGCCAGGCCTCGCGGGCCAGCACGATCAGCGGATCGGTCGAGGCGGCGATCGCGGCCGCGCCGCCGCTGAGCAGCCGTTCGCGCTCGGCGCGCTCGCCCACGCGCGTGGCGGCGACCAGGGCCTCGGCCGCCTGGCGCGGGCTGCGGCCTTGCAGGACCAGGCGCATGTAGGGATGCTCGGCACCCAGCAGGGCCAGCGAGCGCTCCAGCGCCGTGGTCAGGCGCACCGTCTCCAGCGCCGGGTAGAACGGCGACTCGGCGCGCAGGCCACGCTCCTTGTCGGGCAGCGAGGCATCGCCGAAGTCGGCCAGGCGCTGGTCCTCGGGCAGGCCGCGCTCATGGGCGATGGCCACCAGGTCGACCGCGCGCGCCAGGGCCGTGCGGTAGCCGAAGTTCAGACCCCACAGCTGCGGCGTCAGCGCGTCCTGCACCGCGTTGGCCCGTGCGATGTCGGCCCAGGGATCGCCAGCCAGGCCGCGTTGCCGGTAGGCGTCGCGCAGCGTCTGCTCGTCCTGGCGCTTGGCCTTCAGCAGTGCCGCGTCCTTCAGGGCCTGGTATTCGCCGTCCATGGACTTGAACCAGTTCTCGGTGCCGAAGATGCCCGACTGCGCCTGGCGCGCCGCCTCGGGCGAGGTGGCGGCATAGGCATGCAGCGCGGCGATCTCGGCGCGCGCCGTGGCCAATGCAATCGGCATCTCCACATCGCGGGCGGATTCGAGCTGGGCCACCGTGCGCAGGCGCTCGGTGTGGCCGGGATGGCCCGAGACGAACAGCAGTTCCCCCTCGCGCGGCATGCGCGCCGCCAGGCGCAGGTGCTGCGCGGGGCGGTGTGGCTGGCCGTTGCGCTCATAGACGCGCATCAGCGCCGCGTCCAGCGCGAAGCGCGGGTAGACGAAGTTGTCCGGGTCACCGCCGTAGAAGCCGGCGTCGGACTCCGGCGCCCAGGCCAGGCGCACGTCGTCCCATTCGCGGTAGTGGTACAGCGCATAGCGCGCGCCGCTGTAGAACGAGACCACGTTGCAGCGCTGGCCCTGGCGATCGTCGGTGCAGGCCTTTTCGATGCGGGCGATCTCGGCCTTGCGGGCGGTGTTGCGGGCGGCGTCGTCGCCGGCCGATGCGGCAGCGGCCTGGATGCGCGCGCTGACGTCCTCGGTGCGCAGCAGCACGCGCGCGGTGAAGCCGGGGCAGCGCAGCTCGTCCTGGCGCCGTGCGGCCACGAAACCGGTGGCGGCCAGGTTCCTGGTGGCACTGGACAGCCGGGCCACGCAGCCCTCCACCACGTGGTGGTTGGTCAGCATCAGGCCATCGGCCGACACGAACGAGGCCGACGCGCCCACATGCACCGAGGCGGCCTGCAGCCGCGCCAGCATCTGCGGGTCGATCTGCACACCGTGGCGCTTGGCGATGGCTGCCAACGGGGCGTGTTCAAAGGTCCACATGCCCTCGTCGGCCCCGGCCGGCAGGACGGACAGCGCCGCCGCGGCGCTGACAACAAGTTGGCGGATGGTGGGGGTGGTCATCGCTTCTCCCTGGGGTGACGCGCTCGTGGCGCGGGTTGGATCTTCGTGGATGCGGCGGTGGCCGGCCATCCCATTTCTCGCAGCAGGTGGCGGCCAGGATAGACCTGCGACAGCGCCACCTGCAGCGCCTGCGCGTGCAACGCCACGCCGCGGGCCTGGTTGGCGTCGAAGCCCCAGGCGTAGCCCAGCGAGCCGCCGTTGCCGTCGAACAGCAGGCCGACCAGCTCGCCCTGGGCATTGACCACCGGCGAGCCCGAATGGCCTGGCGCCACATCGGCGTCCAGCGCCAGGCACAAGCGGGCCCGGGGATCCAGCCGGGCGCGGGCGCGTTGCAGCCGCGGCGGCAGGCGGAAGGGTTCGGCCTGGTCAAAGCTGTCGGCGCGGTCCCACCAGCCGCCCCAGGTGGTGGTCCAGGGCAGGCGGCGGCCACCGGTGACAACGCCCCGGGCCCGGCCCGCGCTCAGGCGCAGGCTGCCGTCGGCATCGGGCGCCAGCGCCAGCTCAGGCAGCGCCGCCACTTCGCCAATGGCCCGCGTGGCGCGCTCGATCACCGCGTCGACCTCCTGCGCCTGGCGCCAGAGCAGCTCGCGCCGCACTCCCCAGGTGTCGCGGGCCAGGGCCAGCAGGGGATCGGTGGAGGCCATCAAGGCGGGCAGGCCACCGTCGAGCAGACGCCGCCGGGTGGCGGACTCGGCCAGGCGGCTGCCGGCGACCAGCGCCTCGGCAGCCTGCGCGGGCGGGCGCCCGGCCAGGGCGGCCTGCACGAAGGCATGCCCGGGCCCCAGGCGCGCCAGGGCCTCCTGCAGGGCCTGCGTCAGATCGGCGCGTTCGCGCACCAGGTCGATCGCGCTCTCGTCGCGCAGCGCGCGCTCATGGGCCGGCCGGGTGCTGGCGCGGTAGTCGGGCAGGCGCTGCAGCTCGGGTCGGACCGCCTCGCTGGCCAAGGCCACCAGGGTGGTGGCGCGGGCAAACAAGGTCGAGCCGCCCAGCGCCATGGCCTCGGTCTGCGGCGCCAGCTCGCGCTGCAGCGCCGTGGCCTGGGCGATGTCGGCCCAGGGGTCGCCGGGCCGCCCGCTGCGGGACCAGGCGGCACGCAGGCGCTGCTCCACCTGCGCGCGGCCGGCCAGCAGCCCTGGCTGGTGCAGGGCCTGCGCCTCCAGCGCCTGCTGCTTGGCGGCGTTCTCCAGGTCATAGACCAGGCTGCGGGACGCCCGCTGCAGATCGGGCGAGGCGGCGAGCTGGCGCTGCATTTCGTCCAGCCGCTGCCGCGTGTCGGCCACGGCCCGGGACAGGGTGACGTCGCGCGCCATCTCCAGCTGCGCCTGGGTGCGCAGGCGCTCGGTCGACGCCGGAAAACCGGCCACGAACAGCGGCTCGTCCTCGCGCAGCGGCCGGGTGGCCAGCGCCAGCGGACGCAGGCCGGCGGGCGGCCGTCCGTGGCGGTCACGCACGCGCAGCAGCGCTGCGTCCAACGCGAAGCGGGGGTAGGTCAGGTTGTCGGCGTCGCCGCCGAACAGGGCTGCGGCCGCTTCGGGTGCCCAGACCAGACGCACATCGTCCCAGACGCGGTAGCGCCGCAATACCGTGCGGGCGCCGGCGTACAGCGTGGCGAGTTCGCAGACCTCGTCCGGATGGGCCTGCTGGCAGGCGGCTTCCAGCCGGGTCAGCTCGGCGGCGCGCACGCGCTGGGGATCGTCGCCGGGGCCGGCGGCGGCCAGCGCGCGTTGCAGCTCGGCCCCCAGGTCCTGGGTGTGCACCCATTGGCGCACCACCAGGCCCGGACAACGGCGCTCGTCGCTCATCCGGGCGGCGGTGAAGCCACTGCGTGCCAGGTCCCGGCGCGGACCCGACAGCGCGGCGATGCACTCCTGCACCACGTGGTAGTTGGTCAGGACCAGGCCGGCTGCCGAGACCACGGCCCCGCTGCCGTCCAGCGAGACCGTGGCCGCCTGCAGTCGCGCCAGCAGGGCCGGTGATGGACGCACACCCAGGCTCTGCTGCAGCGCATCCGCGGGCACCTGCTCCCAGGGCCACAGGCCCTCCGCGCCCCGCACCGTGCCTGCGGCCCACGGCAGCAGCACCAGCAGCGCCGCCAGCGCCCGGGCGCGGCCCGCGCGGGCAGCGCGACTGGCGCGGCCGCGGCAGGCCGGGCGCATCAGGGATCCAGCCAGCAGGCGCTGCGGTGAGCCTCGCCGCGCAGCGCGGGCGCCTCGCCGCAGCGATCAAAGGCCTGCGGACAGCGCGCCCGGAAGGCGCAGCCCTGCGGCCGCTCCAGCGGTGAAGGCAGCTCGCCCTGCAGCAGGATGCGCTGGCGCCGACGCGCCGGGTCGACCGTGGGCGTGGCCGACAGCAGCGCCTGGGTGTAGGGGTGGCGCGGCGACTCAAACACCTCGGCCGCGGTGCCCTGCTCCACACAGCGACCCAGGTACATCACCAGCACCTCGTCGGCCACGTGGCGCACCACGCCCAGGTCGTGGCTGATGAACAGGTAGGCCACGCCCAGCTCGCGCTGCAGCTCGGCCAGCAGGTTCAGCACCTGGGCGCGGATCGACACGTCCAGCGCCGACACCGGCTCGTCCAGCACCAGCACGCGCGGGCGCAGCATCAGCGCGCGGGCAATGGCGATGCGCTGGCGCTGCCCGCCCGAGAACATGTGCGGCCAACGCTCGAAGTGCTCGGGCCGCAGGCCCACGCGGGCCAGCATCGCGCGCGCCTGGGCCTCGCGCTCGGCGCGGTTGGCGCCGACGGCGTTGACCTCCAGCGGCTCCATCAGCGCGTCGCCCACGGTCTGGCGCGGGTTCAGCGAGCCGTACGGGTTCTGGAAGACGATCTGCACCTGGCGGCGCAGCCGGGTGCGCGTGGCGGCATCGGCGTGGGCCACGTCCTCGCCGTCGATCAGCAACTGGCCGGCGGTGGGCGTCTCGATCATCGTCAGCAGCCGCGCCAGCGTGGACTTGCCGCAGCCGCTCTCGCCCACCACCGCCAGCGTGCGGCCGGCCTGCAGCGAGAAGCCCACGCCGTCGAGCGCATGCACCGTGGCCTCGGACTGGAACCAGCCGCGGCGCACGTGGTAGTGGCGGCGCAGATCGCGCGCTTCGAGCAGGGCCGTCATCGGGCAGTCTCCAGCGGCGTGTGACACAGCGCCTGGCCCAGCGCGGCCGGCGCCGCGACCGGACGCTCGGCATGGCAGCGCGCAGTGGCCAGGCGGCAGCGTGGCGCGAACAGGCAGCCCGCGGGGCGGTCGTGCAGACCGGGCACGACGCCGTCGATCGAGGCCAGCGCCTGGCCGGGGCGGCTGCGCTCGGGCAGCGCGTCCAGCAGCGCCGCGGTGTAGGGATGGTGCGGCTGGGCGAACAGCGTGGCGGCCGGCTGCTGCTCGACCGCGCGGCCGGCGTACTGCACCAGCACACGGTCGGCGCTTTCGGCCACCACGCCCAGGTCATGAGTGATCAGCACCATCGAGGTGCCGCGCTCGCGCCGCAGCCGCGCCAGCAGGTCCATGATCTGCGCCTGGATCGTCACGTCCAGCGCGGTGGTGGGCTCGTCGGCGATCAGCAGCCGCGGCTCGCCGGCCAACGCCATGGCGATCATCACCCGCTGGCTCATGCCACCCGAGAGCTGGTGCGGAAACGCGCGTGCACGGCGCGCCGGGTCGGGGATGCCGACCAGGTCCAGCAGTTCCACCACCCGCGTGCGGCGCTGCGCGCGCGTCAGCGGCGTGTGCGCGGCCAGGGCCTCGTCGATCTGCCAGCCCACGGTGAAGCAGGGGTTGAGGCTGCTCATCGGCTCCTGGAACACCATCGCGATGTCCTTGCCGATCAGCGCGCGGCGCTGCCGCGCCGTGAGCGCGCGCAGGTCCTGGCCGTCGAAGGCCAGGCGGGCGGCGCTGACGGTGGCGGTCCAGGGCAGCAGGCCCATCACCGCCAGCATCGCCACCGACTTGCCCGAGCCCGATTCGCCGACGATGGCCAGCACCTCGTCCGGTGCGACCTGCAGCGAGACGCCATCGACCGCGCGCAGCGGACCGCCACGGGTGGCGAAGCTGACCGACAGGTCCTGGATATCCAGCAACGGCTTCATGTCTTGCGCATCTTCGGGTCCAGCGCATCGCGCAGCCCGTCGCCCATCAGGTTGATCGACACCACCGTCACCAGGATGGCCAGGCCCGGCAGCGTGACCAGCCAGGGGTCGGAGCGGATGAACTCGCGCGCATCGGCCAGCATCGTGCCCCACTCGGCCGTGGGTGGCTGCGCGCCCAGGCCCAGGAAGCCCAGCGCGGCGGCTTCCAGGATGGCGTCGGACACGCCCAGCGCGGCCTGCACGATCAGCGGCGCCAGGCAGTTGGGCAGCACGGTGCGCGTCATCAGTCGCCAGCGGCCCACACCGGCCACGCGGGCGGCGGTGACGTAGTCCTTCTGCAGTTCAGTCAGCGCCGAGGCGCGCAGCAGCCGCACATAGCGCGGCAGCGTGACCAGACTGACCGCGACGATGGTGTTGGTCAGGCTGGGTCCCAGCACCGCCACCACCAGGATCGCCAGCACCAGCGAGGGCACGGCCATGATCAGGTCCATCAGCCGGGTGATCGCCACGTCCACCGCGGTGCCCAGCGAGGCACAGGCCAGGCCCAGCGCCACGCCCACCACAAAGGACGCGCCCATCACCGTCAGGCCGATGAACAGCGAGATGCGTGCACCGTGGATCAGGCGCGAGAGCTGGTCGCGGCCCAGGCTGTCGGTGCCCAGCCAGAAGCCGGCGCGGCCACCCTCGGCCCAGGCGGGTGGCAGGCGCACCGCATCGCGGAACTGCTCGGTGGGCGAGTACGGCGCGATCACATCGGCGCCCAGCGCCAGCAGCACCACCAGCAGCACCACGGCCAGGCCGATCACCGCGCCGCGGTTCTCCTTGAAGGCGGCCCAGAACGCCACCAGCGGCGAGGGCGGCGCCACGGAGGGGAGCATCGAGGTCTCAGCCATGGCGGATGCGGGGGTTGATCAGGCCGTAGGTGAGATCGACCGCCAAATTGACCCCGATGACGATCGTCGAGACCAGCATCACGCCGCCCTGCAGCGCCGGGTAGTCGCGCCGCGCGATGGACTCGATCAGCCACTTGCCGATGCCGGGCCAGGAGAAGATGGTCTCGGTCAGCACCGCGCCAGCCATCAGCGCGCCGACCTGCAGGCCGATCACCGTGACCACCGGGATCAGCGCATTGCGCAGCGCATGCAGGCCCACCACGCGCCAGGCCGGCAGGCCCTTGGCGCGGGCGGTGCGCACGTAGTCTTCGCCCAGCACTTCCAGCATCGCCGAGCGGGTCATGCGCGCCACCACCGCCAGCGGCACCGTGCCCAGCACGATGGCCGGCAGCAGCAGGTGGTGCAGCGCGTCCTTGAAGGCGCCGGGCTGGCCCGACAGCCAGGCGTCGATCGTCATGAAGCCGGTGACCGGCTCGAAGTAGTACTGGATCAGGTCGATCCGGCCCGACACCGGCGTCAGCCCCCAGCGCTCGCCGACAAACATGATCAGCAGCAGGCCCCACCAGAAGATCGGCATCGAGTAGCCGGTGACCGACAGGCCCATCAGGGTCTGGTCGAAGATGGTGCCGCGGCGTGCCGCGGCGATGGTGCCGGCCGGCAGGCCGATCAGCGCGGCGAACAACATCGCCGCCAGGCTCAGCTCCAGCGTGGCCGGGAACAGCGTCAGGAACTCGCTCAGCACCGGCTGGCTGGTGGCCAGCGAGGTGCCGAAGTCACCGTGCAGCAGCTGCCCGGCGTAGTCCAGGAACTGCTTCCACAGCGGCTGGTCCAGCCCCAGCTCGTGGCGGAACTGCGCCAGGCGCTCGGGCGAGATGCCGCGCTCGCCCACGCGCACCTCCACCGGGTCGCCCGGCACCAGCCGGATGGCGACGAAGGTCAGCGCCATCAGGGCGATGAAGGTGGGAATGGTCAGCGCCAGCCGGCGCAGCAGGTATCGCAGCATGGGTCAGCCGCCACGGCACCCAGGGGTGCCATGGCCGAGGTTGCAGGGCACCGAGGCGCTTACTTCAGGTCCACGCCGTTGAACTGGTGCGAGTTGAACGGGCTCTGCTTGTAGCCCGTCACCTCCTGGCGCATCACCTCAAACACCACCGAATGGGCGATCTTGAAGTCGGGCGCCTCCTCGCGCTCGATGACCTGCATCTCCTCGTAGAGCTTGGCGCGGGCCTTGGTGTCGGTCAGCGTGCGGGCCTTCTCCAACTTCTCGTCAAAGCCCTTGTGGCACCACTTGCTGAGGTTCTGGCCACCCGGGCGGGCGGCGTCGCAGCCGTGCAGGAAGAAGAAGTTGTCGGGGTCGCCGTTGTCGCCGTTCCAGCCCAGCATGCCGGTCATGTGTTCGCCCTGCTGCAGGCGCTTGCGGTACTCGCCCCACTCGTAGGTGACCAGCTTGGCGTTGACGCCGATCTTGGCCAGGTCGGCCTGCATCATCTCGGCCATGCGCTTGGCGTTGGGGTTGTAGGGGCGCTGCACCGGCATGTACCAGAGGTCCACGTCCAGCGGCGTCTTCACGCCCGCCTTGGCCAGCAGGTCCTTGGCCTTGGCCGGGTCGTGCGGCCACTCCTGGACCTGGTTGTTGTAGCCCCACATCGTGGGCGGAATCAGGTTCTTGGCCGAGGTGCCGGCGCCCAGGTAGACGTCCTTCAGGATCGCCGCCTTGTCGATCGCCATCGTGAAGGCCTGGCGGACCTCCTTCTTGTCGAACGGCGGCTTCTGCGTGTTGAAGGACCAGTAGGCGATGTTCAGGCCGGGCAGGCTGACCACCTTCAGCTTGGGGTCCTTCTGCAGCTCGGGCAGGTCGGCCGGGCGCGGGTAGCCGGTCAGGTGGCATTCGCCGGCACGCAGCTTGGCGGTGCGGGCGGTGGCGTCGGGCGTGATCGCGTAGACCAGGTCATCGACCAGGGCCTTCTCGGCGCCCCAGTAGGCCTTGTGGGCCTTGTAGCGGATCACCGCGTCCTTCTGATAGGTGACGAAGCTGAACGGGCCGGTGCCCACCGGCACCTGGTCGAACTGGGCCAGCTTGCCGGCCTTGGCCAGCACATCGGCGTACTCGGCCGAGTGGATGGCGGCGAAGTCCATCGCCAGGTTCGGGATCATCGTGACATTGGGCTTCTTCAGCACGATGCGCACGGTCAGCGGGTCGACCTTCTCCACCGCCACCAGGTCGTCCTTGAAGCCCATGTCGGCGAAGTAGTCGTACTTGCCGCCCGAGACCTTCGCATACGGGTGCTCGGCCTTCCACTGGCGCTCGAAGCTCCAGACCACGTCGTCGGCGTTGAAGTCGCGCGTGGGCGTGAAGCCGGGCACGCTGTGGAATTTCACGCCGGCGCGCAGGCGGAAGGTGTAGGTCTTGCCATCAGGGCTGATGGTCCAGCTCTCGGCCAGGCCGGGCTCGACCTCGGTGCTGCCGCGGCGGAAATGCACCAGGCGGTCGTAGACCGGGCGGGCGGCGTCGAAGCTGGTGCCGGTGGTGTTGATGGCCGGCGTGAAGTTCTCGGGCGAGCCCTCGGCACAGTAGACCAGCGTCTTGGCACCGGCGCCGGTGGCGGCCAGCAGGGCCAGGCTGAGCAGGGCAAGCCGCGGATGGCGGCCGATCGGGGTGGTCATCGGGATCCTCCTGTGTGCGGGGCGGGCGGGCTGCGGGGGTGGTGCAGGCGCCGTCGTGGCCGGGTTCGCTGCCGGGTTCGTGGCGGCGAGGCCCGATGCTACTGTGGAAAAGCCGGCACTCCTGCGCGCCGGGCATCCGGACTTGCACGGGCCTGTCGGCGCCAATCGGCGAGAATCGCGGGTTCGCTGCCGGTCACGCCCCGTCCGCCGGCTGCGCCAACCATCTCCGGGGCCATGTCGAGGACAACCATGTACAAAAACCTCGTGCGCGCCGCCCTGTGGGCCGGCGCCGCGTTGATCGCTTCCCTCTCGTCCCAGGCTGCCGAACCGCTGAAGGTGGCCTTCGTCTACGTCAGCCCGGTGGGCCAGGCCGGCTGGACCTACCAGCACGACCTGGGTCGGCGCGAGATGGAACAGGCGCTGGGCAGCGCCGTCAAGACCACCGTGGTCGAGGCGGTGCCCGAGGGCGCTGACTCGGAGCGGGTGATGCGCGACCTGGCCGCCCAGGGCCACCGCCTGGTGTTCGCCACCAGCTTCGGCTACCTGGAGCCCGCGCTGCGCGTGGCCGGCGAATTCCCGCAGGTGCGTTTCGAGCACGCCGGCGGCTACAAGACCGCCGCCAACCTGGGCACCTACAACGCCCGCTACTACGAGGCCCGCTACCTGGCCGGCATGCTCGCGGGCCACAGCAGCCGCAGCGGCGTGGCCGGCTACGTGGCGGGCTTTCCGGTGCCCGAGGTGGTGCAAGGCATCAATGCCTTCACGCTGGGCATGCGCGCGGTCAACCCGGCGGCGCAGGTCAAGGTGGTCTGGCTCAATGCCTGGTTCGACCCGGCGCGCGAGCGCGACGCCGCGCTGTCGCTGGTGGCCCAGGGCGCCGACGTGCTGACCAACCACTCGGGCTCGCCCGCGGTGCCGCAGGTGGCCGAGGAGAAGGGTGTCAAGCTGCTGGCCTACCAGAGCGACATGCGCGCCTTCGCGCCCAAGGCCCAGCTGGCCGCGGTGACCCACCACTGGGGCGGCTTCTACACCCGGGTGGCGCAGGACGTGATGGCCGACCGCTGGTCCAACACCCCGGTCTGGGGTGGCATGAAGGACGGGCTGGTGAAGCTCTCGGCGCTGTCCGACGCCCTGCCTGCCGCCGTCCGCCAGTCGGTGGCCCGCCGCGAGGCCGACATCATCGCCGGCCGCTTCCAACCCTTCACTGGCCGCCTGCTCGACAGCACGGGGCAGGTGCGCCAGGCCTCGGGCGCGATGAGCGACGGGCAGATCGCCCGCATGGACTGGCTGGTCGAGGGTGTGGTGGGCACGCTGCCCGGACGCTGAGCCCGCGCCTCAGCGCGACACCACCTGGTCCAGCCACTCGCGCACGCCCTGGGCGTCGGGCTCGCGCGGGTTGAACGGGCGGGCCTGCACCCCCTCGGGCAGGCGGGGCGTGGCGGCGCGCTCGTTGAACAGGGCCAGTGTCGGCTTGTCGGCGGCCAGCGCATGGCTCAACTCGGCGCTGACCCAGGGGCTCATGTCGTCGTCGCCGACCAGCGTGACCACCGCGTCGGCGCGGGCCATCATGTTGGCCAGCGCCTCCTGCCAGGGCTCGCCCGGTGTCACGCCGGACTGGTCCAGCACCTGCACGCCGGCCTGTGTCAGACCGTCACGCAGGCGCGCCGCAGCGCGTGCGTCGATCGAGCTGTACGACAGAAAGACCGAGGCCCCGCGCGGGCGGGCTGCCGAGGCCGAACGCAGCGGCGCGGCCTCCTCGTCGGGGTACTCGAGCGTCAGGTTGTGGCGCAGCGCCTGGGTGCGGCCGCCCTGCAGGCTCAGCTCGGCCCGCAGCAGGAAGGTGCCCCAGCCGGAGGTCTCGAGCCGGAAGCCGTTGGCGCGGTTCTTCACCGTCACGCGCGGCTGCGAGAAGCTCGGGTGCAGGATCCAGACCACCTGCTCCACCTCGCCCAGTTCCTCGTCGCTGCCCTCGATCCAGGCGCGCCAGTTCCAGTAGTCGTTGCCGACGTACCGGGCATCCTGGGCAATGCGCAGCGTCATGGCTTTTCCTCCAGCCGGACGCCGCCGACGAAGGGATCGATCGCATGCTTGGATTGCCAGATCTTGCCGCCTTGCTTCAGGCGCAGCCGGACCGTCTCGCCATCACGCATCTTGGGCAGCACGGCATAGGCGGCGCCGGGTTGCAGCACCAGCCGGCCGCGCTCGAAGTCCTGGTAGTTGCCGGTCTGCGAGATGACCTGGTATTCGCAGCGGTCGCCCTCGGTCTCGTCGTACTGCGAGGCCAGCGTGTCGGGCTCGATGCGCACGCGGGCGGCGCGGCCATGCTCGCGCCGCCACACGGCCACGGTGTTCATCAGCTTGACGATCAGGTCGGCCTCGTGGCCCGGCTGGTACTCGAAGTATTCGTTGCCCGCCCCCAGGCCCACGGCCTTGAGCGCGGTGTGCAGCACCCGGAAGGTGGGCTTCTTGAGGCCATCGGCATGGGCGAACTCGCTGAGCACGAAGGCCGGCTGGACCATCTGTCCGGCGGCGTCGGCCTGCGGCGTGACCAGGGCCACCAGGGCGTCGGCCTCCTCGATGCGGGCCCTCAGCGCGTCATCCAGCGGCCGGCCGCCCAGGTCCACGCCATCCAGCACGCGCAGGCCCATGGCCTCGAGCACGCGCACCACGTAGCGGCGCAGGCGCTCCAGCTCGTCCTCGTGGTCGGGATGAGGCCGGTAGGTGTAGGACAGGAAGACGCTGTTCATGGCTGCTGGCCGCCGCAGTATGCGTGCATCGCGCAGGCGCCACAAGACCGCGCTGGCGGCCGCGTCCCCCGGGCGAGGGACGCGCCGGCTCAGAAGAAGTCGACGCCGCCGGTGGCCGTCTCGCTCACCGCGCCCACGGCCAGCAGCTCATCGAAGCAGCGGACCTGGTCGCGACCGCCCTCCTTCGCGGCGTAGACCGCCTTGTCGGCGCGGCCGAAGGCCTGCTCGGGCGTGTCGTCGGCGTCGATGCGGGTGAAACCGGCGCTGATCGTCAGCGTCTGCACCTGCGGGAACGGGTAGCCGGCCACGCGTTCGCGCAGGCGCTCCAGCGCAGCGCGCGCGCCCTCGTCCTGGCTGCAGCTGAGCAGCACCACGAATTCCTCGCCGCCGAAGCGGTAGAGCCGATCGTGCTGGCGCAGGGTTTCGCCCATCAGGCGGGCCACCAGCAGCAGCACCTCGTCGCCCACCAGGTGGCCGAAGCCGTCGTTGACGCGCTTGAAGTGGTCGATGTCGATCACCGCCAGGAAGCACGGGTCGCCGCTGTGCCAGTGGCGCCGGCCATCGCAGCCTGACAGTGCCGGCTCCGCCTGCGCCGACAGGCCCGCCAGGCGCATGAAGGTTTCGTCGAAGCTCTTGCGGTTGAGCAGGCCGGTCAGGCTGTCGCGTTCGCCATAGTCGAGCAGACCGATGACGTTGCGGTAGACGCGCAGGATCTCGTCGGCCACCTGCTGGTGGGCCTCGCTGGGCGAGCCGTCCAGCTGCAGTGCCAGCACCGCCTCGGCGCCGTGGCTGCCCAGCAGGGGGTAGAAGGCGCGGCCGGGCACGCCGTCCAGGTGCAGCGGGTGTTCGCGGCCCAGGGCCTCGAGCAGCGCGCGGCGTTCGTCCTCGCCGGGCTCGGCGGGAGCGCCTTGCAGCGCCAGCACGTCCCAGTCCTCCAGCCGGTCGTGACGGCGGCGGCAGACCTGCGCGCCGCGGGGCCGGAAGTGCGCCACGAGGTGACCGGCCAGGCGCTGCTGCAATTGCTCGCGGTCGCGCAGGCTGGTCAGCTCGGCCAGACAACGCGCCACCTGCTGAGGTGAGGGCGTGGCGTCGAACGTGGGTTGAACGGACAGCATGGTGGGTGGCGACAACAATCCAGGCCCCCGGGGTGCGGGAGCAGACCAGAGGGTTGTCGGCTCAGCCGGCTGAATCTGAAGCTTGACGCCAGTCAAGCGGCACCGAAAAAACGGGATTCAGTCGCTGCCACAGGCCGTGATCGCGCCAGGCGCCGTCGATGAACAGGTAGTCGCGCGCCAGGCCGATGGCCTCGAAGCCCAGGCGCTGCAGCACCGCCACGCTGCGGTGGTTCTCGGGCCGCACCGCGGCCTGCACCCGGTGCAGGTGGACGCGCTCGGCGAAGGCCTCGGCCAGCACCGCCTGCAGCGCCTCGGTCATCAGGCCCCGGCCCTGGTGGGCGGCGTCGATCGCATAGCCCAGCACCGCGCTGTGGAAGGCGCCTCGGGCGATCTGGCTGAGACCGACAACGCCGATGATGCGCAGCGGATCGTCCGCCGGCTGCAGCCACCAGCGCAGGGCCTCGCCGCGGTCGAAGGCCAGCCGGGCCTGCTCGATGCGCAGGGCCTGGGTGCTCAGCGTCAGGAAGCCCGGTGGCGCTGGCGGGTCCCAGGGCGCCAGGTGGGCGGCATTGCGCTGATGAAAAGACAGCAGCGCCGGGGCGAGCCCGGCGCTGGGGGCCTGCAGCCGCAGGCGGGGGGTGTCAAGGCGCTCAGCGGCGGTCATGCCGCCACTGTAGCGGGCCTCACTTCACCAGCGCGCTGGGCACCTTCATCAGCTGCAGCTGGCCACCCTCGACCAGCTCACCCGGGATGCCGTAGTGGGCCTGGGTGACCAGCAGGTAATAGCGGTGGGCCTTGGTGTCGTAGCCGTTCTTCTTCAGCACGTCACTGACGTCGATGACGCCGGAGGACTCCTCGTCCTGGGTCAGGAAGTTGGAGCCGCCGGTGACAAAGCGGTCGGCATCGTGCGCCGCCAGCTCGACCAGGGCGCCGGTGGCCGGGTTCAGGCCCCAGACCTTGCCCAGGCGGGCGTCATTGCCCACGTCTTCCTGGAAGATCACATGGCCGCTGCGCTGGTCGACGGTGAGGTTGTCGGCCATCTTGAAGCCGTTGTTGCCGTCGCCGGCCACGCGGATCGTGCCGCCCAGCTCGGGCTGCGACAGGTCGTCGAAGCGCAGTTCCCAGATCCGCGAGCGGCCGGTGATGCTGGCGGTGGTGGCCAGGAACAGGGCCTGCGGGTCGCGCGGGTTCCAGGCGGCGTCCTCGGGACGCATGAAGTTGGTGCCGCCGGCGGCGATGGTGGCGCTGTTCAGCGCGGCGCCGGTGCCGCGCGCCGAGGCGGTGACCTCGACCAGCGTGAAGCGGCCGTCGGCGCTGGCGCCGAAGGGCAGGTCGCTGGCGTCCTCGCTCTGGTTGCCGTTGGCCTTGACCGCGTAGAGCTTGCCGCCCACCAGACCGGCGCGCTCGATCGCGCTGCCGCTGGACTGCTTGTCACCGACGTAGACGTAGACCTGGCCGTTGGTCGAGGTGTCGTCGGTGCCGACGACGACGGTCTTGTCCTGCGCCACCGGGTTGGCCACCTGGTTCTCCCAGGAGGCGCGGCCCAGGTCGGGCAGCTGCCACACCTGCGCCGGGCTCTTGCCCTTGGCACCCACCCAGGCGAAGGCGCGGCCTTCGGCGCCGGCTTCCTCGCCATTCATGAAGATGGAACCCTTGTAGCCCTTGCCGCTGGCCGGGTTGTAGAAGGCGCTGACCGGCGCCAGGTTCGCCGAGCACAGGCGGCCGAAGGCGGCGGTGCCCGACACCCAGGTGCTGCCGTCGAACATCATCACATCGGCGCCCGACTGGACCATGTCGCGGCCTTCCAGCACCTTCAGGTCGCTGGCGCGGATGCGCCACTGCGAAACGAAGGCGCCGACGCTGCCATGGGCGCGCACGCTGCCCAGGGTGTTGCCCAGCTCATGGTTCATGAACAGCGTGAAGGTGCCGTCGCGGTTGTCGACCACGCCCATGCCGTCGGGGATGCCGACCATCTGGTAGCCGTTGTCGGCGGTGTCGCCGACGGTCAGGACCGAGGTCAGCTCGACGCCAGCGGCGGTGGGCACCAGGTAGGGCGTGGTGGTGGTGCTCGGGCCGGTCGCGGCCAGGGCGGAGAAGCAGGCCAGCGAGGCGGCCAGGGCGATCAGGGTGCGGGTCATCGTCAACTCCAAGGTGTCGGCCGGAGGGCCGATCTCGGGGCTGCAGTGTGGTCAGCGCCTGTGACAGGCGCGTCTCATCACGATGACAGCTGCGTGACCAGCGCCTGCGCGCCGGCACCGAAGGCATAGGCGTCCATGCCCAGGTGGCCCCACTGCACCTCGGCGAACAGGCGCCGGCCGGGCGCATCGTCGCCCGCGGCGCCGGCGGCCACGTGCAGCGGCAGCAGGTGTTCGTCGGTGGGGTGCATCAGGGCGGCGTGCGGCGCCTGGCGGCGGTAGTCGTTCAGCGCGGCCCAGTCGGCGGCGGCGGCCTTGTCGGCGATCCAGCCGCGGAAGGCCGCGCTCTCGGGGTACTCGGGCTGCGCCGGGTCGCCCCGGCCGCCGGCGAACAGGCGCAGGTTGTGGGTGATGGCGCCGGTGCCCATCACCAGCACGCCCTGCGCCGCCAGCGGCGCCAGCGCGCGGCCCAGCGCGAACAGCTTCTCCGGGGCCCAGTTCGGCGGCCAGCCCAGCGGCAGCACCGGGATGTCGGCGTCGGGGTACATCGAGCGCAGCGGCGTCCAGATGCCGTGGTCCAGGCCGCCCTCGGGCGACAGCTGGGCGTTCAGGCCGGCGGCGCGCAGCAGGCCGGCCACCTCGCGGGCCAGCGCGGGCGCACCGTCGGCGTCGTAGCGCAGCGCGTAGAGCGGCTCCGGAAAGCCGTAGAAGTCATGCACCGTGGGGTGGCGGGCGGCGGCCAGCAGCACCGGCTCGCGGGTCAGCGAGTGGCCGGAGATGGCCAGCACCGCCTTCGGGCGGCCGAAGGCGGCGTCGATGGCCGGGCCCAGGCGGCGCCAGAACGCGGTGGTGGCGCCCTCTTCCAGCGCCGTCATCGGCGAGCCGTGCGAGACATACAGGGTGGGGAGGCGGGTGTCCATGACCGGCATTGAAACACCGGTGCCGCGGGCGGTCGTTCGCCTGGCTTGAACGCGGCATTCGTGGTTTCGGGTACCGTGGCGGCATGCCTGACTCTCCCGTGCGCCTGCCCGTCTGGCGGCTGGCCCTGAACCAGACCCTGCGCGACCTGCGTGCCGGCCAGCTGCGCCTGGTGCTGCTGGCGGTGCTGCTGGCCGTGGCCGCGCTGAGCGCGGTGGGCTTCTTCGCCGACCGCCTGCAGGCCGGCCTGGTGCGCGACGCGGCCGCGCTGATCGGCGGCGACGCGGTGGTCAGCTCCGACCAGCCCACGCCACCCTCGTTCGCCGAACAGGCCCGCGCCGGCGGCCTGGCGGTCAGCCGCAGTGCCAGCTTTCCCAGCATGGCCCGCGCCCTGCCCGCCCAGGGTGGGGCCACGCGGCTGGTGGCGCTGAAGGCGGTGGACGCGCAGTACCCGCTGCGCGGCCAGCTGACCCTGCGCCGCAGCGCCGACGGCCCGACCGAGCTGGTCGCCGGCCGGCCCGAGCCCGGCACGGTGTGGATCGACGAATCCCTGGCCGGCGCACTGGGCGTGACCGTGGGCGACCCGCTGGGCCTGGGCGACGCCGAGCTGCGCATCACCCGCCTGATCGTGCTGGAGCCCGACCGCGGCGCCGGCTTCCTGGCCTTCGCGCCGCGCGCGATGATCCACCTGGACGACCTGCCGGCCACCGGCCTGGTGCAGCCGGCCAGCCGCATCAACCACCGGCTGGCGGTGGCCGGCAGCGCGCAGCAGCGCGATGCCGCGGTGGCCTGGTCGCGCTGGGCGCGTGCGGCGATCGAATCCGGCAGCCTCAAGGGCATCCGCGTCGAATCGCTGGAAAGCGGCCGCCCCGAGATGCGCCAGACGCTGGACCGCGCCGGCAAGTTCCTCAGTCTGGTGGCGCTGCTCTCGGCCTTGCTGGCCGCGGTGGCGGTGGCGATCGCCGCGCGCGGTTTTGCCGAGGCCCACCTGGACGACTGCGCGATGCTGCGCGTGCTGGGCGTGTCGCGCCGGCATATCGCGCTGGCCTACACGATGCAGTTCGCTGCACTGGCGCTGGTGGCGGGCGGTGCCGGGGTGTTGCTGGGCTGGGTGACGCACCTGGCCTTCCTGGGCCTGCTGGGCACGCTGGTGCCGGCCGAGCTGCCGCCGGCTGGCCTGTGGCCCGCGCTGCTGGGCCTGGGTGTGGGCGGCGTGCTGCTGCTGGGCTTCGGGCTGCCGCCGGTGCTGCAGCTGGCCCAGGTGCCGCCGCTGCGCGTGATGCGCCGCGACGTGGGCGGGCTGCGCCCGGCCTCGCTGGGCGTGCTGGCCGGCGGCACCCTGGCCTTCGCCGCGCTGCTGGTGGCGGTGGCGCGCGACCCGGTGCTGGGCCTGATCGCGGTGGGCGGCTTCGCCGCGGCCACGCTGCTGTTCGCACTGCTGGCCTGGGGCGCGGTGAAGCTGCTGGGCTGGCTGGTGCCCGAGGCCGGCGCGCCGCGCGCACTGCGCCTGGCCACCCGGCAGCTGGTGGCGCGGCCGGCCTATGCGGTGCTGCAGGTCTCGTCGCTGGCGGTGGGCCTGATGGCGCTGGTGCTGCTGGTGCTGCTGCGCACCGACCTGGTCGACAGCTGGCGTCGCGCCACGCCGCCCGACGCGCCGGACCGTTTCGTGATCAACCTGCAACCCGACCAGGTGGCCGATTTCGAGGCGGTGCTGAAGAACGCGGGCGTTGGCGCGCACGACCTGTACCCGATGATCCGCGGCCGCTTGCTGACGATCAACGGCGCGCCGCCCGGCGCGGCGATCGAGGCCGACGAGCGCGCGCGCCGGCTGGTCGAGCGCGAGTTCAACCTCAGCCACGCCGCCGCCCTGCCCGGCCACAACCGCGTCACCGCCGGCGCCTGGACACCGGAAGAAGCCGACGCGCTGAGCGTGGAGGAAGGTCTGGCGCAGACGCTGGGCCTGAAGCTGGGCGACCGCCTGCGCTTCGACATCGCCGGTATCGAGCGCGAGGGCCGCGTGACCAGCCTGCGCAAGGTGGAGTGGGGCTCGATGCGGGCCAACTTCTTCGTCATGTTCCCGGTCTCGCAGCTGCCCGAGCTGCCGGCCACCTGGATGGCGGCCTACCGCGCACCGGCCGAGCGCGGCTTCGACAACCGCCTGGTGCAGCGCTTTCCCAACCTCACCAATGTGGACGTGACCGCGTCGATCAACCAGTTGCAGAGCGTGCTGGCGCAGGTGATCGGTGCGATCGAGACCCTCTTCGCCTTCACCCTGGCCGCCGGCCTGGCGGTGCTGCTGGCCGCGGTCACCGCCACCCGCGAATCGCGCGCCCGCGAGTACGCGGTGATGCGCGCCTGCGGCGCCAGCAGCCGCCTGCTGGCCCAGGTGCAGCGGGTGGAACTGCTGGGCGTGGGCGCGCTGGCTGGCCTGCTGGCCACGCTGGCGGCCATGGGCGTGGGCGCGCTGCTGGCGCGCTATGCGTTCGAATTCCGCTGGACCGCCGGCCCCGAGGTGCCGCTGATCGGCACCGCGGTGGGCGCCCTGCTGGCGCTGGCGGCCGGCTGGTGGGGCCTGCGCGAGGTGCTGCGCCGCCCGGTGGTGGAGACGCTGCGCCGCGCGCCCGAATGACTCAGGCGCGCCGGCGCGGTCTCACTTCAGGCTGGTCCAGGCCAGCTCCAGCCAGTTGTCGGCGCGGTGCACCACGTCAACATTCTGGCGCGCTGCCCAGGGGATGAACTGGCGGTGCAGCGGGATGTAGTGCACCTGCTCCTTCATCTCCATGAAGACCTGCTTGATCAGCTCCTTGCGCTTGGCCGGGTCGCCCTCGATCGATGAGGCGGCGGCCAGCGCGTCGAGCTTGTCGTTGCTGAAGTTGCCGCGGTTGTACTCGCCCACGCCGTTGGCGCCGCGGGTGCGGTAGAGCGGGGTGAAGGTGGTCTCGGCGTCGGTGATCGCGCCGCCCCAGCCGAACAGGTAGAGGCTGGTGTCGAGCTTCTCGGTCTTGGGGAAGTAGGTGACCTTGGGCATCGCGTTGACGCGCACCTTGATGCCGATCTTGTCCCACATCGCCGCCAGCGCGACGCAGATCTCCTCGTCGTTGATGTAGCGGTTGTTGGGGCAATCCAGCGTGACCTCGAAGCCGCTGGCGTAGCCGGCTTCGGCCATCAGCGCCCGGGCCTTGGCCTGGTCGTAGGGCAGGCGCTTCTCGATCTCGGGGTCGTTGAAGCTGGCCAGCGGCGAGGGCACCACCACGCCGGTGGGCGCCGACTGGTTGTTCATCAGCTTGGACTTGATGGTTTCGATGTCGACGGCCTGGTACATCGCGCGGCGCACGCGCACGTCCTTGAACGGGTTCTTGCCGTCGGGCGACTTGCCGTAGAGCAGGCTGTCGCGGGCCTGGTCAAGGCCGATGTAGATGATGCGGTTCTCGGGGCCATCGATCACCTTGACGCCGCTGGTGCCGCGCAGGCGGGCCACGTCGCGCGGCGGCGGATCCAGCACGAAGTCGATCTCGCCGGAGATCAGCGCGGCGGTGCGCGTGGCGTCGTTGGCGATCTGGTGGTAGACCGCCTCCTGCAGGTTGCCGTCGAACTTGCCCCACCAGCCCGGGAAGCGCTTGTAGCTGGTCTTCACGCCCGGCGTGCGCGCCACCGCCTGGAACGGCCCGGTGCCGTTGGCATTGGTGGCGGCGTAGGTCTCTTCCTTGTCCTTGAAGCTCTGCGGGCGCACCACCTTGTACTTCTCGCACCAGGCCTTGTTCATGATGAACACGGTGTCCAGGTGCTGCAGGAAGATCGGGTTGGGCGCCTTCTGCGTGAACTCGACCGTCAGGTCGTCGATCTTCTTCACCTCGCCCAGCGCAGCGGCGTAGTTGGCGATCTGCGAGCTGGGCTGGCGCGCGCGCTCGACCGAGAACACCACGTCGTCGGCGGTGAAGGCGGCGCCGTCATGGAACTTGACGCCCGGGCGCAGCTTGAAGCGCCACTTGGTGGGCGAGAGCTGCTGCCAGGACTGCGCCAGCTGGGGCGCGATGCCCAGCTGCTTGTCGCGCATCACCAGGCGCTCGTAGACCTGGCCGTTCATCATGTTGGTCAGGCTCTCGTTCTGCGAGTGCGGGTCCAGCGTCAGCAGGTCGCCTGAGCTGGCGTAACGCAGGGTCTGGGCCTGGGCGGCCGCGCCGGCCAGGGCCGCGGCCAGGACGAGCGACAGCAGGGTGCGCTTGGGCATGGGTCCTCCTTGGATGGATGACCACAGTGTAGGCACAGGCCGTGCCAGTTTCGGCGACGGGGTTTCCCGGGCTGGTCGCCGGGGCACGGTGGCCAGAGCTCAGGCGGCCGGGTAGCCTTCCTCGGCCAGCGCCTGCCTGACCGCGTCGGCTGGCTGGGTGGTCTCGATCACCACGGTGTGGCTGGGCAGGTCGATCTGCACCTGGGCGGTGGCGTCGAGCTTCTGCACCGTGCTGGTCACGGTGCGGGCGCAGTGGCCGCAGGTCATGTCGGGAAGGGTCAGGGTGAGGCTCATGGGGCAGGCTCCAGTCAGGCTTCGCAGTATGCCGATGCGTCGACAGGGGGGGCGGCCGGGAATTGAGATCGATCAATCCAGTACGGGGTAGAGTGTCGACATGATCACCCTGCCTGTCGAGGGCATGACCTGCGCGTCCTGCGCCGGCCGTGTCGAGCGTGCCCTGCAGAAAGTGGCGGGCGTCAGCAGCGCCAGCGTGAACCTGGCGGCCGAGCTGGCGCTGGTGGAGGCGCCGGCCGCCCTGTTGCCCGAGACCGTGGCCGCGGTGCAGCGTGCGGGCTACCAGGTGCCGCTGGCCAGCACCGCGCTGGCGATCGAGGGCATGACCTGCGCCAGCTGTTCCGGCCGTGTGGAGCGGGCGCTGAAGAAGCAGCCCGGCGTGCTGGAGGCCAGCGTCAACCTGGCCACCAACGAGGCCCTGGTCCGCCACGTGGCCGACCCGTTGATGACCGAGCGCTTGGTGGCCGCGGTGCAGGCGGCCGGCTACGGCGCGCGCGCGGCCGACGCCCCGGAGGCCGAAGCGGTGCCCGCCTGGCGCAGCGAGGGCACCCAGGTGCTGCTGTCAGCGCTGCTGAGCCTGCCGCTGGTGCTGCCGATGCTGGGCGACCTGGCCGGCCGCCACTGGATGCTGTCGCCGCTGTGGCAGTGTCTGCTGGCCACGCCGGTGCAGTTCGTCTTCGGTGCGCGCTTCTTCGTGGCCGGCTGGAAGGCATTGCGCGCCGGCAGCGCCAACATGGACGTGCTGGTGGCGCTGGGCACGGCCGCGGCCTATGGCCTGTCGCTGGTGCTGTGGGCGCGTGACGACAGCGGCATGCCGCACCTGTATTTCGAGAGCGCCGCGATGGTGATCACCCTGGTGCGACTGGGCAAGTGGCTGGAGAGCCGCGCCAAGCGCCACACGCTGGACGCGCTCAAGGCGCTGCAGGCGCTGCGTCCGTCCAGCGCCACGGTGCAGCGCGATGGTGCCTGGGTGGAGCTGCCGGTGGCGCGGCTGCAGGCGGGCGACCTGGTGCAGGTCAAGCCGGGCCAGCGCATCGCGGTGGACGGCGTGGTGGTCGACGGCCAGAGCCATGTCGACGAATCGCTGATCACCGGCGAGAGCCTGCCGGTGGCGCGCGGCCCGGGCGATGCGGTCACCGGCGGTGCGGTGAATGCCGAGGGCCTGCTGGTGCTGCGCGCCACGTCGCTGGGCGCGGAGAGCCAGATCGAGCGCATCGTGCGCCTGGTGGCATCGGCGCAGGCGAAGAAGGCGCCGATCCAGCAGCAGGTGGACCGGGTGGCCGCGGTCTTCGTGCCAGTGGTGCTGGTGATCGCGCTGCTGACGCTGCTGGGCTGGTGGTGGGCCGGCGCCGACACGCCCACCGCGCTGATCCATGCGGTGTCGGTGCTGGTCATCGCCTGCCCCTGCGCGCTGGGCCTGGCCACGCCGGCCACCCTGATGGTGGCCAGCGGCCTGGCGGCGCGGCGCGGCATCCTGGTGCGCGATGCCAGCGCGCTGGAGCGCCTGCGCGAGGTGCAGGTGGTGGCCTTCGACAAGACCGGAACGCTGACCGAGGGCCGCCCGCGGCTGGCCGGCTGCGAGGCGGTCCGTGGCGGCGACAGCAGCGACGTGCTGCGGCGGGCCGCCGCGCTGCAGCAGGGCAGCGAACACCCGCTGGCCCGCGCGGTGCTGGATGCCGCCGGCGCCGACGCACCGGCCGCCAGCGGCCTGCGCGCGGTGCCCGGCCAGGGCGTGACTGGCCAGGTCGATGGCTGCACGCTGGCCCTGGGCCATGGCCGCTGGATGGCCGAGCTGGGCGTGGACACCGCGGCGCTGGCCGCACGCGCCGCCGCCTGGCAGGCCGAGGGCCGCACCGTGTCCTGGCTGGCCGAGACCACCCCCGCACCGCGCCTGCTGGGCGCACTGGCCTTTGGCGACGATGCCCGGCCGCAGGCCGGCGCCACCGTGGCTGCGCTGGCGCGCGAGGGCGTGCGCAGCGTGCTGATCAGTGGTGACAACCCCGGCGCCGCTGGCCGACTGGCACGCGAGGTGGGCCTGTCCGAGTTCCACGCCGAGGTGCGCCCCGAGGCCAAGGCCGCGCTCATCGAGCAGCTGCGCCAGGGCCTGCCGACTGGCGCTGCGGTGGCCATGGTGGGCGACGGCATCAATGACGCGCCCGCACTGGCCGCCGCCGATGTCGGCATGGCGATGACCCACGCCGACGGCGGCACCGACGTGGCGATGCACACCGCCGGCCTGACGCTGCTGCGCGGCGATCCGTGGAGCGTGGTCGAGGCGCTGGCGCTGGCCCGCGCCACCGGCCGCACGATCCGCCAGAACCTGTTCTGGGCCTTTGCCTACAACATCATCGGCCTGCCGCTGGCCGCGGCCGGCCAGCTCAGCCCGATGGTGGCTGGCGCAGCGATGGCGCTGTCCAGCGTCTGCGTGGTGGGCAATGCGCTGCGGCTGGGGCGCTGGCGGCCGCCGCGGCCCTGATCAGGGCATGGCCAGGCGGAGGGCCTGCGCCTCGCGCCGCCACAGCACGCCGTCGGGCTGCACCGCCAGCCACCAGGTCTGGGTGGCCGGATCGGGCCGCGGCTGGGCAAAGGCGGCGGGCTGCAGCACCGCCACGCACCAGGCCGGCTGCGGCGCGCGCACCGAGGTGTAGACCAGCGCGCCCAGACCCGCCTCGCGCGCCACGCGACCCAGCGCCTGGGTGGCGCTGTAGTCGTCGCGCGCGGTCCAGGCCGCCGCATCCCGGTCCAAGGGCGGCTGGCGCAGGTCCACCGCCAGCGTGTCCAGGTCCACCGCGAAGGCGGTGTGGGCCACCGGCTCCAGCCGCTGCAGGCCCGGCGCATCCTGCAGAAAGCGCCAGCGCCACCAGCCCAGCTCGGCGGCAGCGGTGGACACGTCCTGGGCGGCGTAGAACACGCCCGGATCGGTGCCGGCCCGAAAGCGTGAGCCGCCAGGCAGCGGCGGGTAGCGAAACGGCGCCGCCAGCAGGTAGTGCAGCGGGGCAGCGGCCGGCGGCAGCGCGGGCTTGTGGCCGTCGAGCAGTTGTTCCAGCAGGTCCTGCTCGGCGGCGTCGTCGACCAGCTTCATCGTCGAGGCGATGTGCTGGGCCTCGACCATGCGCCAGGCGCGTTCGCGCCAGCGGAACCGCTCAGACCACAGCGCGGCTGGCGTCCAGGTAGTGGACAACACGCACCAGGCCCTCGGTGGTGGTCATCAGAACGGCGGGCACGCCGCCCAGCGCCAAGTTGGGGCTGGCCAGCCAGCGGCGCGCCGAGGCCTCGTCGCCGACGATGGAATCGAGCGAGCGGAAGGCGCGCACGAACAGCAGCGCGAACTCCCACTCCTTGCGCTGCGGCTGCAGCTGGTAGCTGCCGGCGTACAGGCGTGTGATGGTGGCCGGGCTGACGCCCAGCACCTGCGCCAGCCAGCTGCGCGACTGGCCCAGGCGCTCGGCGGCACGCGTGGCGGCCTTGCCCAGCACGGCCTGGGCATCGTCTCCGTTCAGTGCACGGGGTGACAAGGCGTAGGGCGCGGTGGCTTCGGCGGCCGACGTGGCGGTGGGTCCGAGGGCAGGCATGGCGACGTCCTTTCAATGGAAATCTTATACCACTTCGATTTCCACGGCAATCAACCGACCAGCGCAGGCCCCACTTGCGCCTGCAGCTGTTCACGCAGCCAGCGTTGTACCGGGTCGCTCTGGTGGCGCTGGTGCCAGACCAGGTACATCGGCATCGCCGGCATCTTCAGCGGCACGGGCGTGACGCCCAGGCCCGCCAGTGCGGTGCGTGCCATCAGCGAGGGCGCGGTGGCCAGCCAGGGGCTGCCGCGCAGCATCGCACCCAGCGCCGCCAGGCCCGGCACCGTGGCCACGAAGCGCCGCTGCACGCCCTGGGCCAGCAGCCACTCGTCGATGTCCAGCCGACGCCGCGGCTCGTAGAGCACCGTCACATGGTCGGCGGCCAGGTACTCGGCGCGGCTGACCGGCGCACTGCGCAGCGCCGGGTCGAAGAAGACGGCGTAGCGGTCCTGGAACAGGCGCTTTTGCAGGATGTCGGTGGCCTCGGGCGGGCGTGGCGTGATCACCAGGTGGCAGGCCTGGTCGCGCAGCAGCTCGGCGCTGGGCGCGCCCGAGGCGATCACATGCAGGCGCACCCCCGGCGCCTGGGCGCGCAGCGTGCGCAGCAGGCCGGGCAGCAGCAGGTCGCGCTGCAGGTCGTTGGCGGCGATCGTGAACTCGGCGTCCAGCCGCGCCGGGTCGAAGCCCGCGGCATGGCTGAACGCGCGAAGTTCATCGAGCAGCCCGCGCGCGCGCCGTGCCAGCTCGGCGGCGTGCGCGGTGGCCACGATGCCGCGACCCGACTTGACGAACAGCGGGTCGCCGACGATGGCGCGCAGCTTGTCCAGTCCGTGGCTGACCGCCGACTGGGTCACGCCCAGGCGCTGCGCGGCGCGGGTGACCGAACCCTCCTCCACCACCGCCAGCAGCAGCGTGAGGGCGTGGCCGTCGAGGTCCAAATGATCGAAATGACTCATGAATTCGATGAGTATGCATCGCTTTATCGAAATTGTGGTCTTGCCCAGAATCCCGCCCATCGCCCACCCCGCAGGAGACACGCCATGTGCGGCATCAACATCCCCGGCACCCAGCTGTTCGACAAGACCATGGCCGTCAAGGGCTATGCACTGAACAAGATGTGCTTCTCGTTCAACGAGGCCGCCAACCGCCAGGCCTTCCTGGCCGACGAGGAGGGCTACATGCGCCGCTACGGCCTCAACGAGCAGCAGGCCGCCGCGATCCGCGCGAAGAACGTGCTGCAGCTGCTGGAGGCCGGTGGCAACGCCTACTACCTGGCCAAGTTCGCCGGCATCTTCGGGCTGGACATGCAGGACATCGGGGCCCAGCAGACCGGCCTGACCAAGGCCGAGTTCCAGGCCAAGCTCAACGCCTACGCGGCCGAGTAACCCCACCCGGAGAATTCACATGGCACACATCGTCGGCGCCGTCACCACCTCGCACGTTCCGGCCATCGGCAAGGCCATCGCCAAGGGCCTGCAGAACGAACCCTACTGGAAGCCCTTCTTCGACGGCTTCATCAATGTGCGCGAATGGCTCAAGGACGCCCGCCCGGACGTGGTGGTCGTGCTCTACAACGACCACGGCCTGAACTTCTTTCTCGACAAGATGCCCACCTTCTCGGTGGGTGCCGCGCCCACCTACACCAATGCCGACGAGGGCTGGGGCATTCCCACGATCCCGGCCTTCACCGGTGAGCAGGACCTGTCCTGGCACCTGATCGAGCACCTGGTGGAGCAGGAGTTCGACCTCACCACCTGCCAGGAGATGCTGGTCGACCACGCCTTCACCCTGCCGATGGCGCTGCTGTGGCCCGAGCAGAACTGGCCGGTGAAGGTGGTGCCGGTGTGCATCAACACCGTGCAGTTCCCGGTGCCTTCGGCCAGGCGCTGCTGGAAGCTGGGCGAGCAGATCGGCCAGGCCGTGCGCGCCTGGAAGAGCGACGCCCGCGTGATGTTCCTGGGCACCGGCGGCCTGAGCCACCAGCTGGAAGGCGAGCGCGCCGGCTTCATCAACAAGGCCTTCGATCTGGCCTTCATGGACAGCCTGACCACGAACCCGCAGTGGGCCACGCAGTGGAACTCGGCCGAACTGGTGGAGAAGGCCGGCACCCAGGGCATCGAGCTGCTGATGTGGCTGGCCACCCGCGCCGCCCTGGGCAACGGCGCCCGCGAGGTGCACCGCAACTACCACATCCCCATCAGCAACACCGCCAGCGGCGTGATGGTGCTGGAGCCGGCAGCTCAGTGAAAGCTGTGGATCATCTCCCGCACCCGCGGGTAGATCTGGTGCTGCCAGCGCTTGCCGCTGAACACGCCGTAATGGCCCACCCCCGTCTGCACATGGTGTGACTTCATGTAGGGCGGGATGCGCGGGCACAGGTCGTGGGCGGCCACGGTCTGGCCGATCGCGCAGATGTCGTCGCGCTCGCCTTCCACGGTGAACAGCGCGGTGCGGCGGATCGCGCCGGTGTCCACCGGCGTGCCGTCCAGCACCAGCTCGCCGCGCGCCAGCAGGTGCTGCTGGAAGACCTGGGCCACGGTCTCGAGGTAGAACTCCGCCGGCAGGTCATTGACCGCGAAGTACTCGGCGTAGAACTCCGCCGTGCGGGCGGCGCCCTCGTCGTCACCGCGCACCTGCTTGTCGTACAGGCCCTTGAGCGCGTCGCGGTGGCGCTCGGGGTTCATCGACATGAAGGCCGTCAGCTGCAGGAAACCGGGGTAGACCCGGCGAAAGGCGCCGGGGTAGCGCCAGGGCACCAGCGAGATCAGATGCTTCTCGAACCACTCGATCGGCTGGCTGGTGGCCAGTTCGTTGACCGCGGTGGGGTTGATGCGGGTGTCGATCGGGCCGGCCATCAGCGTCATGCTGCGCGGCTGGGCGATGTGGCCGCGCTGCGCCATCAGCGCCACCGCGGCCAGCGTGGGCACGCAGGGCTGGCAGACCGCCAGCAGGTGGGTGTGGGGGCCCAGCGCCTCGATGAAGCCGATCACGTGCTCGACATACTCGGCCAGCCCGAAGCGGCCGGCCGACAGCGGCACGTGGCGCGCGTTGTGCCAGTCGGTGATGTAGACATCGTGGTCCGCCAGCATGGTGCGCGCGGTGTCGGTCAGCAGCGTCGCGAAGTGGCCGGACAGCGGCGCCACGATCAGCACCTTGGGCAGGTCCTGGCTGCCGTCGGCCACATCGGCCCGCTCGAAGCGCAGCAGCGAGGCGAAGGGCGTGCGCTGCACCACCTGCTCGCGCACCTGCACCGTGCCGGAGGGCGTCTGCACCGATTCGATGCCGAAGGGCGGCCGCAGGTGCGTCATGCGCAGGCGCGAGAACAGGTCCAGCGCCGCCGACGCCTCGCGCCAGCCGGGCACCGCCAGCGGCCCGCGTGCCCAGGGCCGCAGCGCGGCAGCGCCCCAGTGGGCAGCGTCCTGCCAGGGGCCGAGGCCATCGCAGAGGGCCTGGTAGTTGGCGTAGAGCATGGGGGGTGTGGGTGAGCCGGGTGCACCACCTCCGCAAGTTGCGGGCCATTGGGCGTGCACGGTCTTGGCACGCGGCTTGCGGCACCCCGGTGCACGCCCGCAGGAGACGCCATGGCCACGCCCCCCACCACCCTCACGCTGAGCAGCAAGAACTACTCGTCCTGGTCGCTGCGCGGCTGGCTGCTGTGCCGGCTGGCCGGCCTGGAGTTCAAGGAGGTGATGGTCAGCGCCGACGACGCCGCGGCCAAGGCCGAGATGCTGCTGCTGGCACCGTCCATCCTGGTGCCCTGCCTGCGCCACCAGGGCGTGACCGTGTGGGACACGCTGGCCATCGCCGAGTACCTGCACGAGATCAAGCCCAAGGCCGGCCTGCTGCCCGCCGACCGCGCGGCGCGCGCCCACTGCCGCGCGATCTGTGGCGAGATGCATTCGGGCTTCGCGTCGCTGCGCTCGGCGCTGCCGATGAACCTGAAGGCGCGCTTTCCCGGCTACAAGGTCTGGAGCCGCGCGCAGACCGACATCGACCGCGTGCTGCAGATCTGGCAGGAATGCCTGCAGCAGTACGGCGGTCCTTACCTGTTCGGCGCCCAGCCCACCATGGCCGATGCGATGTACGCGCCGGTGGTGACCCGCTTCCAGACCTACGACGTCACGCCGCCGCCGCCCGAATGTCAGGCCTACTGCGCCACGATCCTGGCCCTGCCCGACCTGCAGCGCTGGATCGCCGAGGCCCGCAAGGAACCCGAGGCGATCGACGAGCTGGAGGTCGAGTTCTGAGCGTGTTGGCTCCGTGCGCCGGGCTCAGGGCTCCAGCCCCCAGCCCTGCGACGCGGGCACCGGGCACACCGGCTCGACATCGATGGTCTTGAAATCGGCCGGGCCGACGATCTCCAGGTACTCCATGTCCGGCGAGTAGTCGAACAGGTAGTGGCGCACGCCGGGGCGCTGGTGAACGCAGTCGCCGGCGCTGACCAGGGTCTCCTGGTCCTCGTACATGAACTTCGCCCAGCCGCGCAGCATGATGACGATGTGGAAGTCCGCCTCGTGGCGGTGCCAGCCGGTTCCCTTCTCCGGTGCGTTGTGCGCGATCACCAGCTGGGCGATGACCTTGCCGCGGGTGGCCTCGGCCACGCCGAGGTCGCGGTAGAGGAAGAAATCGCGCAGGCCGTCGCCTCGGAACACCGTGTCAGCGGGCTTGACGTGCGAGAACAGCGTGTCCTGGACCTTGTCGAGCATGGGGACCTCCGTGGGGTGGGTGGTCCTGCGGCCGGATGCATGCGCCGTGCCATGCCGACTGCACCCGCGGGGTGCGCTCAAGGGTGTCGGTTCAGCGCCGCGACGCGCCGCTGCCGCGCGGGCGCGGCGTGCTGCCCAGGCCGCCGGCCTGCTCCAGCCACAGCAGGGCCTCCAGCTGGGTGGCCAGGTGCTGCAGGTACTCGGGCGCGGTGTCGCGCATCAGGCACAGCGCCTGGTGCAGCAGGCGCGGCGTGTTCAGCGGGCCGGCCTGCGGCGGCACCTCGGCCAGGGCCTGGACCAGGCGCTGTTCGGCGCCCAGCCGCGTCCAGGTGCGGCGGTAGCGGCGAACGGTCTTCAGCTCGGCCGGCGCGCTGGCCGCGCCAGGCGCCACGGCCGAAGCGGCCTCGTCGCCATCCAGCCGGGCCCGCAGCGCCGCCAGTGGACCTGGGCTGCGCAGCGTGGGCGAGCGCGGCGGCAGGGCCGGCAGCGGCGGCGCTGCGCGCAGCACCGCGATGCGCGCCTCGACCAGCGCGCGGGCCGCCGGATCCAGCCGTTCGGCGCGGCGCAGCAGGCCGTCGATCAGGCGCTGGCGCACCAGATCCGTGGCGCCCTCGCTCATGGGGCGCTGGCCGCCGCGGCGCGCGAGCGCGGCACCGGCGTGATCTCGACGCGGCGGTTCTGCGCCCGGCCCTGGGCATCGGCGTTCGAGGCCACCGGCTGCTCGGCGCCGAAGGCCGCGGCAAACACCGCCGAGCGCGGCACGCCGGCCTCGATCAGGGCGCGTGTCACCGTCAGCGAGCGCTGTGCCGACAGCTCCCAGTTGTCCGCGAAGGCGGTGCTGCCGCCGCGCACGCCACGGTCATCGGTGAAGCCGCTGACCATCAGGATCTCGTCGCGCGCGCCCAGGTAGGCGGCCAGCGGCGCGCCCAGGCTCCGGACCAGCGCGCGGCCATCGGGGTGCAGCTTGTCCGAGCCCAGGTCGAACAGCACGCTGCCGGCGATGCCGATGCGGCCGTTGTTCAGCGTCACCCGGCCCTCGGCCAGCGGAATCGCCAGCGCCTTCTCCAGCGCGCTGCGGCGCTGCTCTTCCTGCTGGCGGCGTTCCACCTCGGCCTGCAGGCGCGCCGACAGGTCGAGCTGCATGCCCAGCACCAGCACCAGGATCAGCACAAAGGCGCCCAGCAGGCCGGCCATCAGGTCGCCAAAGACGGCCCAGACCGGCGCGGTGCCTTCCTGCGCGATGTCGGCCTCGTGCATCAGGCCTCCGCGCGGCCCGCGGCCAGGCGCTGCAGGTCATCGACGATGCGCTTGTGCGCCAGCAGGCTGAGGTCGATCACCTCGCGCGCCTGGGCGACGTAGTAGCCCAGCTGCTCGTCGCTGCGCGCCATCGACCGCTCCAGCGCCTCCTCGATGCGTTGCAACTGCGCCGCCAGTTGCTGGGTGCTGAGCTGGAAGCCCTGCACCGCGGCGCCAAAGGCCTCGCCCAGGCTGCCCAGCTCGGCGGCGCCGGCGCCCACGCGCGCCGACAGGTCCTGCAGCCGTGCCGATTCGGCGTCGATCTGCTGGCCAATGCGCGCCTCGGTGCGGGCCTGCCAGTCGGCGGTGCTGGCCAGCAGCGTGTCCAGCGCCTGGCGCTGGCCGCCCGCGGCATGCTCCACCGCGCCCAGCAGGGTCTGCAGCGTGGCCAGCAGGCGCTCGCGCTCGGCCAGCATCGCGGTGTCGCGGGCCAGGCTGTCGCTGAGCTTGTCGCGCAGCTGGGCCACCAGCTCGGCGGCGGCGCGGGGCGCCTCGGAGGCCGCCTGCACCAGGCGGGCGATCTCGTCGATCGTGCCCTGGGCATGGGCCTCGGCCTGGGCGGCCATGCGGCCGGCCGTGCCCTCCAGCGTGGCGCAGATCTGCTGCTGCTGGGCCAGCGCCTGCGCGCCGGCCTCGCGCCATTCCAGCTGCAACGCGGCAGCCTGGGCATTCAGGGCCTGGGTCCAGGCACCCAGGCGGGCCTCGTCGCGCGCGGCCAGTTCGGCCTGCAGGCCGGACTGGGCCTGTTGCAGCGCCTGCAGCAAGGCGTCGGCCTGGCGCTCGAACTGCTGGGCGGCCAGCACGGCCTGGGCCCGCTGCTGCTCGTTGAGCTGCGCGGCCGCGGCGGTCTGGGCGTCCAGCGCCGCCTGCCAGCGGTCCGACACCCCGGCCACCGCCGCCTCCAGCTGCGCCGACACCGCGCCCAGCTGCTCGGCCAGCGTGGCAGCGCTGCGTTCATGCAGCGCGGCGCCGTCGCGCGCCACCTGCTGCGCCGCACCGGCCAGCGCGGTCTGCAGTGCGCCATGGCGTTCACTGATCTGCGCCAGCAGGCTGGCGCTGCGCTGCTCGAAGCCCTGCGCCAGCGTGTCCATCAGACCCTGCAGGCGCGCGGCCTGGGCCTGGCCGTCGGCCTGCTGGCGCGCCTGCGCGGCCTGCCAGGCCTGCACCGCGGCGTCGCTGCTGGCTGCCAGGTCACGGCCCAGGGCCTGCAGCTGCTGCGCCAGCGTGTCGGCCACACGGCCGTGCATGGCCTGGGCCTCGCGGGTCAGGCCGGCCATCGTGGCCTCGACCACCGGCTGGATGCCCAGCGCCGCCTGCTGCAGGCTGCCGGCCACGCTGTCACGCACCGTGCGGTCCAGCGAACCGGCCACCTGCTCGGCCAGCGCGCGGTAGGAGGCCGAGGTGGCCTCGTGGAAGGCGCGCTGCTCGGCCTGCTGGCTGGCCAGCAGCGCCTGCACGCCCTGCACCAGCGCGGGCAGCAGTTCGGCCTGGCGGCGCTGTTCGGCACGGGCCTCGTCAGCGCGCTGGGCCGCACTCAGCGCGCGCCAGGGGCCGGCCAGGCGCTCATCGAGCAGCGCCAGCGCGCTGGACTGCTCCAGACGCGCCAGCGCCGACATCAGGCCCAGCGCGGCCGATGCCGCGACACCCGCCACCGAGGTGCCAAAGGCCAGGCCCAGGCCCTTGACCGGCGCGGCCAGCGCGTCGCGCAGCAGCGCCAGATCGCCCGCGCGCTCCAGCGCCTGGCCGGTGCCGGCCAGCGTGGCCACCATGCCCAGGAAGGTGCCCAGCATGCCCAGCAGCACCAGCAGGCCCACCAGATAGGGCGTCAGCGCGGCGCCGGGCAGCAGCAGGCGCTGGCCGTCCAGCCGCGCCTGCAGCGCCGGCCGCCAGGCCGCGGGCAGCACGGCCAGCCAGTCGCCGGGCGAGGCCGGCGGCGCCTCGGTCAGCGACGCGCGCAAGGCGGCGCTGTCGGCCCGCAGTCGGCGCAGCTCCAGCGCGCCCAGCGCGTAGAAAGCCGCGATCAGGGCCATCATCAGCAGCGCCGGCAGGCTGGTGGACAGGTAACCCACGGCGATCCAGGCGATCGCCAGCAGGCCGGCCAGCAGGGCCGCGGGGTAGAGCAGACGGGTCATCGGGTCGGGGATTCGGTGTCGGGCGCGCGGGCGCGCTGCGGTTCAGGGGCGCGGGCGCGCTGCGGTTCGGGCGCGCGGGCGCGCTGCGGTTCAGGGGCGCGGGCGCGCAGTGCTTCGAGCAGGCCCAGCAGCGGTTGCAGGCGCAGCACCAGCTCGGCCTGCAGCAGTTCGCGCATGTCGGCGTGCAGACCCGGCAGGTCCGGGTCTGCACCGCTGGGGCAGCGCTGCTCGGCGCGGCGCTCCAGCAGCGCCGGCAGGGCCGCCAGGATCAGCGATTCGCGCGCTTCCACCACACGGGCCAGCAAGGCGTCGACCGCGGCCAGGCGCGCCGCATCGCCCCCGGCGGCCGCGAGGTGCGCGCGCAGCCGCTGGCGCAGCGCCGACAGCGCCTGCGCCATCTGGTGCTGCAGCGCCGCGTAGCGCTGGCGGCACTCGGCCACGTCGGGCAGCGGTGCGCCGCGGCGGGTCAGGGGTTCGGCGGCCACGGCGCGTGACAGCCACTGCCGGACCTGGGCCAGGTCCTGTTCGGCCAGGGTCAGCGCGTCGCCGGGCAAGGCCGCGGCCACCGGCACCGGGGTGTTCAGCGCCTCGAACAGCGGGCCCGCCTCGGCCCAGCCCAGCCAACGGCCCAGGCCCTCGATCACCGACGGCGCGCGCGCCGGTGCCCGGATCAGGTCCAGCTGCTCCAGCAGGGACGTGAGCGCGGCGCCGGACGGTGCGTCGGGCGCAGCGGCGGGGTGAGCAAGGGATGCGGCGTGGGCCATGCCCGGGGGCGACGGTGTCGGCGAGGAAAAACCGCGCAGTCTACCCGCCCGAGGGCACCCACCGCCGGACTCAGCCCGCCCTGGCGGGCCCAGGGCCCGGGCGCGATGTTGCACAGGTCACGTCCTGCACGCCGTCCACGCAGGACCCGAAGCCAGCGGCACCGCCGCGGCCACTGCACCGCCGCGTGCTCATGGAACGGCGTACAGCGCCGCCGGCCTGCCCCCGAACCCGCGTCAGCCGCCCTCGGCGTACTTGTCGCGTTCGATGACGGCCGCGTCCTGGCACTGCTGCAGGTAGTTCTGCAGGTTGGCGTCACGGGTGCGGGCGTGGAGCTGGTGGGCAATGCGGTAGACGCGGTCCCAACCCACCCAGGCTTGGTTGCGCGCCTGCGCGGCCCGCTTGGGCTTGGCCTTGGCGATGGCCTTGACCGCCTTGAGCGCGTCCTCCATGGCCCCGGACAGGCCCGACGCGCCGGTGTCCTCCAGCGCGCCGGCACGGATCGCCGCCTTCTTCTGCCGCTTCCAGTCCTTGCCGTCCCAGGGCAGGAAGTCGCGTGCCCCGAAGCCGTCGCTGCCCTCGCCCTGCACCACCTTCTGCAGGTTGTCGTGTTCTGACTGCGCCTGTTGGCGGAACCAGCGGATCATCTCGACCATGGTCGGGACCTGGGCATAGCTGGGCACCACGGCCATGGTCTGCAGGCGGCGCAGCAGTTCCTCGAGCTTGTCCATGGCCTTGCGCGCGGCCTCGACCCGCTTGTCGGGCCGGGACTCGGCCTCGGCCTTCTCGATCGCCTTGCAGGCGTCCTTCAGGGCGTCACGCGCCTTGTTCGCGGCCGCCTCCACATTGAACAAGCCCTGCCGTGCGCCCTGCCGGATGCTGTCGATGAACTCCTTGGCCACAAACATCCTCGACCAGACGAAGCCCTGGGGGGCGACGTCGTCGCCGCCCTGGCCTTCACCGCCCGGGTTGTCCTGGTCGTCCTCATCGCCCTGCGTCGCCTCGCGCAGGTCGGCACGGGCCTGGCGCAGGTCCTTCTGCAGCGGCAGCAGCACGGTCTTGGTGACGATGGCCCGCAGGCAGCTGGGCAGTCTGGCGATCGCCCCGCTGGCCTGGCTGATCAGTTCGATACGCGGCTGCAGTTCCGGCGTGTCGATATCGTCATAGCTGGCCCAGACCTCGATCAGCAGGTCCACCGCACCAACACAATCCACACACAGCGGCGACTCGCGCAGGAGTTCCAGGGCCGGCCCGGCGTCGTCAACAAACTGGCCCAGCGCCTCGGTCACCAGGACGTAGCTCTCGCACCCCTCGTGCAGCGCCAGCAGCAGCGGGTCGGCGTTGGGGTCAGGCGGCCCCTCGGCCAGCATGCGGCGAATCTCGGCCGGGGTCATCGCCTCAAGCGCGTCCAGCACGCTCCCGCAGTTCATCTCCACCGCCTGGTCCGAGCGCTGGTCGAGCTGTTCCAGGCCCTTCATGCGCGACATGTTCTCGGCGTACTCCACCTCGTCGGGGTTGCCGCCCAGGGGCCCCAGCGACAGCGTGCCCTGGTCGGCGTGGTAGACCTGCAGCGTGTTGACGCCGCCGTTGTAGACCTTGCTGGCGTCCTTGCGCAGGGTCTCGTCGTACTCGGGGTTGGCGTCGTCGAACACGCCCCCCTTGCCCATCACGGTGATCTTCTCCCCCGTGCTCGGGTTCGTGGTCTCGCGACCGTCGCCATACAGGTTGCGCGTGCCCTTGCCCTCGTCGTCGAAGGTCATCAGCATGGTCTGCGCCATGGCCTTCTGCACGTCGATCGGGATGTCGTCGCTGTGCAGCTCCAGCTCGGCATCGGCCGGGTCCTTGCCCTCGTAGAACTTGTCCAGACCGGGGGTGGCTTCAACCGGCGCGTTGGAGCCCAGCCCACCGTCGTAGAACGGCCCACGCCCCTTCCAGTACAGCGGCGAGATGATCGGCAGACCCATGGATATGCGCGCGGCCAGCGCCACCGGCATGTCGGGAAAGTCCTTGGCGTTGAAGTAGACCGTGTGCCCCTGGTCGCCCGTGCCTTCCCAGCCGGTGATCGTGAGCTCCTTGAAGTTGACCGGGTCCAGCTGGTGCAGGATGGCCAGGTCCTTGAAGGTGATCATCTGGCTGGTGCGGTCGCTGGCGTTGAGGTCCTGGTTCTTGACCTTCTTGGCCAGCTTGGCCACCTCGGCCTCGATCTCCGCCGGGTCCGGATTGGACAGGCCCAGGCGCTGGAGGGTGTCATCGTCCAGCTCGGCCAGCTTGTCGAGCAGCGCCGCGCCCAGTTGCCCCTCGGAGTAGTCCTTGACGCCATCGGCGATCGACATCGCCGTCAGCTCGTCCATCTTGGCCATCTGCCCGGCACACGATGGCCACACATCACCCTTGAAGCTGACGCCCGGATAGCGCTCCTTCTTCTTGTGGCGTGGATCCAGGGCCTGCTCAAGCGGGTCCAGATCCAGCAACTGGCGCTCGTCATTCAGGCCGCCGCAGGCCAGGCAGGTGGCGTTCAGCGCGCCAATGGACGTGCCCACCAGCAGGTCGACCTTCTTCAGCGTGCCGGCCTTGTTCATCTCTTCCAGCATCGGGGGGTAGCCCACCCCCTTGCCGCCACCGCCCTGCATGACCAGGCTCTGCACCTTGGGGGCCGCCTTGGTGAGCACCAGCTTGCCGTTGCGCACGCGCGCGCTGGGTGGCGCCTCAGGCGGGTACTCGCGCTTCAGGCCCACCAGCAGTTGCAGCAGGCGCGTGTTGGCCTCGACCATCAGCTGGCCCAGCTGCTGGCGGTTGGTGGGCGGGTGATCGCCATGGAACAAGGAGTCGATCAAGTTCCGCAGCGCGTCACCGGCACGCCGCCGGAACTCGTCCTGGAAGCGCGCCGGCACCGAGAACATGGCCTCCTCGATCTTCTTGTTGCCGGCATTGAGGAAGCCGATCTCGGCATCCGTCAGGTCGCCGCTGTCCACCTTGATCTTGTGGGCCTTCTTGTTCTTCGGATTGGCGTCGCTGAGCGACTGGTCCACCCGCAGCTGCCAGGTGGAGCCCGGCTCGTCCTGCTCTCGGGCGGCCAGGTCGGAGGCGATGATCCTCTTCTCAAGTTCGTAGTACTGGTCGATGCGTTCGACCGGGTCCTCGATCTTGGCAATCTTCTGGATCTTCTCCGTGTAGGTCTTGCCCAGCTTGATCGATTCCACCCCCTGGTGTTCCATGAACTTGCCAAGGGCCTTCTGGATACCGGTGATGCGGGCGCCTTCGTAGGCTTCAGCATTCACCTGGTCGTACAAGGTGCGTGCCTTCTTGGCGAGCTCGTCGACCCTGCCGGGCCGATCGCCCACCTCGACCTTGACGAACTCTTCCGTCAGCTTGGTGTGCGCCTGGCGGTACTTTTCCAGCCGCTTGGTGAGCTTGTCATCCTTGCCCTCGGTGGCCTTCACGCCCGCCTCTTCCAGGGCGACATCGACCCGGTCCAGCAGCGTGTGAAGATCGACCCAGCGCCGCTGGTCTCGGTCCAGTCGGTCGGGAGGGGTCAGCCCGAAGGCTGTCATCAGGGCCTCGCCCTTGAGCTCGGCCAGGGTCGGGAGATTGGTGCCGTCGTCAGCCATGGTGGTTCCTCGGACTGAATAGGGGTAGATGGGCCGGCGCGGGTCAGGCGGTGGCCAGGCTGTCGAGCACGGACTCCAGCGCCGTCAGCGCGCCGCCGACTGTGCTGGCGACCGCCACCGTGACGCCGAACTCGTTGTCGTCACAGGCCTTGACGCGTGCATCGTTCAGCTGGCGACGAAAGCCTGCCACCGCCGGGCCCGCCCGCTCGGCCAGCGTGGCCGGGCTCTTGCTGGTGGCCCGCTCGACATCGCTCAGGCCTGCGCGCAGCAGGCCCGCCACCTGGCTGATGCCTTCTTCAGCCACCCACTGCAGGTTCTGGTCTTCGGTGGCCAGCAGTACCCGGGCCAGCGCCTCGAGTTGGCCGATCGATCGCTCGACGGCCACCGACAGGTCCTTGCGCGCCGCATCCCAGCGTTGGCGCAGTTCGTCGGGATCGACCTCGCCGGTGGGGGCCGTGGTCTTCGATTCCTCCGGGGTCGCGATGGATTCACCCGCCAGCAGCTGCTCGGCCCGGTCCAGCAGGGCCCCTGCCTGGTCGAACTCCTTCTTGCGGGCGAACACGCCGGCCTCGGAGAGCATCAGGCGCAGCTCGTCGCCCTGCGGCGTGCCGGCCAGCTCCTTCAGGCGCGGCATCAAGCCCTTGAGTCGCTCGGTGATCTCAACGCCGGCATCGGTGCGCTGACGGGTCTCGGGCGCCGGCGGTTCCACCGGCGCGGCCAGCAGCTGTTCGACCTCGTCGAGCAGCGCATGGGCCTGGTCAAAGTCCTGCTTGCGGGCGAACACGCCGGCCTCGCTGGCCTTCAGCCGGGCATCCTCGCCACCGGGCCGTCCGGCAGCGTCCTTGATCCTGGGCAGCAGCGCCTTCAGGCGTTCGTTGAACGCGGCCGAGGCGTCCACCTTGGGTGCGTCCTGCGGGGTGTCGCCCACCGGGGCGGACTTCAGCAGTTGCTCAGCCTCGTCGAGCAACGCGTTGGCGGTGTCGAAGTCCTGCTTGCGGGCAAAGACGCCGCCCTCGCTGAGCTTCAGGCGGGCCGCATCGCCGGCCGGCGTGCCGGCCACCGACTTGAGCTGCGGCATCAGCGCCTTCAGACGCTCGTTGAAGGCCAGCAGCTTGTCCTCGTTGCTCTGCAGCGGCGTCCTGGCCGAGGTCTGGGTGGGCTGGGTCGGCGCGGGTGGCGGGTTCTCGAGCAACTCGCGCAGTTCTTCGTACAGGCGGATGCCCTCGGCAAAGTCCTTGGCGTTGGCGGCCTTGTCGGCCAGGCCCATCTTCTCGACGATCTCGTCCTTGAAGTGCACCGGCTGGCGCACCGCGGCGCTCAGCGCCGGGTACAGCTCAGCCTTGATCGCCTGGTACTCGTCCGGCAGATCGTCGGGGTCGATCGCGTCCTCGATCACCTCGCCACCGGCGAACAGCACCACCTTCTTGAAGGGCTGCGGCTTGAAGGCGTGGAACAGGCGCTCGGTGCTGCGGCCCAGGCCGGAGACCGGCGTGCCCTCGATCAGCATCTGCAGCGTGGTCGGGTCGTCGGCATCGGCCACGCATTCGCCGAAAGCGATCTTCTTCAGATCGGTCTGCTTGCGCAGCGTGGCGGCCAGGCTCTTGCCGCTGCGGGTGCGGTGCAGCAGCATGCGGCTCTCGCCGGGCTTCTTGGCCAGGGCGATGGCATAGAACATCGTGTCCTTGGCGGCCATCTTCAGCAGGCGGGTCAGGTAGGCGCGGTAGGCCTTCTCGTCGCCCAGGACCGACTTGTCCTCCTCGTCGTCGGACTCGTCCTCGTCGGCTTCGGCCTCGGCCAGCTTCTGGGCGGACTGCCGCGCGGCGTCCGTCAGCTTGCCGGCCTTCTTCAGCGCGTCGATGGTGAACTGCACCTCGTCGGCGTCGAACTTGGCCTTCTTGGGGTCCTTGGGCGGCGACTTCAGCAGCTTCTCGGCCTCGCCCACCAGTTTGCGCGCCAGCGCATCAATCTCGTCGAGCTGCCGCTCGACGGCGTCCAGCGCCTTGGCGTCGGGCGACTTGTCCAGCTGCTTCTGCGCGGCCTCGTAGGCCGCCAGGGCCTTTTCCAGGTCCTTGCCGCTGCCCAGGCACTCGGGGCCCTCGGCGCGCCACCAGGACGCGGAAAGCTGGAAGCTGCTGCTCTTCTTCATCGGGGTCTCCCGGGCTGTGGATGCTGCGCGGCTGAATACCGGCGAACGAGTGTAGGGCGGCGTCCGCCCGCCCGGTGATTAGCCTGGATTAGCGCCGGGGCCCGGCGGGCGGCACGCACCCCTAGCCTGCATGGGCGCAGCGCCCACCAGGCCGGTCTGGCCGGTGCACACTTCCCGGCATGCCCCGGACCCGGTCGTTCCAGCCGACCGACGCCTGCGCGGGCCGCTTCCACACCCCTGGGAGGTGACGATGGCCGATGCCTACGGCAGCCGCGTGCTGCGCAAGGACATGAAGGGCCCCGACGTGGTGGAGCTGCAGGTCCGCCTGGCGGGCTTTCGAGGCACGATCCCCGATGGCGACTTCGGCTCGGGCACCGAGCTGCAGGTGCAGAAGTTCCAGCAGGACGTGATGGGCATGGCCAGCCCCACCCGGGTGGTCGACCGCGCCACCTTCGAGGCGATCGATGCCTTCGCGCAGAAGTACCCCATCGACTTCAAGTCGCTGCGCTGCCCCTGCGGCCATTGCAGCGGCTTCGGCAACGGGCGCTTCCGGGACACCTATGTGCCCGGCGGCGAAGGCCAGGAGCAGTTCAACCACTACGAGTACCCCGGCATCCACCGCCTGCTGCTGTGGGCGGTGCGCGCGGTCTACCACTACCTGCCGGAGCACCGCTTCAGCTTCAGCTCGGGCTACCGCTGCAGCGTGGACAACCAGCAGCACGGCCGCACCACCACCAACCACCGCGGCAAGGCGGTGGACCTGGACATCGCGCTCAAGCCCGGCGAGAGCAAGCGCGACGATGCCGACAAGTGCAACGCGGTGCGCGGCCGCATCGTCGAGCTGTCCAACGCCCAGGTGGGCTGGGCGGCGCGCAACCGCAAGTCGCTGGAGCCCCCCGACATCGCGCCCACCTGGGTGCATTACGACGTGCGCCAGTACGAGCGTGCCTACCTGGCCGACGATTTCTTCTGCCGCGACCTGGCCGGCCTGGACCGCTTGACACCAATCACCTGCTGAACGCACCGCCCCCCTTATCCAGGGGACACGGCGGCGCGCCGCAACCGGTTGCAGCCGCCAGCGGCCGCCGGACCGGGCGCTACCATCGCCGGCGTGGCGGACATCCCCCTCGCGCTGGCGCCTGTTCACCTGGCCGCCCGCATGGGGCAGGCCCGGCGCGTGCTGGCTGCCGCGCTGCTGTGGCTGCTGGCGCTGCTGGCCGCGCCAGCGCTGGCCGCCCCCACAGAGCCCGCACCGCAGGCCAGCGCTGAACCCGCCACCCACCCGTCCGCGTCGCCCACGCTGACCCTGGGCGTGCTGGCCTTTCGCCCCAAGCCCGAAACCCTGGCCCGCTGGCAGCCGCTGGTCGACCACCTCAACGCCAGCTTGCAGGGCGGTCGGCCCGTGCGGCTGCGGGCGCTGAGCTACGCCGAGCTGAACGCGGCCGTGGACCGGCACGAGGTGGACATCGTGCTGACCCAGCCCGCCCACTACATCCGCCTGACCCACGACGCCGGTCTGCGCGCGCCGCTGGCTACGCTGGTCGAGCGCGACGGCACGCACGCGCTGGCCGAGTTCGGCGGCGTGATCCTGGCCGATGCCACGCGCCAGGACCTGCGCGCGCTGGCCGATCTGCGCGGACGGCGCATTGCCACCAGCAGCACCGAATCCCTGGGGGCCTACCTGGCGCAGGCGCGGGTGCTGGCGCGCGAGGGCATCAACCTGCCGGCCGACGCCCAGGTGATGGCCCTGGGCGGCGAGCAGGACGCCGCGGTGCAGGCGCTGCTGCAGGGCCGCGCCGACGTGGCATTCGTGCGCACCGGGGTGCTGGAGGCGCTGCAGGCCGAAGGCCGGGTGCCCCCGGGCCGCTTGAAGGTGCTGCACCCGCAGACCCAGGGCGACTACCCCTTCGTGCGCTCCACCGAGCTCTACCCGCAGTGGCCGCTGGCCGTGATGCCCTGGTGCCAAGAGGCCCTGGCGCGCCAGCTGGCGGCGGCCATCCTGGGCTTGCCGCACGACGGCGTGGTGGCCCGCCAGCTGCAGATCGTCGGCTTCACCATTCCCGGCGACTACACCCCGGTGGCCGAGATGATGCGCACGCTGCGCGTGCCACCCTTTGACCGGCAGACCCCGATCCGCCTGCAGGACCTGCTGCAGCAGTACGGCCTGCTGATCCTGCCGGGCAGCCTGGGCCTGGCGGCCTTGCTGGCCGCGCTGCTGCTGCAGATCGCCCAGACCAACCGCCAGCTGCGCCGCGAGCACCGCCAGGCCGCCGACGCGCTGCGCGCGCTGGAAGACGCCGGCCTGCGCCAGCGCAGCATCCTCGACTCGATCAGCCAGGGCCTGTACGGCGTGGATCCGCAGGGGCTGTGCACCTTCATCAACCCCTCGGCGCTGGCCATGCTGCAGCTGCAGGCGCCACAGGTGCTGGGGCGGCCCCAGCACCAGGTCTTCCACCACCACCATGCCGATGGCCGCCCCTACCCGGCCAGCGAGTGCCCGATCAGCCTGACCCTGGCCGATGGCCAGCCGCGCCAGGTGCAGGACTGGTTCTGGCGCCAGGACGGCAGCGGCTTTGCGGTGCGCCTGAGCGTGAGCCCCTCGCCCCAGCGCGATGGCTCACGCGGCGCGGTGGTGACCTTCGACGACATCACCGAGCACCTGCGCGTGGCCGACGAACTGGCCCAGCACCGCGACCACCTGGAGCAGCTGGTGCGCACCCGCACCGCCGAGGCCGAGGAGGCCCGCCTGGCGGCCGAGCAGGCCAGCCGCGCCAAGAGCGCCTTCCTGGCCAACATGAGCCACGAGATCCGCACGCCGATCAATGCCATCGTCGGGCTGAGCCACTCGCTGTCGCAGATGGCGCCAGCGGGCGAGCCCCAGCGCGAGCGTCTGGCGCAGATCCAGGTGGCCACGCGGCACCTGATGGCGCTGATCGACAACGTGCTGGACATCTCACGCATCGAGGCCGGCCGGCTGACGCTGGCCGACGAGCCCTTCTCGCTGCCCGAGCTGCTGCGCCAGGCCTGCGACATGGTCCGGCCGCAGGCCCAGGCCAAGGGCCTGCCGCTGCAGGTGCAGGCCGACGGTCTGCCCGCCACGCTGCGCGGCGACCCGGTGCGCCTGAGCCAGGCCCTGATCAACTACCTGGGCAATGCGGTCAAGTTCACCAGCCAGGGCCAGATCGACCTGCGCGTGCGCCAGAAGGAGCGGCAGGACGGCCGGGTGCTGCTGCGCTTCGAGGTCAGCGACACCGGCATCGGCCTCAGCGCGGACGAGCAGGCGCGGCTGTTCCGCCCCTTCGAGCAATCGGACGTGTCGGCCACGCGGCGCTACGGCGGCACCGGCCTGGGCCTGGCCATCACCCGCCACCTGGCCACGCTGATGGGCGGCGAGGCCGGCGTGCACAGCCGCGCCGGCGAAGGCAGCTGCTTCTGGTTCACCGCCTGGCTGGCGCTGGCGCCCGAGCAACCCGTGGGCGACCCCATCGACGGCGCCGATGCCCTGAACGCGCTGCGCGCCGAGCAGGCCGGCGCCGCGGTGCTGCTGGTCGAGGACGACCCGGTCAACCAGCTGATCGCGCGCGAGCTGCTGCAGGCCGCCGGCCTGCAGGTCAGCCTGGCCGGTGATGGCACCGAGGCCCTGGCGCTGGCCCGCACACAGGCCTTCGCCGCCATCGTCACTGACGTGCAGATGCCGCGCATGGACGGCATCGTGCTGGCACGCCAGTTGCGCGCCCTGCCCGGCCTGGCGCGCACGCCGATCATCGCGATGACGGCCAGCGCCCTGTCGGGCGACCGCGAGGCCTGCCTGCAGGCCGGCATGAACGCCTACATCGCCAAGCCGGTGGATCCGCCGGCGCTGTACCGCGTGCTGCTGGCCGAACTGCGGCGCGCGGCGGGGCGCTGAGGCGTTACGCCACAGGCCCCCCCGGCCCGTGCTCAGTGGTTGTGACCGTCGCCGTGGCCGTGCGGCGCCCCTGGCACAGTGGACGGGATCACATGCCCGGCCGAGCCGCGCGCGCTGAGCACCTTGGCGCGTGCGTTGAGCTGCTGGCGCTGGCCGGCCACCAGACCGTCGAAGGCACCGACCGCATGCACCGGCTGGCCGCCCACCACCGTCATCAGCACACGGTTGCGGCCCAGCGCCTCGTCGGGCACGCTCAGGAAGTCCTTCTCCAGCACGATCAGGTCGGCCAGCTTGCCCACCTCGATCGTGCCCAGCTGCTGCTCCATGCGCAGCTGGTGCGCGGCGTTGCGGGTGATCGCGGCCAGCACGTCGTCCCGCGACAGGCCCGGGTCGGCGTTGATCGGCCCTTCGAACACCGGCGCAATGAAGGCGGCACTGTGCGGGTTGGTGGGGTCGCCCGAGCGCGTCACGCCGATCTTCAGCGCCAGGAAGGTGTCGAACGGGTCGATCGGCCAGTCGCTGCCGTGCACCACGCGGGCACCGGCGCGGCGCAGGCTGCCCGAGGGCTCCATGCGGGCGAAGCGGTCGGGCCCCAGGTGGTTCTCGGTGTCGCCAATGGAGTACGGCGCGCGCTGCGCCCACTGGAAGGACATCGTGGCCATCACGTCCAGCGCCGCGAAGCGCGGGTAGTCGGCCACGGCCACGGTTTCGTCGTGGGCGATGGCCGGACGCATGTCGGCGCCCGGACGGGCCCGGCGCACCGCGGCCACGCTGTCCAGCGCGGTGCGCACCGCGCGTTCGCCGGTGGCGTGGAAGTGCAGGTCCATGCCGGCATCGGTGGCGGCGCCCAGCAGGGCCTGCAGCGTGGTGCTGCTGTAGTAGAGCTGGCCCAGGTTGCTGCCCGGCACCCAGCGCGGCGCGGCATCGGTGCCCACGTTCTGCAGGTAGGGGCTGAGCAGCGCGCCGGTGTCGGCCGGTGCATTCACCACGCCATCGACGAAGGCCTTCACCCAGCGCGCGCGCACCGCCGGCGCGGGCGTGTCCACGTTGCGCGCCGTGCCCTGCGCCAGCGCCTGGGCTTCGGCGATCGCCTGCGCGGGGTGGGCGGTGGCCTCGGCCGGGTCCAGGTTCAGCGCCAGTTGCACCCGCGCGGTGAGCTCACCGCTGGCGCGCAGCGCCTGGAAGACGCGCAGGTGCGGCTCGCCCGCGGCGGCGTCCATGAAGCTGGTGATGCCCTGCTCGCGCAGCGCGGCCAGCGCGGCGCGGCCCTGCTTGAGCTGGTCGGCCTCGCTGTCGGGCGGGATGGCGGCCTTGAGCTGGAAGCCCGCCGCGTCTTCGCAGATGCCGGTGGGCACGCCACTGCCGTCGCGCAGGAACTTGCCGCCCGACGGGTCGGGCGTGGCAGCGCTGACACCCGCCAGCGCCAGCGCGCGCGAGTTGGCCAGCACGGTGTGGAAGTCGGACGAGGTCACGGCGATCGGCCGCGTGGTGTTCAGCCCATCGAGCAGGGCGCGCGTGGGGTCGGCGTCCAGCGCCGAGGTGGACTGGCGGTCCCAGTTCACCGCCTCCAGCCAGACATCGGGGCCGGCTTCGGGCGTGGCGTCCACGCAGGCCTGCAGCCGGGCCGCCAGCTGGCTGCGCGTGAGCGGCGCATAGGCCAGGTCGCACAGCAGCAGCGCGCGGCCACCGGCCAGCGCGTGCAGGTGGGCGTCGATGAAGCCGGGCATCAGCATGCGCCCGCCCAGGTCCACCACCTGGGTCGTCTGGCCAACGTAGGGCATCACCTCGGCATCGCTGCCGACGACGACGATGCGCCCCTCACGCACCGCCACCGCCTGGGCGATGCGCCGGCCGTTGTCCATGGTCACCACCTTGCCGCTGCGCAGCACCAGGTCGGCCGGTGCCTCGCCGCCACCGCCACCGCCACTGCAGCCGGCGGCCAGCGCGGCCACCAGGGCCAGCGCGGCCACCGCCGCGATCGTCTTGCTCGATGTCATTGCTCCTCCGTTGTTCCAGACATGGCCTAGCAACGGTAGGCAGAACGGGCACGCACCAACCTCCTCAATTGAGGAGGGTCAAGGCTTTATGGCGGGCAGCGCCTGTCCCTCCAGCCGCCGCGCCAGCGCCGCCTTGGTGCTGACGCCCAGGCGCTGGTAGGCATCGCGCAGGTAGGTGCGCACGGTGCTGGGGCTCAGGCCCAGTTCGCGGGCGATCTGCTTGTGGGTGTGGCCATGCGCGTAGAGCAGCGCCACCCCCAGCTCGCGCGGCGGCAGCACCGGTGCCCGGCGCTGCGGCGCCAGGCCCAGCAGCCACAGTTCGCCGCAGCGCTGCAGCGACAGGCGCCGGCGCCCCACGCGCAGCGATGTAGCCCCTGCCCCCAAACCCGTAGTCAGCTCGGCCGGCAGCTGCGTGCCCTGCCAGGCCGGAAAGCGCTCGCGCAGCCACAGCCCCAGACGCGCATCCAGGTAGACGAACTCGCCCGCCGCGTCCACCAGCGCATGCGCGTCAGCACCCGCCCGGGCCTGGCCCAGCAGCGCGGTCACGCGCCGGCTCCAGCGCTGCATCAGGTGCGCGCTGAACAGCTCGAACAGGCGCCGCTGCGCCGCCTCGAAGGCCGGCGCCTGCTGGCCGCGGTACAGCGCGATGAAGTGCATCAGCCCGCTGCCCGGCAGCGCCCGCGTGATCGCCAACGCATGGAACAGGTCATGGCGCGTGGCAAAGGCCTCCACCGCCGGCTCGGGGTCGGCATAGCCGCTGGACCACACGGCCGCATCCAGCTGCTGCATCGACGCCGCGGCAAAGCGGTCCACCGCCCCGATGCGGTTCCACTCGCGCGCGAAGTCGGCCCCCAAGTTCAGCCGCCCGCTCAACCAGTTGCGCGGCGCCAGGCCGTCCATGCCGCCCGAGCATTCGCCCCACCAGGCCGCATCAAAGGGCACCAGCGCCCGCAGCGCGGCCATGCCGTCGGACATCAGCCGGGCGGGCGAGGCGGTGGGGGGCAGCTCGTCGAGGGTGAGGAGTGCGGTGCTGAAGGACTCGAGCGTCTTCAGGGAGGTGGGCATGGGGGCAGTGTAGGACCCGCTCCTAGCGGTTAGCCGCCGCGCCAGCCTCGAAACGCGGGTAGCGCACGGCGTTGTCGGGGCCCACCGCCACCGTGCCCGCCGCCACCAGCGCGTTGATCGCCACCTCGATCACTGCATCCCCGGTCTGCGCCGACAGCAGCGACTTCAGCAGGCCCCTCAGGCGGCCCATCCGGGTGGGACGCTTGTCGCCGGTTTTGAGCAATTGATCGGTGATCCGCTGCAGGTCCTGGGCGCTCACCGCCACGCGCGGCGCAGCAGGCGGCTGAGCGGCGGGCGCCTTGGCCTGTCTTGGTGACGCGGCGGGGGCCACCGGTGCGGCCGCTGCGGCGTTCGTGCGCCGCGGCGTTGCGGCCTTTCTGGCGGGTGCGGGCTTGGCGGCTGTGGGCTTGGCAGGCGCGGGCTTGGCGGGTTCTGGCTTCGCGGGTGCAGCTTGGGCGCGCTGCGGCTTCGGGGCCGGCGTCTTCTTCGGCGCCTTGGCGGGCGCTGCCGGCTTGGCGGCGCTGCGCTTCGCAGGCGCAGGCGCGGGTTGTGCCAGGGGTGCGGGCGATGGCGCAGGCGTGGGCGCAGGGGCCGGCGCCACCTGCGGCGCAGCGCGGGTCGGGCGAGCCGCCTGGGTACGGGCCTGGGGCGCCACGGCCGGGGCCGCCGGTGCGGCGGTGGGGGTCTTGGTTGCGGAGGTGGTCTTCGCCGTGGTCTTCCTGGCGGTGCTGCTCTTCGCACTGGCCTGCCCGGCGGGCCGCTTGCGCGCCGCCGTCTTCTTGGCGGCCGGCTGCCCGGCCGGCGCCGTGATCGGCGGGAAGGGCTGGCGGCGCACCACGAAGCCCATCGCCTGGGCGTGCTCCAGCATCGGCTCGTAGCCCTTGTCGTTGGCCACCACGATCATCGGCGCCTCGGGGTTGCGCGAGGCGATGTAGCCCATGTAGAACGACAGATGAAAGTCCAGCGCGTTCTTGCCGGTCTTGCTGATCGGCACCGCCGTGGCGTGCTGGCCGAACGACGCGAAGCGCTTCGCCACCTGGCGCTGATGCGGTCCGTGGAACACCCAGACCTGGCTGGCCTGCGGCACCAGTTCCCGCAGCTCGGCGTCGGTGGGCTGGACGTTCTCGAAATCCAGCAGCACATGTGCGCCGGCAGCGGCCACCTGGGGCGCCAGCGTCCGCGCAATGCGTTGCTTCGCGGGGTACTTCTGCGCGTTCTTCGCCAGCTTGTCGCGCACCGCCAGCGGCAGGTCCACCTGGCAGTGGTCGGCCAGCTGCAGCAGGTACAGCAGCACATCGGCCAGCTCCTCGCCCACCCGCTGTCGCAGCTCGGCCTGCTCTGGCACCCCACGCGACTGCTCCGGCGTCTGCCACTGGAAGATCTCGGCCAGCTCAGCCGCCTCCACCATCAGCGCCATCGCCAGGTTCTTGGGCGTGTGAAACGGCTGCCAATCGCGCTCGGCCGCGAAGTGGCGCAGTTCGGCCTGCAGTTCACCCAGGTTCATGGGGGTCTCCAGTGTTTGAAAGCATCTTGCCACCCTCTGCGAGCGCCTGCGGAGTCCATGCACCGTGCCGCGGCCAGGCCCGCCCGGTCCGCCGCCCCCGAGGGCTGCGTGGATACTGTGCGCTGACCTCACCCCACCCTGTCACCGTGTTTGTCCTTCGCTGCACCCAGAAGCTGCTCAGCCGCCTGAACGCCAAACCAGATGTGGAGACCGCACCCACGGACAACGTCCTGGGCGCCTGGTACGCCCATCTCGTTCGCGCTGGCCGCGTTCAGGTTGTGCTGGCGGTCAGCGAGCGCAGCCTGCTGCCGGTGGTGGTCCCCGCACGTGAAGGCAAAACGCTGGTGCAGCGCATCGTCACCGCGGTGGAACCCATGCTGCAGGCCGTGGGCGTGCCCGCCGAAGATGCAGCGGCCGAGTGCCGCGCCATGCAGACCTGGACCATCGGCAAGACCGAGAACCGCCGCGTCATCGGTTCACTCAACGATCTGGTCTACCAACTGGAAGGCGCGCTGCCCCACTGGCCGGAGCGGACACTGCTGGACCATTCGCTCTGGTTGGCCAAGACACCGCTGAAGTTCATCGACTACGGCTCACCTGACAGCGCAACGCTGGCGGCCTTTGCGGCCCACAGGGCCTTGCAGGCTGCGCGCGAACGGTGAGTGCGCCATCGCGGTCTAATCCATGGGCACTCTTTCTGGCGAGTTCGAGCCAGCGCAGACAACCGATGAATCGTTGAACTCGCCGCGGGGCTGAGTGCCGCCAGCGTGAGGTGGCCTGTTCGGTGCCCGAACACAGGCGGTTCCATCAGAAGGTCTCTACTTCTGGACTGTCTACTTGAGCGGGGGGGGCTTACGAGCTCAAGCAAGACGACCGCCGCACAGCCCGACGGAGCCGCCGGGGCAAGAACTGCGGCCCGAGGTCCATGCCGGGTATGTCGATCGATGGCGGTTCACAGCGCCTCAATTTCGATCGAATCGACGGCTATTGCGCTCTGAGTCTCAGACGAGTCCGCTGTCGCCTCAAGCCGTATCAGAACCTGGAGCGCCGTTCTCGGCAAAACGCTGCGCGGCAGCACGATGCTGGCGCGCAGTGGCCGGCTCTTCTCAGGCAGCGCACCGTTGGGCAACGGCTGTGACTCTCGGCTGATGACCTGGGTCGACAGTTGACGCGACTCGCAGCTAAGCCCAACACGTGCCCAACCTTTGCACACCACCATCAGTTGTCCACGTACCGTCACCCGAATACGGCGGCGGCTTGGGCGCAGCAGCGGAATCGACACGACTTCAATTCGCCACCCGTTGAGCGGCTCGCCCGCGCCCGCCTGCAGATCCAGGTGATCGAACAGCAGCGCCCCCACCCGGCCGATCGCAGATTGCCCCGGAAGCTCAACGGATGAGGACGACTCGCAGCCGTGCCTTGAGGCTCGCCCAAATACCGGCAGATCGAGATCAGGATGGGTCATGATGTTGCAAACGCTGGGAGCGCCCGGAGTACAGGCGATGGTCAGGATGGTGCCCGTCTAAATCGCCGGATGCATCACCCAAAGTGTGGACGCTTCTTCGTCGCGCCTGCCGCAAGCGTCGATAGCTGCGCCAATCGCACCGAGTCGTGCCGACAGCCTTTCACAAGCGCCAAGATCGAGACACCTTGGTGGTGGTAGCCTGGGTCGCGTCTAACTGCCTCTCTCTGGTCTTCCGGGGATGCTGGAACCGGCCCGCTGGATTCAAAGCAGTCCAATGTGGGCAGTTACGTTATGCGCCGGCCAGCGGTTGCGGCGCCTGGTTTGGATCCAACAGCGCCAGCTCGAAGTGCATTCCGTCTAATTTGCGGTTGAAATGGCCTCCCCATGCGAAGCCATAGCGGTTGAGAATGGGCACAAGCTCTCGCACGCTGCCGGGCTGGCCGACCGCGGCAGGTTCGGCGCCATAGGCGTTGGCGAAGGCGTTGAGGTCGATCGCAATGCCCCAGCAATGGTGGCTGAGCGCGTTCTTCGGGTCGTGTCCAATGTGACGCAGGGACACCGTCCCCTCGCAACTCAGAACGAGATGGCCGAGCTGTGCCGCCTCGATGGCATCGAACGCTGCTTGAAAATGCGCCAGCGCACGCTCATGCACCTGGAGCCGCTTGCCTTGCAGCACCGGGTGCCTGAAATCGACCAAGTTGCGCTTTACCGCGCCGACGCCAGGGTTGGTGAGCGTCACCACACCGGCCGTTTCCGTGGTTCGGATGTCACCGTACAGGTCGCGCACCTGCTGTTCGCTGAGCACATGGATGTTTCCATCCGGATACAAGGGCACCCGGCCCGCCCGAGGGACCGGTCCCGATACGGCCGCCGCTGGCGCCGTGCTGGCGGCAGGGCTGCTGCCTCGAACAAGGATGCCGCCGGCACTTGCCGCTGAGGCTGCAGAGGGGCTCGCAGCAGCACTGTCGGAAGCGCTGGTGTCCGCTTCCGATGCCAGTTTGGCAGCCAGACCGGCGGCCCGCAGCTTGGCGACTTTGCTCAGCAGGTCGAACCAGAAGGTCGAACCCAGCATGCTCGCGATACCCACCATCATCCAGCCACACAGGCTGTACACAACCCCGAACAGGCGTTCGGACCCGGTCAGCGCCCGGACGCTCGCAGTGTGGTCATTGGCGTCGTCCCGAGCATCGGCGGACGATACGACGCGCCGCAACGCCTCGGCGCTGTCCATGCTTTCATCCATGACCTTTCGTTGCAGTTCGCTGGCCTGCGCCATGCGGACACGACGCTGGCAGTCCGCGGCGCAACCGGGCCAGTTGGACAAGGTCCAACCCAGTGGAAGCTCACCAAGGCCTGTCTGCTCACTCGCAGCCAGTTCCTTGCAGGCTGCCTCCAGAGCGCCGCCCTGGGCCTGGCCGCACAGGCTCTGCGCCGTGGCGACCGATTCGCGCAGTTGCTGGTTTCGCTCGAACTTGAGCATTTCAAGCACCCGGTCCAATTGACCTTGGTCGATCTTCTCGGGCTGGGCATCGAGCACCTGCCGCAGTTCCTCCACAGTACGCTCCAGCGTCAGCGAGTACGTCAACAGGGTCTCCGTGCTGGCACCGTCCTGCCACGCCTGACGTCGGCGCGCGATGTCCTCACGCAGGTTGTCGATCCGATGCACCAGGTTCTGCAGCGTCGCCACCTTGTCTGCCGCATCCTCGCCCGCTCGTACAACTCGGGTGTCGCCCCAGGCCAGCACGCGCTCACGCAGTTGCAGCACGGCACGGTCAGTCGCTGAGGCCAGCGGCGCGGCGGGCGTCAGCCCGACGCTCGGCTGGACGGCCTTCTTCGCCGCGGGCTTGGCTGTTTGCTTTGTGCTGCCTGTTTTGGCGGCGTTCTGTCCTGTCGCTGCCTGTGTCGTCCCTTCCTGCGTCTTGATTTCCAGCGCCACCGTGCTGGAATCAACGAACGCGGCGCGCAGCAGCGGGTCATTCCACAAACGCCCCCCAATGACCAGCGGGTTGATGTTGCCCAGCGCCGCGATGATCGTGCCGATCCAGAACAGCCGAAACTGCGTATCACGCTGGAACCAGCCGGTCGCCCGGTCCATCACGCTGTCGTACCAGGCGCAGACACGGCGCTCGAAGGCCGGCCAGTCCTCTTCCACGCCGGCCAGCATGGCGCGCAGGTTGGCCACCAGGTCCGAAGTCGGCGCAGGCTGGTGCGGTGATGGTGTACCCATCAACGTCACCCAGTCGGCCGGGCTGGCAGGTCGCATGGCACCCGGTCCGGCGCGGTCGCTGCCAAAGGCCAGCAAGGCAGTGGTGAAGACTCGACTGTCAAGGTAGCTGGCCGCCTTTCCCTTGACGGGGTCAGTACCCGAGCCCAGCACCTGCGACACCAGCATCGGATGCTGCAGCAGTTGTTGGCTGAACTGACACATGTCACTGCTGGTCCGCCGCAGGCGTTGGGTCTGCGTCACCCTCCTGTCGCCCAGCAGTGAGCACAGGGCCAGGGTGAGAACGTCCCCGCGGCGCCCCAGCTTGGCCACGAGCGCTTCGTGCAGGATGGCCGCCAACAGGCTGACCAAGGCCAGCACCAGCGCCAGCCCCATCACCACTTCTAGCATGCGTGTGTCCATGGCGACTCCGCGATTCAGGGAACGTTTCGGTAGAACAGGTGCTGCCCGATGGTCACGGTGTGTTCCCCAGCCGGCGCCCAAAACGGGAGAACACCCTTCGCGTGGTAGTGCGTGGCGCCGTGGGTGGGGTCTGCAGACGGATCGGCCACACGGGCGGCTCTGACCTGGGCGACTGCGGCCTGGGCGAGCACGAACGCCGGGTCGCTGTTGTCGACCGTCAGGCACAAGCGCCGGTTGGGATCCTTGGCATTCCAGCAACTGAATTGCGCCGGCTGCAGGCAGATGGCTGCCAATCCACCCTTTCCGCGCCAACGGCGATCGGCTTGTCTGTTGAAGATCACATGCGCAACAGCCTCCATGCCTGTCGTTCCCTGGTTGCGCGCCTCGCCCCACAGCGTCCGTGCGACCGTGTCGTCATCGCCTAGGTTAGGCAACACCGGTGCTGGTGTCGACACGGTCGTCCCCAAGGCCAGGGCACCCAAGCTGCTGCGTGTCACCACGTCGGCTTCGGCCCAGTCAAGGACGCGAGCGATGGGCGTGCCCACGCCATTGCCCGCCGCACCAGCCGGCGCTGCGCCCAGGTGCACTCCGATGAGTTGTTCCTCGTCGTCCCACAGCGGCGCCCCCGAGTCACCCGGCACGCTGCTGCCATCCAGTTGGTAGCAGAGTGCGTTGTTCATCGTGTACTGCTGCGGGCCAGCCTGCACAAGGGTGGTCAACGGCCACTGCAACTCACCACCGATACGGTGATGACGGGTCAGCAGCGTCACGGGGCTGAAGACCGGGACATCGCGTCTGGCCGCTCGGGGCCAGTCGAGCCGGTCGGCCAGCAGATCAATCGCGTTGGCTGGCAGCGTGACCAGCGCAGCGTCCAGGTCCACCGACAAGCCGACGCCGACGTCAGGCAGCCAGTCGTAAAGCTGGCCGCTGACCACGGGCTGAGCGGCGTCGGCCGGATGCACCACCACGGCGTCGCCGAAGCGACCGTGGTTCAGCACATGGCCCGCGGTGAGGCCCAAGAGGGTGTCGGGGCTGTCTCGACTGCGCAGCACAGCGGCCAGCGTGCCACTGCCCATCGGGCTCGAAGGCGACGCCTCGATCCGCATCCAGGCCTGGGCGCGCATCGGTTGGGGGGCCGCAAACCAGGCCAGCGGCACCGGGCAGCCATTGACCATCAGCCGGCGAGGCAGGCGCCGCCGCGAGCGCTGCAGGGGATCAAAGCCCAGCGCCAGACATTCACCCTGCGCCTGCACCCAGCGCAGGCCGCAGCGGCCCACCCCGGCAGACAGGCGCTGATAGGCGACGATGACCGCCTGACGGATGGTGGTGTCATCCATGGCAGCCTCCTCCCATGATGAAGGCCAGATCCGCCGGGCTCAAGGCGGTGACGTCTGGCGAACCCTGCTGCAGTGGCCCACGCAGACAGGCCTCCAGCGCCGGGCGCAGTGCCTTGTCATTGGGTACTTCGCCCAATCCCAGGGCCTTGCCCAGCGCCTTGACGTCCAGACTGACGACGGGCACCTTCGCTGCCGCTGCGGACGCCTCGCCATCCACCTTGATCTGCACTTCGCGGCTGAGGCGCTGGGCGCCATCGCTGAATCGCAGCACCGCCACCGCTCCCTGCGAGGCTGTGGCCGAGACCTTGAACACGAAGCTGCCATCCAGTTGCCGGCTGAGCGAGCCCACGGAAGCCCCAGAGCTCAGCACGGCCTGCGGCGTGCCTGCGCCACCGCTGACCTGGAAGGGCTGCGACTCGCCTGCTGACAGGCTGAGCATGTCGGCGTCAGGCACCAATTGAAGTTGACCCGCCACGTTGCCCTGGCTGCAGCGGTCCAACTCCGCTTTGGATTGGCGCAGTCTGGTGTTGAGGTACGCGGCCTGAAGTCTCAAGTCGCGAGCCTGCTGCTCGGCCATCTCGACAACCACCTGTACACGCTCGATCAGAGCCGCATCATCTTCGGTCAGCGGCCGCTCGGACGACTCCCGCCGGACCACCTCGGTCCGACCAGCACCACTGCCATGCGCCTGGGTAGTGGCGGGTGCTGCTGATGTCGTGTCGGTTGTCGGTGCGCCAGTCGGCGAGCTGGCCTGCAACGATGGCGCGCCTCCCAGGGTAGCCGCCACCGGGCGCATCCCTTGGGCCAGCGCCAGGATGCTCTTGGCATCCGGCTCCACCTTTGCCAGTTCAAGACCCACGTGGATCTGCAGCTGCTCGGTGTACCTCCACAGGCGCGGGCCCGCATCGGCAAACCCAGCCGGCAATTGGGCGGCCTCATGCGCCGCCGAACTCAGACGCGACTGTGCGCGGGCCACCTCCTGGTTCAGCGCGACCAAGGCCCGCGGTGCTTGCAGCGTACGCGCCGAAGAAGGACGTCCGCCGCACTTTCTGTTGAAGCTGGCCCGGGCCAGTTCGCACCGGACTTGCACGTCCTTGATGTCATTGCGGCAGACCGGAGCCGCCTTGTCGCCGCAGCTCCCCGCCTGCGCCGCCTGGTACTCTGTCGTCTCCAGGGTGAGCGCGCGCAACTGAGCCTTCTGCCAATTCAAGTCATCCATGAGCGACTGCACTGGGCGCAGCGCTCGGTCCAGCTTGGCGCTCTCGTTCTCGTCCATCGTCTGCAAGCGCGCAGCACGCAGTCCGCAGCTGAGCGCCTCGGCTCCGGCCAGATAGATCTGCTGGCGCTGCTGCGACGGCGTGCTGCTGGCATGGGCGTAGAGATTGGCCCCGACCAGGCTGGTTCCGATCAGCTCGCGGCTGTCGGGCCGTGTCGCGGCACGGAACAGGCCCAGCGTCGTGACCCCGAGCATGGCCACTCGATTGGCGTTGTCCACCTCGGTCTGGCTGCGGCTGGCCTCCAGCAGCAAGGACATCAGGCACTCGGCCTCCTCGGTGGCCTGCTGCAGCGTCGGATGAGTCAGCGTGGCGTGCCTCTGTGTGCACCTGGGCGGCGGCGCCACAGGAACACCGTCCTGTAGTGGCTGGCTGATGTAGCGCGGCGAAAAGACTCTGGGCGGCTGCAGCGTGCATCCGCCCAGGGCCGAGAGGGTCGCCAAGGCCATGTACCTCACCCATCCAGACACAGGCATTGCGCGCTCCTTGGTCTATGGGCCGCATTGTTCGGCGTTACCCGCGGGCCGTCGTCCACAAGCTTGTGGACTGCGGTGCCTCAAGGCCTTGGGTGCGGCAGGGCCTCGTCGACCGGGCCGATATCCGTCGGGGCGTCCTCACCCCCGGCAATCCCCCGCATCGTCTCGGCGCCCTCCCCCGTCTCGGGGTCCACGGCGCGACGCACCCGGGCCTCGAACAGGCGCGGGTCCGCGGCCTGGTAGTTCCTCGGACGGGTGGGATGAGGAATCACCGCCTCCTCGTGGCGCAGCGCGGCCATCAGGAAGCTGTGGCTGTTGCTGGACCTTCCCAGGTACAGCGGCCGGAACGCGGTGGAGCTGATGCCCTCGCGGTGCGCCGGCAGGTTCAGCACCCGCAGCACGTCGTCCACGCTCACCCACTGGTCGCAGAACATGCCGGCGCCGCTGTTGCGGGCCACGCGCATCACCGCCGAGCCGTCAAGTCGCACGCCCAACTCGTAGGTGATGCGGCAGCTGCGGGCCAGCGAGTCGCACTCGATCGTCTCCAGCACCCGGACCTGATCGATCGCGGGGCTCGGCTCGGGCGTCGGCTCGGTCGTCGGTTCGGCCAGCGGTTCGGTCTTCGGCTCGGTCGGCGGCGCGACCCTCTTCGTCTTCGCGGTCTTCTTCATCGATCTCTCCTTCAGGTTGTTGATCAGTCGACGGACACATGAAGGACAAGCTCCCCACGGGAACTTCTCCATGTCAGATACGTCGTTTTCCTCACTTCTTCGGGGGCTACTCGGGGGTGTCCCGATCGGCGTCCGGACGGACCAGCGCCGCCGTCCCGCCCAGGGCCCGCAGCGCCGCCGCCAGGTCGGCCCAGGAAGGCCCCGAGTCGGCCCACGGGGACGCCCCGGCGGTCAGGCCTATGCCGGCGCCCTGCCCCGCCCCGACGCGCGCCGGTAGGACGCCGTACGAGGCCGGCGATCGACGAAGCAGCAGCAGGGCGACGGAGGCGAACTCGGCGCACTCGCGGGTCATGCCGCCGTCGAACTCCAGGATCGCGGCGCGCTCCTCGTATTCCTCCCGAACGTGCTCGGGCATGTCGCGAGTCAGCTCGTCGATCAGGTAGCGGTCGCCGGAACCGGCGGGGCGCTCGGTGGTGTGTCGATTCACGTTGGGTCTCCGATATGAAGAAGGGCCACCTGGTCGGCGGCCCCTCGGGGTGATGTGGGATGGATGAACGGGGATGGGCTCGGCGAATGGGCTCCGCTCACGTCGCGTCTCCCGACGGGACTACGTGCGGCACTCCGACCAGCGAGCGCACCTCGCACCATCGGGGCAGAGCGAACACCTCATGCGGAACGAACACGGACGCGCCGGCCCCGTCGTCGCTCAGCACGTAGACCAGCTCCAGGTGGTCGCCGACGATCTCCGAGGCGTCCGGGGCGATCAGGTGGACCTCCCGGCCCAACTCATCCGACAGGTCCGACGGGGCGTCGCCGGGCTCGATCAGGATGAAGCGCACCAGCTCCGAGAAGTCGTCGACGAACTCCTCGGCCTCGACGGCCCGCAGCAGCAGCGTCGCGCGAAGCGACGGCGGGTGGACTTGCTCGATCCGGTCGCGCGATTGAATCACCTGCATGGATGGATCCTCCAAATGAAAAGACCCCCGGGGATTTCTCCGCGGGGGTCGGTGGTGGTGGATGTGACGGGGGGCGTCGTCGAGGTCGCGTCACGGTCGCCTCCCGCGACGGACGACGAACCACGCGATCAGGGCCGCGAGGATCAGCGCCAGGACGACCAGGCCGACCTTGGCCAGGGCGAACGCGGCGGACAGTGCGCCGAGACGCAGCAGGACCGCGGCGGCGCCGACGATCAGAACGAAGACGAGGAAGGGCATGGGCGGGGAATCTCCTTTGAGGTCGGTGGGTGGATGAAAAGAAAACCCCCGGTGGTGAGCCGGGGGTTGCGGGGTGATCAGACCCAATGGGCTGCGCGCACGGAACCGATCACGAGGGACTGTCGGAACTGAAGGAAGCTCTCGCCGGGATCCCGCCCGCGGCGGCGTCGTAGAAGAACTTCAGGAAGGAACCGTCGCGACAGTTCCACGCGAGAGCCACGGTGCCTTCGGTCCAGTAGTCCCAGCGCGCGTCTCGTTGGCACACTTGGTCGATGTCACGCTCAAGGAGCTTGATGTCGCCGGGGCCTCGCGGGGCCTCCGCCATTTCCACGACGACTGAAGAACCGTCGCCCGTGGCCTGTCGACTGAAGGCCAACTTCCGCATCTGCCGACCGAAGACGGTGCCCTTCCAGTTGAGGTTCACGCAGGTGAACTCGGTGTCGGCTTCCTTCCTGCAAGTGAAGCCCGCCTTCTCCAGATCTGCCCTCGTGGAGCCGTAGGGGACATCGGCGAAGCTGCCATTGGCCTTCTGACCGCACCCGGAAAGTGCGGCAACGAGAGCGACGGCGATGACGGTGTATTTCATGAATGGATCTACCTCTCTGATGGTTGATTGCGAAACGGAACGAGTGGTGTGTCGTCGGATGACCTCCGGGGGTGTCGAGGGTTGGTGGGACGGATGACGTTTGCCGTACATATGCGGAACTTATGACCAGAGCCGGCCGCACTCTCGCTCGATCTTTCGGGCGAGAAATTGGAACCAGATCAGGCATTCGGGCAGGCGCTGCGGCACCTGCGCACGCGACGCAAGTGGACGCAGGTCGAGTTGGCGCTGCGGGCCGACGTCGACCGCAACTACATCTCGCTCATCGAGTTGGGGCGCAACAGTCCCAGCGTCCGGATGGTGTTCAGGCTGTGTGAGGCCCTGGACGTGTCACCGGCGGACCTGATGCGTGACGTGGAGCGGCGCATGAACGCGCGGCCGCTGGGGCCGAGCGGCAACTGAGGCAAGCCACACCAGTTCTTTCGTAGGGCATGTCAAGGCTCCCCTGCTGCCCAGATGTGTAGCCCGCTGCCACGAGCAACCTCGCAACGCAGCTCCCGCGCCAGCAGTCGATGACACTGCTCCTGCTTCAAGCGCGTCCAGCGACCACCCGAGGGAGAAGTCGTTTCAGGCACGCTTGGTGTCGATCAACCTGTACCATCGTGGTATCCGGAGGAATTTCAGAGTGGCTACTCTTTACGAAGCGCTGAAGCAGGTTAAGACGGAAGAAGACGTCAAGGACGCATACATCAAGGCGCTGGGACTAAAGGCGCACACAAAGGGCCTCATCGATATCCAGACCGACGAGGTCTGGTTCGAAGCGAAGCATACGGGGAAGCATAGCACCTACGCTCAATTCACGCAGTTGCTGCACTACGTTCAAGTAGCCATCAATAATGGCGAGAAGCTACCGGCGTTCCTTGCGGTCATCGATACTGAAAAGGCCGCCATTATGAAGACGGCGGACGTAGTTCCGTTCCTTGCAAAAAAGACTGTTAAGTGGGGAAAATCAGCAAGCCAGTACACACAGGACGCTCTGGAGGCCATCTCAGCGCACATCGGCACATACTTCGTTAGTTTCAGAATTGCGACCCACGAAAAGGAGTTCATTGAAACTCTCAAGGCGGCAATAAAGTCCGGTGATATCATCCGGATTCAAATTACCCCTGCAAATCTGAAGCAAGTCTATGACAAATGGGTAGCGATGATTGGCCGGGAAATCAAGGATGCGAAGGAGGAAGATTACGCTCTCTTGTTCTACGCCGACGTGATGAACGATGGAAAAGTCGAAACCTACCACGGACTACCCGCACGCCTAGCCTGGATCAGCAACGCCCCGGCTTTTATCCTTAACGGTGTCGTCTTCGAATTGGGCAATAAGGAAGGCTACCGACGCTTTTGGGCCATCTACCATCGCCCGCCAGAGGCAGAACACCGTGACTATCTGCTTGAGCGCCGCGACAGTCTCATCCCGCTCGACGAGCGCATGTTCAAGGGCGCTTATTACACGCCGCTCAGCGTTGTTGACAAGGCCTACGATAAGCTGAGCGAATTGCTCGGCGCCAACTGGCAGAAGGAGTACCTTGTTTGGGACATGTGCTGCGGCGTTGGCAACCTAGAGGTAAAGCACTCGAACCATCGGCGCATCTTCATGAGTACGTTGGACGAACCCGACCTACGCATGATGCAGACCACGAAGACCTGCGCGGCAGCGGTACGTTTTCAGTACGACTATCTCAACGACGACCTTGCGGAGGACGGGTCGATTGATTACACGTTAACCAATAAGGTTCCGCACGCGCTTCGCCAAGCCATTGCTGACGGCAAGAAGATTCTGGCCCTCATCAACCCGCCTTATGCCGAGTCCACGAACGCGGACAACACGATGGGCGATGGTGGGGGAGACTCCAAAAAAGAGGTCGCCAGTACGATGATGGGCAAATCAATGGCGGGCTATGGCTACGCAGCACGTGAGTTGTATATCCAGTTCTTGGTACGCATCGCGCGCGAAATGCCGAACGCAACCGTAGCCTGTTTCAGCAAGATGAAGCACATCAACGCTCCTAACTTCGCCCCGTTCCGCGAGCGCTGGAACGGCAAATACCTGGGTGGCTTTGTCGTGCACAGCAAGGCGTTCGAAGGCTTGGCAGGCAACTTTCCAATAGGATTTCTGCTGTGGAAGCTTGAGCCTCAAATCAAGCCCGTGCCAAGGTTCGTGGAGATCGCGACGGATGTCATCGACAAAAACGCTAGGCCGATAGGGACCAAGACCTTTTACGCCCTGCCGTCCTCCCGCCTGCTAGGTGAGTGGATTAAACGGGTATCACCTAACGACGAGGACGCGCTGCCGCTTGGCCATGCGTTCTGGCCCGCTAAGGGCACTAAGGACGTGCGGGGCAAGAAATGGGCGGACGACGCCATAGGCGGCATGATTTGCAAGGGCTCGGACCTCCAGAACGCTCCAGATTCAACGGCTTTCCTGTCTTCTCCATACTGCAGCGCCGGAGGCCTGTACGTTACGCGGCAGAACATCGATCAGGCGGGGGTCGTCTTCGCAGTACGTCGCGTCATGCCTAAGCGCTGGGTGCACGATCGAGATCAATTCTTGGCGCCGCTTGGCCCGCTGCCTCAGGAGTTCATCGACGATTGCTTGGTCTGGGCACTATTTGACATTCGCAATTACAGCGCGAGCGCAAACGGGTTGCAGTGGAACGGCCGAAGCTGGAATCTAGTGAATCACTTCGTTCCGTACACAGAAGACCAAGTTGGTGCTTCGGAACGCTTCGAGAGCGACTTCATGTCACAACACCTCGCGACAAAGGCGTTGTCGCCAGCAGCGCAGTCGTTGCTTGAGGAAGGACGAAAGCTCTGGAGTGCGTATTTCGAGCACATTGACCCCCACACAGTCCGCGCAGAGTGGCACCTTGAGCGCCCGGATGTTGGGTGGTATCAGGTGCGAAACGTGCTAAAGATTCGGAACGCCTCAGGCGACTACGCTCCAATTAGCTTCGACGCCTTCGAAAAGGCACACGATTCGCTCGGCGAAAAGATCCGCCCCGATGTCTATGCTCATGGCTTCCTGATGAGGTCCGATTAAAAATATTGACCTGAAAGTCCGCCTTGAGCAGAGTAACCCGAGCGCAGATTCTACAGTCCGTCAAATCGCAGGTTCCTCAATACATTGGACGATCAACAAATGGAGACATCCTGATTGCACTGATGCGGCTTACAAACCGCAGGCGCCTCTTTGAATCACTTATCACTCAGAGGCCCGGATCCGCTGCGTTACGGACGATAAAATCTCAGCTCTTGAATATATGCAAGGTCCGACTGAGGGGTGGGTAGACCATCGCTGGAAGTATCGACCTATTTATTCAGCATAGCAGTGCTGGCCGCCTTCCCTCCTGTAGTTTGAAAGGCGATCTTCAGAATTTTGTCGAGCGCGATCAGCGCCGCCGGGTCACGCTGCCTGAAGTAGTCTTCAGCGCGGGTGGGCATCCAAACATTACTTATAAATGCCCGAAAAGCGCCTAGGTGCTCTACAGGGTAGAGTTTCGCAGGTACGCGCCGCCCGTCAGGATACTGATGCTCATATGTTGGGAGCGAGTCCGTGTCCAGCCCAAGCTGCTCCCGTGCCCACTTGCAGAACATTCGGCCTTGGCTGATGTCAGGCACCAGCCGCTCCGGTAGCGTATACCCGCTTAGCTCCATCGGAGCAATAAGGTAGTTGGTCATCTCCTGAAGAATCGAGAAGTGAGTATGCGGAATCTTGGCAGCATTCGCCATGTGGCGTTTGATGTGGTACGGCAGCTCCGCACCTCGACCTCTTGACCCGCTGAGCCAGTCATAGACCCACTCAGAGACAAGAACCGCAAAGTCCGCGGACAGCCATTGAGCCAGGTGGATCGCGACCTTTGGATGGACCCAGACACTCTCGGGCCTCCCGGGCGTTAGGTCAGCCTGCGCGAGGTCTTCGACCGCCACGCCTTGCTTCTTAGCCAGGGCGCGAAGAAAGTTGCCTGTGGCCTCTTGGCCTACGTACTGGTGCCAGCGCTTCTTTGCGGCTGAGCACAGATCTGTGGCATTCACATAGCCATCGCTGGCTCTTTGATGCACGAAGGAACTGGCAACCTGATGCGCGATCAGTTCCAGGCTGTATTGGTGGTTGGACGACAGCGCCACACTAAAGCTCCAGGGTGTTTCGCGGTTAGGCTTCATCTTGGCCGCCATTCCGCGGATGACCGAACGAGAGGAGCGTCGGTGCCGAAAGAGGTCCGGAGCGCGCTTGCGGGCTGTTCGTGAGCCCCACTAGATAAGTAATTATACCTATAAACTGGATGGATGAACAGCTCTAGTCAGGCCCGCGTCAGTTCAGTCAAGCGCCGCTCCAGTCGCGCCCAAGGCGGGGCCTGCCGCACTCTCTCGACCACGAAGAGTCAAGGAGACGGCGCGAGGCGTGCATGGGTGACGGGCTCACAAGCAATGCCGGCGCGGCGGCCTCAGACACCAGCGAGCCCGACCGAGCCTCCCAGCGTCAACAGGATGAGGGCCGCTTTCTCCAAACATCCAAAGCCGGCAGCGGTCTGTACGTCAGGGCTTTGGCTGCCGGCTGAGGAACTCCAGGGCAGACGGCGGAATACCTTCGTCCTTGACGATGCCGTCGGAAGTCGGGCGGAATAATGCCTGCAGAATAAGTTTCCTATCCTCGCCGCTGTCCAAGCGGTCACCTTCCAGAAGCGACAAGTAGGTTTGGGTCATCACGACCCGCTCGGCCGCATCCGTCGCCAGGTGCAGGTGACTCAGGAACATGCGCACAAATAGCCGCAATGCCCAGATGGTGAAGAGGCCAATGATCAAGACCATGCCGACGCGCCAAGTTTCGGGCGCTCCGTTCGGGACTGTTGATCGCAGCGTGTCGTGGACCAGCCATGCCATTCCTATGGCCGCAGCCACGAGTCCAGTAAAGGACACAAACCCGGTGATCCAACCGAAGAACACGTGCTGACTGCGCTTCGCCTCCCAATAGGTCACAGGAGCCTTCATCGAGAGGTCCTCGCGAAAGGTCCGCCGCAGGCTCTCCATTTCTTTCTTGTGAGCAGCCAGCTGTGCCTCGAAATCGCTCTGGCGCTCTGTCTGCGCGTCGTCGTACCCAGCCTTCTGCTGCCGGTCCGCGGCTTCGATGCTCGCGGCTAGTTCACTGTACTCGCGGTGCAACTTGTCATAGGCAAGGGTCTTCTCGTCGAGCATGCCCTGAGCACGAACACGCAATTCTTCGAACACCTCCTCAGAGGAAGCCCGTCTGGCTTCTGGGGAGCTATCAAGCAAACCCCAGCGCTCGATCACGCCCTCCACCATGCCGCGCCACGCCATCAGCAACTGCGGTTGAAAGTGGTGCCCATTCGGTGGCGGCACGAACACAGCCGCAAAGAAGCTTGCGGCGTGATCACCAGCTGCTTGCCTATACAGCTCTATGCGTTTGGCGGTCGGTGTCGTACTGTGAGGCAACTGGCACTGAAAGAAGGCAGCCCTCAAGCGCTCAGAGGACTGCGCCACCTCGTGCCGATAGTGATTGGGGTCTAATTCCCTAAACTGAGAGGCTTGTCCGGCCGCTGACCTGGCCAAGTCCAGTTGACTGAGCGCCTGCCTCAACCCCTGGTCATGGTTGCCGCCTACCTGGGTACCTACGACCCAGGACCAAAAGTTGATCTCTTGGTTGATCCAGTTATGTATCTCCTCTAGGCTCGACGGCGCAAAGAGCCCACCGTTTTCCTTGAGGTCCAATACGAACAGCGGTTCGGGACGCGGCTCCACTCCTGAGGTCTGCGCGCTCATCGGATCTCCCCTTGCTCTCACACCGTCAAAATGCCCACCCTAATCTCGTCGCATCCCGCGCCGATGGGGGTGGTAGGCCGCCGGGGGCTCGAACCCCGGACCAAAGGATTATGAGTCCTCTGCTCTAACCGACTGAGCTAGCGGCCCGAAGGGGGCGATTGTAGGCAGGGGAACGGGCTGCTTCCGACACCGCTCAACGCGGCGCCGACAAGGCGTTGCTGACCAGCTTGGACGTGATGTCCACGATCTGGATCATGCGGTCGTAGGCCATGCGGGTGGGGCCGATGACGCCCAGGGTGCCGACGATGCGGCCGTCCACCTCGTAGGGGGCCGAGACGACCGAGAGTTCCTCGAAGGGGACGATGCGGCTTTCGCCGCCGATGAAGATGCGCACGCCCTCGGCGCGGCTGGAGGTGTCGAGCAGTCGCATCAGCTGGGTCTTCTGCTCGAACAGGTCGAACATCTTGCGCAAGCTGCCCATGTCGTTGCCGAAGTCCTGCACGCCCAGCAGGTTGCGCTCGCCGCTGACCACCACCTGCTCCTGGGTCTCGGCGATGGCGTCGGTGCCGGCCTGCACCGCGGCCTGCATCAGCGTGGCGATCTCGCCGCGCAGTTGGTCGATCTCGCTCTTCAGGCGGGCGCGCACTTCGTCGATCGCCAGACCGGCGTAGTGGGCGTTCAGGTAGTTGGTGGCCTCGACCAATTCGCTTTGCGTGTGGTCGTGGGCGGTGAAGATGACGCGGTTCTGCACGTCGCCATCGGGCGCCACCATGATGACCAGCACGCGCCGCTCGCCCAGGCGCAGGAACTCGATGTGGTGGAAGACGCTGCTCTTCTTGGGCGCGGTCACCACGCCCACGAAGCTGGACAGGCTGGACAGCAGGTGCGCCGCCTGGGCGATCACGCGCTGGGGCTGGTCGGGGTGCAGCTGGTCGCGCGCGGCGGCCATGTCGGGGGAGGCCTGGTCCAGTTGCAGCGGCTGGACCGTCAGCATGGTGTCGACGAACAGCCGGTAGCCGCGGGCGGTGGGCACGCGGCCGGCGGAGGTGTGGGGGCTGACGATCAGGCCCATGTCCTCCAGGTCGGCCATCACGTTGCGGATGGTGGCCGGCGACAGCTCCAGCCCCGAGGCCTTGGACAGCGTGCGCGAGCCCACCGGCTGGCCGTCGGCAATGTAGCGTTCGACCAGGGTTTTCAGCAGGGAACGGGCGCGCTCGTCGAGCATGCTTTTCATTGTACGGACATGGGCACCGGGGCCCCGTTGCGCCAAGGGCCCTGTGGTGTAATTCCCCACACCATGACCGTGCGTTTCCGCCATGCCGCGCTGATCGGCAAGTACCAGGCCCAGGGCATCCGGCCGATGCTGGAACGCATCGCCGAATTCCTGTCGCGCCGCGGGCTGGAAGTGTCGGTCGACCGCGATACCGCCTTCAACACCAGCTGGAACGACTACGGCGCGCTCACGCCCGAGCAGATCGGCGCCGCCTGTGACCTGGCGGTGGTGGTGGGCGGCGACGGCACGATGCTGGGCATTGCCCGCGAGCTGGCGGCCTACAACCTGCCGCTGGTGGGCATCAACCAGGGCCGGCTGGGCTTCATCACCGACGTGCGCGCCACCGACTGGGAAGATGCCCTGGGCCCCATCGTGGAAGGCGACTACGAGGAAGAGCGCCGCTCGATGATCGAAGGCGGCATCTGGCGCGACGACGAGCAGATCTTCCAGGGCCTGGCGCTGAACGACGTGGTGGTGGGCCGCGGCGCCTTTGCCAGCATGGTGGAGCTGCGGGTGGACATTGGCGGCGAATTTGTCGCCAACATGCGCGCCGATGGCCTGATCCTGGCCTCGCCCACCGGCTCCACCGCCTATGCGCTGTCGGCCGGCGGGCCGATCATCCACCCGGCGATTGGCGGCTGGGTGCTGGTGCCGATTGCCTCGCACACGCTGTCGAACCGGCCCATCGTGCTGCCCGATTCGCAGGAGGTGGAAATCACCATCGTCAACGGCCGCGACACCAGCGCCAGCTTTGACACCCAGCGCCTGGCCAGCCTGCTGCACGGCGACCAGGTGCGGGTGCGGCGCTCGGCGCAGTCGGTGCGCTTTCTGCATCCGCGCGGCTGGAGCTATTACGCCACGCTGCGCCGCAAGCTGCGCTGGTACGAGGGGGTGGTCTAGCCACCAATCCCAGAGGGCCACATGCTCAAGCATCTGACACTCAAGGACTTCGTCATCGTCGACGCGCTGGACCTGGATTTCGGCGCGGGCTTTGGTGTGCTCACCGGCGAGACCGGTGCCGGCAAGTCCATCTTGGTGGACGCGCTGCAGCTGGCGCTGGGCGCGCGCGCCGAGGCGCTGGTGGTGCGTGAAGGCGCCGCCCGCGCCGAGATCACCGCCACCTTTGACAGCCCGGCGTCGCTGGCCGGTTGGCTGGACGAGGCCGGCTTCGAAGGCGGCGACGAACTGCTGCTGCGCCGCATCGTCGATGCCCAGGGCAAGAGCCGCGCCTTCATCAACGGCAGCCCGGCCACCGTGGCCCAATTGCGCGAGGCGGCCGACCACCTGGTGGACATCCACGGCCAGCATGCCTGGCAGGGCCTGACCCGGCCGGCCGCGGTGCGCGCGCTGCTGGACGAGCAGGCCGGCGTAGACACCCGCGCCATGACCCAGGCCTTCAGCCACTGGCGCGCCGCCGCGCAGGCGCTGGCCGAAGCCCGCACCCGCCAGAACGAGCTGGCCAGCGAGCGCGAGCGCCTGCAGTGGCAGATCGGCGAGTTGGAGCGCCTGGCCCCCGGCGCCGACGAATGGCCCGAGCTGAACGCCGAACACCAGCGGCTGGCCCACGGCCAGGCGCTGATCGACGCGGTGGGCCGCGCCGCCGCCCACCTGGACGACGACGAGGCCAGCGCCAGCCACCTGACCGCCCGCGCCCTCGACGCGCTGGACGACGTGGCCGAGTTCGACGCCCGGCTGGCGCCCGCGCTGGCCGCGCTGCGCGACGCGCAGGCGCAGATCGACGACGCCGCGCACACGCTGCGCGCCTACCTGTCGCGCGCCGAACTCGACCCGGCCCGCCTGGGTGAACTGGACGCCCGCCTCTCGGCCTGGATGAGCCTGGCGCGCCGCTACCGCCGTCCGCCCGAGGAACTGCCGGCGCTGCTGGCCGAGTGGCAGGCCGCGCTGCGCACGCTGGACGAGGCCGCCGACCTGGACGGCCTGCAGGCCCGCACCGACGCCGCCGAAGCCGCCTGGCGCACCGAGGCCAGGAAGATCAGCCGCGCCCGCCAGAAGGCCGCCGGCCCGCTGGCCGAACGCGTGACCGAGGCGATGCAGCAGCTGGGCATGGCCGGCGGCCGCTTCGAGGTGGCGCTGCTGCCCCAGGACGAGCCGCAGGCCTTCGGCCTGGAAAGCGTGGAGTTGCGCGTGGCCGGCCACGCCGGCAGCGCACCGCGCGCGCTGGCCAAGGTGGCCTCAGGCGGCGAGCTCTCACGCCTGGCGCTGGCGATTGCGGTGACCACGGTGCAGGCCCAGGCCAGTGGCCCGGCCACGCTGATCTTTGACGAGATCGATTCGGGCGTCGGCGGCACCGTGGCCGACACCGTGGGCCGGCTGATGAAGCGCCTGGGCCAGCGCGCCCAGGTGCTGGCCGTGACCCACCTGCCCCAGGTGGCCGCCTGCGCCGACCGCCACTATGTGGTGGCCAAGGCCGAGCAGGCGGGCCGCACGCTCAGCCGCGTCACCCCGGTGGCCGGCGAGGCCCGGGTGGCCGAGGTGGCCCGCATGCTGGGCGGCGAGCGCGCCGCCGGCACCAGCCTGGCGCACGCGCTGGAGCTGATCCGCCAGGGCGCTGACGGGCCTGTCGCATGACGGACGACGGCGTCCAAGGCTCAGGCGGGCCGAGCGCCGGGCCGCTCCCAAGCCGGCCCGCCATCCCCTCGGGGGATCGGCCGACGTACCCGTCGGGCGAGGGGCCAACATGCACGCGCGAGGTGGTGCTGGTCACCGGCACCGCCGGCTCGGGCAAGTCGGTGGCGCTGCATGCGCTGGAGGACGCGGGCTTCTTTTGCGTGGACAACCTGCCGCCCGAGCTGCTGCGCGACTTCATCCGCGTGGAATCCGAGCACGGCGTGCGGCGCATGGCGATCGCGGTGGATGTGCGCACCGCCGGTTCGCTGCCGCACCTGGGGCCGGTGCTGGACCAGCTGCGCGCCGAAGGCGTGGTGGTGCGCAGCCTGTTCCTGGACGCCACCACCACCCAGCTGGTGACGCGCTTCTCCGAAACCCGCCGCCCGCACCCCTTGAGCAAGCCGGTGATCGACGGCGACGCCCACCGCGCGCTGTTCGAGGCGATCGAGCTGGAGCGCACGCTGCTGGCCGAGCTGCGCGAGCGCTCCACCGTGCTGGACACCTCCAAGCTGCGTCCGGCCCAGTTGCGCAGCTGGGTGCGTGACCTGGTGGGCGCCGAAGGCAGCCGGCTGACGCTGGTCTTCGAGTCCTTCGCCTTCAAGCGCGGCGTGCCGCTGGACGCCGACCTGGTGTACGACGTGCGCGTGCTGCCCAACCCCTTCTACATCCGCGAGCTGCGCGTGCAGACCGGCCTGGACGCGCCGGTGGCCGACTACCTGCAGGCCCAGCCCGAGGTGGGGCAGATGCTGGACATGATCGACGGCTTCGTGCGGCACTGGCTGCCCTCGTTCGAGCACGACCAGCGCAGCTACCTGACGGTGGCCATCGGCTGCACCGGTGGCCAGCACCGCTCGGTCTACATCGTCGAGCAGCTGGCGCGGCGCTTTGCCGGCCGCGTGGCCACGCTGCGCCGCCACCGCGAGCTGGCGCCCGCCGCGTGAACGATCTGCCGCAGTCCCTGCCGCTGTTTCCGCTGCAGGCGGTGCTGTTCCCCGGCGGCGCGCTGGCGCTGAAGGTGTTCGAGGCGCGCTACCTGGACCTGATCGGCCGCTGCCTGCGCGAGAACAGCCCCTTCGGCGTGGTCTGCCTGACCCAGGGCACCGAGGTGCGCCTGCCGGGCCAGGACGAGGCCGTGCGCTTTGAATCGCTGGGCACGCTGGCGCTGCTGCGCGACGTGGACGCCGAGCGCCCCGGGCTGCTGCGCATCCGCTGCGAGGGCGGGCGGCGCTTTCGCTTCGGCCGCGTCAGCCCGCAGGCGCTGGGCCTGTGGCAGGCCGAAGACCTGCAATGGCTGCCCGAGGACCCGCCGCTGCCGCCCGGCCCGGCGCTGCAGGGCGCGGCCGACGCGCTGACGCGCGCCCTGCCCGCGATCACCGCGCGCGACCCGCACTGGCTGGCCGGCGCCGCGCGTCCGGACGATGCCGGCTGGGTGGCGCACCGCTGGTGCGAGCTGCTGCCCATCTCCTTGCAGGCCCGGCAGCGCCTGCTGGCGCTGGACGACCCGCTGGCCCGGCTGCAGGTGGTGCACGCCTTCCTGCTGCAGCAGGGGCTGATCAGCGCCGCAGCAGGCGGCTGAGCGGCGCCGGCAGCCCCACCGCGTCCAGCTCGGCCGGGGCCAGCCAGCGGCCACCGGGCCAGCGCTGCTGCAACTGCTCGACCGAAGGCGCTTCGCCCGTGAAGCGGAACTGCCAGGGCGTGATGACCATGTCACGGTGGGTGAGCACATGGGTGAAGGTCTCACCCGGCGTGGCGGTGCCGGTCCAGCCCTGAACCGCGGCCTGCGCGTCGGCGGCATCGGCGCATTCGGGCAGGCTCCACAGCCCGGCCCAGACGCCGCGCGCCGGCCGCGGCAGCAGCCAGTGGGCGCCGTCGGCGCGGCGCAGCCACAGCCAGGTCAGCGCCACCCGGCTGCGCTTGAGCTTTCGGGTCTTGCGCGGGAACTCGGCGGTGCGGTCCTCGGCCCGGGCGCGGCAATGGGCGTGCAGCGGGCAATCGGCGCAGCGCGGCTGGCGCTGGCTGCACAGCGTGGCGCCCAGGTCCATCAGGCCCTGGGTGTAGGCCGGCATGTCGGCGGCCTGTGTGGGCAGCAGGTCCTGGGCCTGGGCCCACAGCGCGCGCTCCACGCGGGTCTCGGCCAGGTCGCCCTCGAAGGCCAGCACGCGGGTCAGCACGCGCTTCACATTGCCGTCCAGGATGGGGACCCGCTCGTCCCAGCAGAAGGCGGCGATGGCGGCAGCGGTGCTGCGGCCGATGCCGGGCAGGTCCTGCAGCGCCTGGGCGCTGCGCGGAAAGGCGCCGCCATGCTGCGCCACCACCTGCTGCGCGCAGCGGTGCAGGTGGCGGGCGCGGCTGTAGTAGCCCAGGCCGGCCCACAGCGTCAGCACGTCATCTTGCGGCGCGGCGGCCAGCGCGGCCACGTCCGGGAAGCGCTGCAGGAAGCGCTCGTAGTAGCCCAGCACGGTGCTGACCTGGGTCTGCTGCAGCATGATTTCCGAGAGCCACACGCGGTACGGGTCGCGCGTGCCCTGCCAGGGCAGCGCATGGCGGCCATGCTGGCGTTGCCAGGCCACCAGCGGGGTGGCGATGTCGGGCAGCGGGGCGCTCACGCGCGGCGCGAGGGGGCCATCGCGCCGTCGCTGCGCACCAGCGTCAGCGGGCTGCGGCCGGTGGCCGAGGGCAGCGCGGCCGGGCCGCGCTCGGCGCGCTGGCGCACCGCGGTGCCCAGGTCATAGGCCTGGTCGACCTGGGCCAGCAGACGCTGGTCCTGGGCCTCGACCTCGGCCAGGCGGCGTTCCAGCTCGCCGGTGGCCTGCAGGATGCGCTCCAGCGCCTCGGCGCGGCGCTTGAAGCTGCGCCGGCGTTCGCGGTACTGGCTGTCGATCATCGAGGACGCGGCCTGGTTCCAGGCCTCGACCTCGCCCTGCGCGGTCTCGAAGACGGTGCGCAGCTTGGACACCAGCATGCGCTGCAGCTGCTCATTGAAGCCGTCCTGCGTCATGCGCACGATGCGGGTGACGCCGAAGTAGCGCGCATAGCCGCGCTCGATCAGCTGCAGCTCCTCGCGGAAGGCGGCCAGGTCGGGCGCGGGCTCCAGCGCCAGCGAAAAGCCGAACTCGGCGTTGAGCTGGTGGAACGAGGCCTCGAGCATCTGGCCGATCTCGGTGCAGTCGTGGGCGGCCTTGTCGATGTGGGCCACCAGGCGCTGGCATAACTCGCCGAAGGCGGCGCGCGCGCGCAGGTTGAACCAGCTGCTGCCCAGGGTCTGCTGCAGCGCATGGACCGCCTCGCGCACGCGCTCGGACGACAGCGAGCGCAGCGTGCCGCGCAGCATGCGGGCATGCACCGCGCGCAGCGCCGACAGGCGGGCGGTGCAGCGTTCGAACTCGGCGGTGTCGGCGCGCACCCGGGTGAGCATCTGGTTGACGCGGCCCTGGCTCTTGCCGCGCAGGCCGCGCAGCTCCAGCATCTGCTCGGCGTTGTGGCGGCGCTGGTCGCGCAGGCGGCGCGTGGCATGTTCCAGCAGCGACTGCACGCCGCCGATCACCGTCTTGCCCAGCAGGCGCTGGCGCTGCGGCAGCAGGCTTTGCGTCAGCGCGGCTTCCAGTGCCGGCAGCCGGCTGGCGGACAGGCGGTCGGCGTCGCCCTCCAGGCGGGCGGTCAGGGCCATGCGCGCCGAGACCGGGAACACGCGGTCTCGCTCGATGTGCAGGGTCTCGGCGGTGGTGACGCACTGGCGCTCGATGGCCGCCTCGCGGTCTTGCTCGGTGGCCAGCGGGTCGGCCAGGGTGTCGACCTTGTTGAGCACGACGAAGCAGCTCAGCCCCTGGCCGCCCAGGTGCTGGGTCCAGACGTCCAGGTCGGAGCGGGTGACGCCGGTGTCGGCGCCCAGCACGAACAGCGCCGCATGGGCGCTGGGCAGCAGGCCCAGGGTCAGCTCGGGTTCGGCACCGATGGCGTTCAGGCCCGGGGTGTCGACCACCACCAGACCGCGCTGCAGCAGCGGGTGCGGAAAGTTGATGATCGCGTGGCGCCAGGCGGGCACCTCGACCTGGCCGTTGGCGGCCACCGGCGGGTTGTCGGCACCGATCTCGTCGGACCACAGGCCCAGCGCGCGGGCCTGGTCGATGCTGACCTGGCGGGTGGCGGTGACCTCGACCACGGCGCGCGAGAGCGCGGCCATGTCAGACGGGTCCAGCTGCACGCGGTGCCAGCGCTCGCGCTGGCGGCGCCATTCGGCCAGCGAGCTGCCTTCGCGGCGGGTGTCGATCGGCAGCAGGTCCAGCGTGGGCAGCTCCTGCTCGTCCCAGCTGAGCTCGACCGGGCACATCGTGGTGCGACCCGGCGTGGCCGGCAGCACGCGCTGGCCGGCGTCGGCGAAGAAGATGGCGTTGATCAGCTCGCTCTTGCCGCGCGAGAACTCGGCGACGAAGGCCACCACCAGCTTGTCGGTGGCCAGGCGCTGGCGCAGCGACTGGGCGCTTTGCAGCGCGGCGCTGGACAGCAATTCGCCCTCGACCAGGAAGCGGGTCAGCGCGTCCAGGTCGCGCTCCAACGCGAGGCGCCAGTCGGTCAGGGCATCCAGACCCGGCACCAGCATCGGCTGCAGGGCGGTCGGGTCGGTGTCCAGGGCGGGGTCGCGGGTCTTCACGGTCAGGCGTGGATCGTATCAGCGGCGCTGGCAACCGGGGCAGTAATAGGTGGCGCGCTGGCCTTGCAGCAGCCGGCGTATCGCGTGGCCGCAACGCCGGCAGGCCTCGCCCTCGCGGCCATAGACGCGCACGGCCTGCTGATACTGGCCGACGCTGCCGTGGGCATCGCGGAAATCCTTCAGCGTGGAGCCGCCGGCCTCGATCGCCTCGGCCAGCACCTGGCGCACCGCCGCCAGCAGGCGCGTGGCCCGCAGCGGGCCGATGCGGTGGCAGGGCGTGCGGGGATCGATGCCGGCCTCGAACAGCGCGTCGCTGGCGTAGATGTTGCCCGCGCCCACCACCAGCTCCCCCGACAGCAGCGCCGGCTTGACCGGGGTGCGGCGAGCCTTGAGCGCGGCCAGGAAGCCGGCGTCGGTGAGGCGCTCGTCGAAGGGCTCGGGACCCAGGCCGGCCAGCAGCTTGGCGGCCGGGTCCTGCTGCAGCGACGGCGACCAGACCACGGCGCCGAAGCGCCGCGGATCGGTCATCCGCAGCAGGCCCAGGTCGGTGTGCAGGTCCACGTGGTCATGCACCCCGGCCGAGTTGGCGGCGTGCGCCCCGGTCAGCCAGGCCAGCGAGCCCGACATGCCCAGGTGCCACAGCAGCACCCCCGCGTTGGCACCGCCGGGCCGCGCCAGCGGCATCAGCAGGTACTTGCCGCGCCGGCCCAGCGGGCCGATGCGGCAGCCCGTCAGGGCGTCAGGCGCACAGCCCAGCGGCCAGCGCAGCGGCTTGCCCAGGCGCAGCGCCTGCACCTGCGCCCCTTCAACCGCGGCAATGCTTCGTCGCGTGACCTCGACTTCCGGCAACTCTGGCATGGATGGATTATCCCGGCCGGGCCGGTCTGGCGGGGGGCCCCACTAGAATCAGCCACAGCAGGAGCCCCGATGCCGCGACAGTCCGCCCCCCGTTCGACCGCCCTCGGCGCCCGCACCCCCTGGACGCCGGCGTTGCTGCTGGCCCTGCTGGGCCTGGCGCCGCTGGCCGTGTCGGCGCAGACCGCGCCGGCCGACCCCGCGCCGGCCAGCACCGCCGCCGAGCCGCCGCCCGCGCCCTCGGCGCTGGACGCGCCGATGTTCTACCAGCTGATGGTGGCCGAATTCGAGGCCAACTCGGGCCGGCTGGGCAATGCCTTCGAGGTGATGCTGGATGCGGCCCGGCGCGTCAACGACCCCGAGGTCTTCGAGCGCGCGATCGAGCTGGCCGTGCAGGCCCGCTCGGGCGACCAGGCGCTGCTGGCCGCGCGCGCCTGGCGCCAGGCGCAGCCGCGCTCGGTGGCCGCGGTGCGTGCCCAGGTGCAGATGCTGGCCGCCACCGACCGCGTGGGCGAGCTGGGCGAACCCCTGCGCACCCTGCTGCAACTGACCGAGCCGGCACAGCGCGCCGCCACGATCAGCAGCCTGCCGCGCTTCCTGGAAGGCACCAAGGACCGGGCGCAGATGCTGCAGACCGCCGAGCAGGCGCTGGCCCCCTTCATGGAGGCCAGCGACACCCGCACCGCCGCCCGCGTGGCGCTGGGCCGGGTGGCAATGACCGCCGGCCAGGGGGAGCGTGCGTTCGCGCTGGCCCGCAAGGCCCAGGCCGATGATCCTGCCGCGATGGGCCCGCTGCTGCTGGCCGTGGAGCTGATGCCCACCGTGCCTGCCGCCGAGACCCTGGTGCAGGCCGGGCTGGCCCAGCCCGGCCAGCCGCCGGCGGTGCGCCTGGCCTATGCCCGCTCGCTGGAGCAGCGCCAGCGCCTGGTGGAAGCCGTGCAGCACACCCGCCAGGCCCTGGCCGAGCAGGGCGAGCTGCCGCAGGGCTGGCTCAGCCTGGGCGCGATGCTGCTGGACCTGCACCGCCCGGCCGAGGCCGATCAGGCGCTGCAGCGCGCGTTGCGCGAGCTCGACACCTCGCCCCCCGCCGAGGCCGTGCCGCATGGCGAGGCCACCGAGCGCCTGCGCGACATGACCGCGCAACTGCTGGCCCAGGCGGCGGCCATGCGGGGCGAGTTCCCGGTGGCGCTGGACTGGCTCTCGCGCATCCCGCCCGAGCGGCTCACGCTCAGCGCGCTGACGCGCCAGGCCGAGATCGTCGCCCAGCAGGGCCGGGTGGACGAAGCCCGCCGCCGCGTGCGCGAGGCCCCGGTCAGCGACGAGGCCGACACCCGCGCTCGCCTGCTGGCCGAGCTGCAGGTGCTGCGCGCCGCCCAGCGCTGGACCGAGGCCCATGCGCTGCTGCAGCTGGCCCGCCAGGCCGACCCGGACGACACCACGCTGATGTACGAGCAGGCAATGTCGGCCGAGCGGCTGAACCGCTTCGACGAGATGGAGGCGCTGCTGCGCCGCCTGGCCGCGCTCAAGCCCGACGATGCCCAGGCCTACAACGCGCTGGGCTATTCGCTGGCCGAACGCAACCTCCGCCTGGAAGAGGCCGGCGAGCTGCTGCGCAAGGCCTTGAAGCTGGCGCCGGGCGACCCGTACATCGTCGATAGCCTGGGCTGGTACGAGTACCGCTCGGGCCGCCTGGACGAGGCCGAGCGCCTGCTGCGCCAGGCCTGGACCACCCGCCCCCACCCCGATGTGGCCGCCCACCTGGGCGAGGTGCTGTGGGTGCAGGGCCGGCGCGATGAGGCCCTGGCCGTGTTCCGCGAAGGCCTGGCAGGCGGCCGCAGTGCCGACAGCGTGCGCGCCACGATGGCGCGGCTGAAGGCGCCCGCGCAGTGAAGCGCCGTGCCGCGGGCCGCGCGCTGGTGCTGGCGCTGCTGCCCCCTGCCCTGCTCAGTGGCTGCGCCCACCCCGCGGCGGCGCTCAGCGCACCCAGCCGCAGCGGCCGCCTGCTGCTGCGCGTGGGCCCGGCCGATGCGCCGCCGCTGCGCAGCGTGACGGCCGGCTTCGAATACCAGGGCAACGCCCGCGCCGGCCGGCTGGCGCTGGACGGCCCGCTGGGCGCCCGCCTGGCCGAAGCGCGCTGGGGCGACACCGGCGTGGTCCTGACCGATGCCTCGGGCGATCGCCGCTACGACAGCCTGAGCGCGCTGGCCGCCGAACTGCTGGGCGAGCCGCTGCCGCTGCAGGCCCTGGGCGACTGGCTGCTGGGCCAGCCCTGGCCCGAGGCGCCGGCCGAGCCCACCGCCGTCGGCTTCCTGCAGGCCGGCTGGCAGGTCGACACCCATGCGCTGGTCGACCAGGGCCTGCTGCTGGCCACGCGCGACACGCCGGCGCCGGCGCTGCTGCTGCGCATCGTCCTGGACCGCTGATCTGCCGTGAACACCCTGACCGACCTGCCCGCCCCGGCCAAGCTCAACCTTTTCCTGCATGTGCTGGGCCGCCGCGCCGACGGCTACCACCTGCTGCAGTCGCTGTTCCTGCCGATCGACTGGGCCGACACCCTGCACCTGGAGCGCCGCGCCGATGGCCGCCTGCAGCGCCACGACCTGGGCCCGGCCCTGCCGGCCGACGACCTGTGCCTGCGCGCCGCCCGCGCCTTGCAGCAGGCCAGCGGCACCGCCTGGGGCGTGGACATCTCGATCGACAAGCAGGTGCCCTGGGGCGCGGGCATGGGCGGCGGCAGCTCGGACGCCGCCACCGTGCTGCGCGGCCTGAACGTCCTGTGGGACCTGCACTGGCCGCGCGAGCGCCTGCTGGCGCTGGGCGCCACCCTGGGCGCCGATGTGCCCTTCTTCCTGGGCGCCGGCCCGGCCTGGGTGGAGGGCATCGGCGAGCAGCTCACGCCGGTGGCCTGGCCGTCGCAGCGCTTTGCGGTGGTGAAACCGCCGGTCGCACTGCCCACGGCGCAGATTTTTTCCAGCCCACTGCTGACAAGAGACACCAGACCTGCTACAGTAGCGGGCTTACTTGCTGATGCAGCAGATCTTTCAAAACTGATGGCGGCGCAAGCCACCGGAGGGGCCTGGAAGAACGATTTGCAACCCGCCGCCGAAGCGATCTGCCCGGAGGTGTCGGAAGCGATCAGCTGGCTGACGCGGCATTTCGGTCACGGCCGGATGACGGGTTCAGGCAGCGCGGCATTTGCAGGTATCGACAACGGTACTGGCGCGCCATCTCTGGCGACCATGCCCGAGGGACCAGACCCGTTCGCGGAGCTGCCCGAAGGCTGGGTGGGGCGCCTGTGCCGCAGCCTCGAGCGTCATCCCCTGGAGGACCTCGCCGGCTGAAAGCCATGGTTGTCGGGTCGGGCCTTTCGGGGCGCGGTCCTGTGTAGGGGAGTCGCCAAGTTGGTCAAGGCATCGGATTTTGATTCCGACATGCGAGGGTTCGAGTCCTTCCTCCCCTGCCAAATCTCTTCAGAGTCCTGACCGCGCCTGCAAGTCATGTTGGGGCGCGGTTGTCGTTTCCAGAGTCACCTTGTCCAGGCCTGCCATCACCGGAGAATCCGACGTGCTGTTCAACACCGTCCTGTTCACGGGCAATGCCAACCCGGTGCTGGCCCGCGAGATCGCCTCGCACCTGGGCGTCGAGCTGGGCAAGGCCAGCGTCGGCCGCTTCTCCGACGGCGAAGTCACCGTCGAGATCCAGCAGAACGTCCGCGCCCGCGACGTCTTCGTGGTGCAGCCCACCTGCGCCCCGACCAATGAGAACCTGATGGAACTCATGATCATGGTCGATGCGCTCAAGCGCGCCAGCGCGCGCCGCATCACGGCCGTGGTCCCCTACTTCGGCTACGCCCGCCAGGACCGCCGTCCGCGCTCCACCCGCGTGCCCATCAGCGCCAAGGTGGTGGCCAACCTGCTGGAAACCGTGGGCGTCGAGCGCGTGCTCACGATGGACCTGCACGCCGACCAGATCCAGGGCTTCTTCGACATCCCGGTCGACAACATCTACGCCAGCCCGGTGCTGCTGACCGACCTGAAGGCCAAGAACTACCCCGACCTGGTGGTGGTCTCGCCGGACGTTGGCGGCGTGGTGCGCGCCCGCGCGCTGGCCAAGCAGCTGGGCTGCGACCTGGCCATCATCGACAAGCGCCGTCCCAAGGCCAATGTCTCCGAGGTGATGCACGTCATCGGCGAGATCGACGGCCGCAACTGCGTGATCATGGACGACATGATCGACACCGCCGGCACGCTGGTGAAGGCGGCCGAGGTGCTGAAGGACCGCGGCGCCAAGCACGTCTACGCCTACTGCACGCACGCGGTGTTCTCGGGCCCGGCGATCGAGCGCATCGAGAAGTCGCACCTCGACGAGGTGGTCATCACCAACACCATCCCGCTGTCCGACGCGGGCAAGGCCTGCAAGAAGATCCGCCAGCTGTCGGTGGCCTTCCTGTTCGCCGAGACCATCCGCCGCATCTCTGACGGCGAATCGGTCACCTCCCTCTTTGCGGAGCAGAACAACAACTTCTGACCCGCATCCGCTGGCGCCCCGATGTCCGGGGCGTCTTTTCAACTGGGGCCGGCCTGGTCGCGGGAGGCCCCGACTCCCAACAAGGAGCTGTCATGCAATTCGTCGCTTTCGAGCGCAAGCTGCAGGGGACCGGAGCGAGCCGCCGCCTGCGCAACACGGGCAAGGTGCCCGGCATCGTGTTTGGCGCGGGTGAACCGACCATGATCGAGCTGGACCACAACGCCCTCTTCTTCGCGCTGAAGAAGGAAGCCTTCCACTCGTCCATCCTGGACATGGAACTGAACGGCGCCACCCAGAAGGTGCTGCTGCGCGACTTCCAGATGCACCCCTGGAAGGCCCAGGTCCTGCACATCGACTTCCAGCGCGTGGACAACACCACCAAGCTGCGCAAGAAGGTGCCGCTGCACTTCTCCGGCGAGGAGAACTCGGTCGCCGTCAAGACCGACAAGTGCATCGTCAACCACAACGCCACCGAGGTCGAGATCGAGTGCCTGGCGGTTGAGCTGCCCGAGTTCATCGCCGTGGACCTGTCGGGCCTGGTCAAGGGCAAGAGCCTGCACGTCTCCGAAATCACCCTGCCGGCCGGTGCCAAGCTGGTCAAGCACGGCACCAAGGACCCGGTGATCGTGTCGGTCGCCGAGCCCAAGGAAGAGGAAGTCATCGTCGCCGCCGCCGCGCCGGCCGCCGACGACAAGAAGGGCAAGAAGGGCAAGAAGTAATTCGCCGCCCTTCCGCCCGGAAGACCAAAGCCCCGCCTCGGCGGGGCTTTGTCGTTGATGGGGGGTCATAGCAGCGAGTCGGCGGCCACGTAGTCGTAGCCCAGGTCGCGCGCCACGGCCTGGTAGGTGACCTTGCCGGCGGCCACGTTCAGGCCGGCCTTGAGGTGCGGGTCCTCCTTCATGGCCTGCTTCCAGCCCTTGGTGGCCAGCGCCAGGCCATGGCCGATGGTGGCGTTGTTCAGCGCGAAGGTGCTGGTGCGCGCCACCGCGCCGGGCATGTTGGCCACGCAGTAGTGCACCACGCCGTCGACCACATAGGTGGGCTCGGCGTGGGTGGTGGCCTTCGAGGTCTCGAAGCAGCCGCCCTGGTCGATCGCCACGTCCACCAGCACCGCGCCCTTCTTCATGCAGCGCACCATCGGCCGCGTCACCAGCTTGGGCGCAGCGGCACCGGGCACCAGCACGCCGCCGATCACCAGGTCGCTCTCCAGCACCTTCTCTTCCAGCGCCTGGGCGCTGGAGTACAGGGTCTTGATGCGGTTGCCGAAGACCAGGTCCAGCTGGCGCAGGCGGTCGACGTTCTTGTCCATCACGGTGACGCGCGCGCCCAGGCCGATGGCCATCTGCAGCGCATGCGTGCCCACCACGCCGGCGCCGATGATCAGCACATGCGCCGGCTCCACGCCGGGCACGCCGCCCAGCAGCACGCCCATGCCGCCCTTGGACAGCTCCAGATGCGCCGCGCCGGCCTGCACGCTCATGCGGCCGGCCACCTCGCTCATCGGCGCCAGCAGCGGCAGGCCGCCGTTCGGGCCGGTGATGGTCTCGTAGGCCACGCAGATGGCGCCGGACTTCACCAGCGCCGCGGTCTGCTCGGGGTCCGGGGCCAGGTGCAGGTAGGTGTAGAGGATCTGGCCCTCGCGCAGCATCGCGCATTCCTGCGGCTGCGGCTCCTTGACCTTGACCACCATGTCGGCACGGGCGAAGACCTCGGCCGCGTCGCGCACCAGCGTGGCACCGGCGGCGGCGTAGTGCTCGTCGTGCAGACCGATGGCCGCACCGGCGCCGGACTGCACCAGCACCTCATGGCCGCGGGTGGTGAACTCGCGCACGCTGGCCGGCGTGAGGCCGACGCGGTACTCGTGGTTCTTGATTTCCTTGGGGCAACCGATGCGCATGGTCTGTCTCCTGTGGCCCGGGCCTCGTGGGCCCGTGGATGCGCATTGTTGGGAGCGCCGGGCGGCGGGTGAACATCTATCGCCAAATCAGGGATTACATTAGCGTCTCTGATACAGGAGCCCCCTGCCGTGCACGCCCTCGATACCGCCGGCCTGGATTGCCTGGCCGCCCTGGCCGAGGCCGGCAGTTTCGAGCGTGCCGCGCAGCTGCTGTCGATCACCCAGTCGGCGGTGTCCCAGCGCCTGCGCGCGCTGGAAACCCATGTCGGCCACCTGCTGGTGGTGCGGGCCCGCCCCCTGCGGCTGACCGAGCCCGGCAAGGTGCTGCTGCGCTATGCGCGGCAGATGCAGGCGCTGCGTGCCGATGCGGCGCGCGAACTGGGCGCCACCCTGGCGCGCGACGAGCGGCTGCCGATTGCCGTCAACGCCGACAGCCTGGCCACCTGGGTGCTGCCAGCGCTGGACCCGCTGGTGCAGGCCGGCCAGCGTCAGGGCTACGGGCTGGAGCTGATCGTCGACGACCAGGACTTCACCCACGACTGGCTGCGCCAGGGCGAGGTGCTGGGCTGCGTCAGCACCGTGGCCACGGCACTGCGCGGCTGCACCGTACAGCCGCTGGGGCTGATGCGCTACATCGCGGTGGCCTCGCCGGCCTTCATTGCGCGCTGGCTGCCGCAGGGGCTGACACCGGCCAACTTCGCCCAGCTGCCCTTCATCGTCTTCAACCGCAAGGACGACATGCAGGCGCAGTGGGTGGCCCAGGCCTTCATGCTGCGCGAGCCACGGCTGAAGGAGCGCTTCGTGCCCAGCTCCGAAGCCGGTGCGCATGCCGCGGCCATGGGCTGGGGCATCGCGGTGCTGCCCGAGCTGCTGGCGCGGCCGATGATCCAGGCGGGCACGCTGGTGCAGTTGCGGCCCGATGTGACGATCGACGTCGCCCTGCACTGGCACCAGTGGCGCCTGGGCGGCGACGAGGGCGAGGCCTCGCGCGGCGGCCCGCCCGGGCTGATGGAGCAGATCGGCCAGGCGGTGATCGCCGGGGCCCGCCAGGCGCTGGCGCCGGCGGGCGGGCCTCCCCCATCAGAGGGCCAGCCGGGCGCTGCCCGGCGCCGATAATCGCCACATGATTCGATTGATCGTCGGCCTGGGCAACCCCGGGCCCGAGTACGAGGACACGCGCCACAACGCCGGCTTCTGGTGGGTGGAACAGGCCGCGCGCCGGCTGGGCGGCTCGCTGGTGCATGACCGCGCCTACCACGGCCTGGTGGCCCGGGTGAACCGTCCGGCAGGACCGGTCTGGCTGCTGGAGCCCATGACCTACATGAACCTCTCGGGCAAGGCGGTGGCGCCACTGGCGCGCTTCTTCAAGATCGCCCCGGCCGAGATCCTGGTCGTGCATGACGAGCTCGACCTGCCGCCCGGCCAGATGAAGCTCAAGCAGGGCGGCGGCAATGGCGGCCACAACGGCCTGAAGGACATCCAGGCCCAGCTGGGCAGCGGCGATTTCTGGCGCCTGCGCCTGGGCATCGGCCACCCGGGCGTCAAATCCGAAGTGGCTGCTTACGTGCTGCGCAAGCCGCCGGCGGCCGAGCGCGAGGCCATCGAGAAGAACATCGACGACTCCCTGCCCACGCTGGACGCCCTGCTGGCCGGCGAGATGGCCCAGGCCCAGCTGAAGATCCACGCCCGGCCGCCGCGGCCCAAGCCGCCGCGCGATCCGGTCAAGGCGGCAGCGCCCGCCGCCACACCGGCCACACCAGCCGAACCCGCCCCCTCCTCGGAGCCCTGACCATGCCCCCGCCGCCCTGCAGTACCCGGCGCCCCCGCGTACTGTGCGGCGGGCCCCTGAGCCTGGCGCTGTGTCTGTGCCTCGGCCTGAGCGCCGCCCGGGCCGAGGTCTACCGCTGCGGCAGCAGCTACCAGGACAGCCCCTGCCCCGGCGGTCGCACGGTGAACGTGGACGACGCCCGCAGCCCCGAGCAGCGCGCCGAGGCCCACGAAAGGCAACGACAGGAGCGCGAGCGGGCCAACGCCCTGGCCGCCGAGCGCCATGCCCAGGAGCGCCTCCAGCGCCCCGCCACGGCGCCGGCCGGCATCGCGGTGCGCCAGCCCGACGACCTGGACGCCCTGCCCTCCGAGCATCCCTGCGCCAGCGCGGAAGGCCGCCACCCGGGCAAGGCCCGGGCGCGCATCCAGTGTCTCAACGGCTTGCCGGTCTACAAGGCACAGGCCACCCAGCGCGGCCGCTGACCGACCCCGCGCTCAGGCGGGCCTGGCGGCCGCCGCGGCGGCCTGCAACTGCTCGTACTTGGCCTGCAGCTGCTCGCGGGTTTCGGTGTGCCAGGGGTTGATCGGGATGCACTCCACCGGGCAGACCTGCACGCACTGCGGCTCGTTGAAATGGCCCACGCACTCGGTGCAGCGGGCCGGGTCGATCACATAGAACTCGTCGCCCATGCTGATCGCCTGGTTCGGGCATTCGGGCTCGCAGACGTCGCAGTTGATGCACTCCGACGTGATCATCAGCGCCATCAGGACTCCTTGGGCTGGGACACGCGCTCACGCAGGCGCGACAGCACCGAGGGTGCCACGAACTTCGAGACATCACCGCCCAAGGTGGCAATCTCGCGGATGAAGGTGCTGCTGACGAACTGGTACTGGTCGCCGGGCGTCAGGAAGATGGTTTCAACGTCGGGCATCAGCTGGCGGTTCATGCCGGCCATCTGGAACTCGTACTCGAAGTCGCTGACCGCGCGCAGGCCGCGCACCACCACCTTGCCGCCGCGCGCCAGCACGAAGTCGCGCAGCAGGCCGCGGAACTCGACAACCTCGATGTTGCCGTACTCGGCCGACACCTCGGTGGCCATGCCCAGGCGCTCGTCCAGCGTGAACATCGTGCGTTTGTGGTGGCCGGCGGCCACCGCCAGGATCAGCTTGTCGAACAGCGCGCTGGCGCGCCGGATCAGGTCCTGGTGGCCCAGGGTGATCGGGTCGAAGGTGCCGGGGTAGACGGCGATCACGGGGCGCTGGATGCTCATGGGCTGAGGCTCGGCTCGGTGGGGAGGTGATGCTGCCACAGCGCGGCGTGCACCGCGCCGGCACGCCCGCTGCGCCAGGGCTGCAGCGCGGCGGGCACGGTGCCGGCGTAGGGCTCGCCGGCCTCCAGGTAGACCAGGCCGCCAGGCACCAGCAGGCGCGCGGCGGCGGCCAGCGCGCGCTCGCCCAGGCCGGCGGCAAAGGGCGGATCCAGCAGCACCAGCTCGAACGCGGCCGGCGGTGCCGAGGCCATCCAGGCCAGCGCATCGGCGCGCTGCACGCGCAGTGTGGTGGCCTTCAGGCGTTCGCGCGAGGTGTGGAGCGAGCGAACCAGCTCGGCGTCCTGCTCCAGCAGCGTCACCTCGGCGGCGCCGCGCGAGGCGGCCTCGAAGCCCAGCGCGCCCGAGCCGGCGAAGGCGTCCAGCACGCGCCAGCCCGACAGGTCCTGGCCCAGCCAGTTGAACAGGGTTTCGCGCAGGCGGTCAGGTGTGGGGCGCAGGCCGGGCTTGTCGGCCACCGGCAGCAGGCTGCGCTTCCAGGCGCCGCCGATGATGCGCACCTGGTGCGCCGCGGCCCGGGGCGCCCCCGGCCGGGCGCGCGCCGTGCTCACCGGCGCACCGGCACGCCGGCGCGCGCCAGCATGTCCTTGGCCTGACCCACGGTGAACTCGCCGTAGTGGAAGATGCTGGCTGCCAGCACCGCGTCGGCCCCGCCGACCTGGATGCCCTCGACCAGGTGCTCCAGCGCGCCCACGCCGCCCGAGGCGATCACCGGCACCGGCACCGCGTCGCTGACGGCGCGCGTGAGCGCCAGGTCGAAGCCGACCTTGGTGCCGTCGCGGTCCATGCTGGTCAGCAGGATCTCGCCCGCGCCATGCTCGGCCATCTGCCGGGCCCAGGCGACGGCGTCGATGTGCTCGTTCTTGCGCCCGCCGCGGGTGTAGACGTCCCAGCCCGGGCCTTTGGCAGCCAGGTCGTCGCCCACGCGCTTCTTGGCGTCGATGGCCACCACGATGGCCTGCGAGCCGTACTTGTCCGAGGCGTCGCGGATCAGCTGCGGGTTGGCCACCGCGGCCGAGTTGAAGCTGACCTTGTCGGCGCCGGCATTGAGCAGCCGCCGCACATCGTCCACCGTGCGCACGCCGCCGCCCACGGTCAGCGGAATGAAGACCTGCGAGGCCACCGCCTCGATGATGTGCAGGATCAGGTCGCGCTCGTCGCTGGTGGCGGTGATGTCCAGGAAGGTCAGCTCGTCGGCGCCCTGCTCGTTGTAGCGCGCGGCAATTTCGACCGGGTCACCGGCGTCGCGCAGTTCGACGAAATTGACGCCCTTGACGACCCGTCCACCGGTGACGTCCAGGCAGGGAATGATGCGTTTGGCCAGCATGGCGGGTTCGGCCGGTGGCCGCAGCAGTGGGACGCGGGCAGCCGCCCGCGCCGGAAAGGAATCAGCCGTTGAGCTCGTCCGCGCGCGCCTGGCCCGCGGCAAAGTCCAGGGCGCCGGTGTAGATCGAGCGGCCGCAGATCACGCCCTCGACGCCGTCGCTTTCCACGGCGCACAGGGCCTCGATGTCGGCGATGTTGGACAGGCCACCCGAGGCAATGACCGGGATGCTCAGCGCCTGCGCCAGCTTGACGGTGGCCTCGATGTTGATGCCGGTGAGCATGCCGTCGCGGCCGATGTCGGTGTAGATCACGCCCTCGATGCCGTAGTCCTCGAACTTGCGGGCCAGGTCGACCACCTCGTGGCCGGTGAGCTTGCTCCAGCCGTCGGTGGCGACCTTGCCGTCCTTGGCGTCGAGGCCGACGATGATGTGGCCGCCGAAGGCCGTGCAGGCATCGCGCAGGAAGCCGGGGTTCTTGACCGCGGCGGTGCCGATGATCACGTAGCTGATGCCGTCATCCAGGTAGCGCTCGATCGTGTCGAGGTCACGGATGCCGCCACCGAGCTGCACCGGGATCTCGTCGCCCACTTCCTTCAGGATGGCCTTGATCGCGCCCTCGTTGATCGGCTTGCCCGCGAAGGCGCCGTTCAGGTCGACCAGGTGCAGGCGGCGCGCGCCGGCATCGAGCCAGCGCCGGGCCATCGCGGCCGGGTCCAGCCCGAAGGTGGTGGAGGCGTTCATGTCGCCCTGTTCAAGGCGGACGCATTGACCGTCTTTGAGGTCGATCGCAGGGATCAGCAGCATGGCTCGTCGAGCGCGGGTGGGAAGTGGGATGGGCGCGCGCGCGTGGACATCACGCGCGGCGACGCGAAGATTGAGGACGTGGCCGGCAGCGGGTCACGGGTTCCAGTGGAGGAAGTTGCGGTACAGCGCCAGGCCGTGCTCGGCGCTCTTCTCGGGGTGGAACTGGGTGGCGAAAATATTATCCCGCGCCACCGCGCAGGTAAAGCGATCCCCATACTCGGTCGTGCCGGCGCTGTGGTGCGGGTCCGACGGCGCGGTGTAGAAGCTGTGCACGAAATAGAACCAGGACTCGTCGGGCACGCCGGCCCACACCGGGTGGCTGCCCACCTGGCGCACCTGGTTCCAGCCCATCTGCGGCACCTTGTAGCGGCTGCCGTCGGGCTGCGTGCGGCCCTCTAGGCGGAAACGCTTCACGCGGCCGGGGATCAGGCCCAGGCCCGGCGTGTCCTGCTCCTCGGAGTGGTCCAGCAGCATCTGCATGCCCACGCACACACCCATCAGGGGCTTGCCGGCGGCCACCGAGGCCAGCACCGCCTCCTTCAGGCCGGAGTCGGCGAACTCGCGCATGCAGTCGCGCATCGCGCCCTGGCCGGGCAGCACGATGCGCTCGGCGGCATGCACCTCCTCGGGGCGCTGGGTGACGATGACGTCCACCCCCTCGCCGGCGGCGACATGCATCACCGCCTGCGACACCGAGCGCAGGTTGCCCATGCCGTAGTCGACGACGGCGACGGTTCGCGTCATGGCCGACCTCCCGCCGGGCCGCCCCAAGGGAGGTCAGCCCCCTCGGGGGGTAGCGATGGCGCGAAGCGACAAGCTTGGGGGCTCACGTTCATCAGAGGCTTCCTTTGGTCGAAGGAACCACGCCGGCCGAGCGCGGATCAGGCGTCAGCGCCATGCGGATCGCGCGGCCGAAGGCCTTGAAGATGGTCTCGCACTGGTGGTGCGCGTTGTGGCCCTTGAGGTTGTCGATGTGCAGGCTGACACCGGCGTGGTTGACGAAGCCCTGGAAGAACTCGTAGGTCAACTGGGTGTCGAAGCCGCCGATCATGCCGCTGGTGAACTTCACGTCCATCGCCAGGCCCGGGCGGCCGGAGAAGTCCACCACCACGCGCGACAGCGCCTCGTCCAGCGGCACATAGCTGTGGCCGTAGCGGGTGATGCCCTTCTTGTCGCCCACCGCGGCGGCCACCGCCTGGCCCAGCGTGATGCCGACGTCTTCCACTGTGTGGTGGCCGTCGATGTGCAGGTCGCCCTGGGCCTCGATCTCCAGGTCGATCAGGCCGTGGCGGGCGATCTGGTCGAGCATGTGGTCGAAGAAGCCGATGCCGGTGGCCAGGCTGGCGCGGCCGCTGCCGTCCAGGTTGACCTTGACGCGGATCTTCGTCTCGTTGGTGTCGCGCCGGATCTCGGCGATGCGCTCGGTGCTCATGCGGTGGTGTCCTTCAGCGCGGCCTCGAAGGCCGCCAGCATCTGCGTATTTTCCTCCGGCGTGCCCACGGTGATGCGCAGGCAGCCGGCCAGCAGCGGGTGCAGGCCGCTGACGTTCTTGATCAGCACCTGGCGCGCCTTCATGCCGGCGAAGAGGGCCGCGGCATCGGGCACGCGCACCAGGACCATGTTGGCCTCGCTGGGGAAGGGTTGCACGCCCGGCAGCGCCTGCAGTGCGGCAAAGATGCGCGCGCGCTCGCTGCGGATGATGGCCGCCTGGCGGGCGTACTCGTCCACATGTTCCAGCGCGAACAGCGCGGCCTCGCAGTTGAGCACGCTGATGTTGAACGGCGGGCGCAGCTTGTCCAGTTCGGCGATCAGTGGCGCGCGGCCGATCAGGTAGCCGATGCGCACCCCGGCCAGGCCGAACTTGCTCATCGTGCGCATCAGCAGCACATGCTCATGGCGCTGCAGCCGCGCCAGCGAGTCGCGCGAGGCGAAGGGCTGGTAGGCCTCGTCCATCACCACCAGGCCGGGGGCGGCCTCGATGATGGCGTCGATGGCGCCGTCGTCCCACAGGTTGGCGGTGGGATTGTTCGGGTAGGCCAGCCAGACCACGGCGGGCTGGTGCTCGCGGATCGCGGCCAGCATGGCCGGCGCATCGAGCTGGAAGTCAGGCGTGGTGGGCACGCCCACGAAGCGCAGGCCCTGCAGTCTGGCGCTCAGCTCGTACATCACGAAGCCGGGCAGCGGCGCCAGGATCACGTTGCCGGGCACGTCGGCAGCCAGGGTCAGCAGGCTGATCAGCTCGTCCGAGCCGTTGCCCAGCATGATGTCGCAGCCGGCGGGCATCTGCGCGTGCTGTGCCAGTTCGGCGCGCAGCACGTCGCCGCGCTCGGCCGGGTAGCGGTTCAGCGCCACCTCGGCCAGGCGCGCGCCCAGCTGCTGGCGCAGCGCGGGCGGCAGCTGGAAGGGGTTCTCCATCGTGTCGACCTTGACCATGCCGGCGCTGGGCTGCACGGCATAGCCATGCAGGCCCTGCACGTCGGCACGCAGGACACGTTTCATGCGGTCGGCCAGGGAGGCGCTCATGGCATCAGGCTTTCGGGGCGGGTTCGTCGAGCACGGCAGGCCCGACCAGGAAGGGGTTGAGGATCTGCACGCTGTCGATCTGCTGGCCGTGCTGCAGGTCTTCGGTCAGCAGGTAGCGGCAGCCCTGGTGCTGGGCGGCCGCCACCACCAGTGCGTCCCAGTAGTTCAGGCCGAAGCGGCTCTCGATCGCCCAGGCGGTTTCCACCGTCGGGTGGTCGGTCTGCCAGGGCTTCCAGTGCTGGTAGCGGCGGACCTCGGCGCGCGCATCACCGGCCGAGATGGCGGTGGTGAACTTGCGGCGGGCGTTGTTGTAGAACTCGTTGAGCACCTGACCGCTGATGCGCCCGCAGCGGCGCGTCCAGCAGGCGCCCACCCAGCCGCGGGCGGCGTCGCGCTTGGCCGGGTCGCGGTCGTCGAAGCAGTAGAGCAGGACATTCGTGTCCAGCATCAGCAGCGTGCTCACCGGCGGCCCCGCGTGTAGATCTCGTCGCGCGTGGGGTAGCGGCCGTCAGAGCTGCCGAAGCTCTTGAACTCCAGCGCCTCGCGCATCGCGCGCTCATAGGCATCGTCGTGCCGCATCTTCTCGGCCAGCAGCTCACCCACCAGGCGCGAGACGCTGGTGTTGCGGCGCGCCGCCTCCAGCCGCGCCCATTCGGCGACGCTGTCTTCCATGGTGATGGTGACGTTCTTCATCTGCGGGGTCTCCCGGTGCGGGATGGTCGCAGGATAACACGAAGTTCGTGTAACACGAACTTCGTGTTCCATTGGATGAGGGATGCGCGCCATGCCCGTCACGTGCCACGCTGTGGGCGCTCCTGGGTGGTCCGAGACGGAGGATGGGCGATGAAGATGGTGAGCCTGCGATTCGACGGTGTGAGCTACTGGGCACAGGTCGATGGCGGCCCGGAGTTCCTGGTGGGCCAGCGGGTCTCCTACCAGGGCCGCAAGGGCCTGAGCAACCTGAAGGGGACGCCCGCTCAGCGCTACGATCCGCGCCGGCACCTGGCCGACCACTCGGCCGTCTGGCTGTACTTCCTGGCACCCACTGCTGCGGCCGAGGGCGGCCTGTTCCACACCCTCAATACCTACGACCGGGCCGCCTTCACCTTCGGCTTCCTGCAGTACGCGGCGCACGTGCCCGACGGCGACTTCGTGGTCTACCTGCGCGCCCTGCTGGCGTTGCCGGGCGCGGCCGACTACTTCCCGGACCTGGTGCTGCTGGATGGCCGCGTGCACCGCCATGCCGATGACGGTCTGCGTCCGCTGGAATCGGCGGCCAGCACCGCGCCGCTGATGGCCTGGCTCAACCCCAGCACGGCCCAGGTGGAGGACACCGAGGTGATCCAGGCCGCCCGCTTCATCCACTGGGTGCAGAACGACCCGGCCCACCGCGCGCTGCAGGTGCGCTCGGGCGTGGAGCACATGCAGGCCGCGATGCGCCGCTACGACGCTGCCTACGGCCTGGATGGCCGGCCGATCGAGCAGTGCCTGCTGGTGGCCGACATCCGCCACCAGGGGCGGGGCAGCAGCAGCGAGATCCGCCTGGCGCTGCAGGCGAATCAGCCGGTGGAGGCGTTGCTGAACGTCGGTGCCAACCAGTACCCGGAGCGCATCAAGACGCTGCGCAAGGCGCTGAAGATGCTGGCCGGCGAGCCGAGCTTTGCCGGCCAGCGCTGGCGCAGCGCCCTGAAGGATTTCAGCGCTTGAGCCGGTACTCAGCCGCCAGCGCGTGGCCCTGCAGCCCCTCGCCGTAGGCCAGTTCGGCGGCGATCACGCCCAGCACCTGCGCGCCGGCCTCGCTGACCTCGATCAGGCTGGAGCGTTTCTGGAAATCGTAGGTGCCCAGCGGCGAGGAAAAGCGCGCGGTGCCCGAGGTGGGCAGCACGTGGTTGGGGCCGGCGCAGTAGTCGCCCAGGCTCTCGCTGGTGTAGGCACCCAGGAAGATCGCGCCGGCGTGCTTGAGCAGTGGCTCCCAGCGATGCGGCTCGGCACTCGAGACCTCCAGGTGCTCGGGCGCGATGCGGTTGCTGATCGCGCAGGCCTCGTCCATGTCGCGCGTGACGATCAGCGCGCCGCGGCCTTCCAGGCTGGCGCGGATCACGGCCTCGCGCGGCATGGTGGGCAGCAGGCGGTCGATCGCGGCGCGCACCTGGGCGATGTAGCCGGCGTCGGGGCACAGCAGGATGCTTTGCGCCAGCTCGTCATGCTCGGCCTGGCTGAACAGGTCCATCGCCACCCAGTCGGCCGGCGTGCTGCCGTCGGCCAGCACCAGGATCTCGCTGGGGCCGGCGATCATGTCGATGCCCACCTGGCCGAAGACCCGGCGCTTGGCGCTGGCCACGTAGGCGTTGCCGGGGCCGGTGACCTTGTCCACCGGCGGCACGGTGGCGGTGCCGTAGGCCAGCGCCGCCACGGCCTGGGCGCCGCCGATCGTGAAGGCGCGGGTCACGCCGGCCACATAGGCGGCGGCCAGCACCAGCGCGTTCTTCTCGCCCTTGGGCGTGGGCACGACCATGATGATCTCGCCCACCCCGGCCACATGGGCGGGGATGGCGTTCATCAGCACGCTGGACGGGTAGGCCGCCTTGCCGCCGGGCACATAGATGCCCACGCGGTCCAGCGGCGTGACCTTCTGGCCCAGCAGGGTGCCGTCCTCGTCGCGGTAGCTCCAGCTCTGGCCGCTGGCGGCCAGCTGGCGCTCGTGGTAGCTGCGCACCCGGGCGGCGGCCGCCTGCAGCGCGTCGCGCTGGGCCGGCGTGATGGCCTCGAAGGCCGCCTTCAGTTCGTCCCGGGTCAGCTCCAGCGCGGCCACGCTGTCGGCGCTCAGGCCATCGAAGCGGGCGGTGTACTCGAGCACCGCGGCGTCGCCGCGGGCCTGCACGTCGGCCAGGATGTCGGCCACGCGCTGCTCGATGGCCGCGTCGGTGTCGGCCGACCAGTGGCGCAGGCGGGCGAACTCGGCGTCGAAGTCGGGGGAGCGGGTGTCGAGCTGGCGCAGGTTCAGGGCGGACATGGGGGTCAGGCCGGAATGGCCGTGGCGAAGGCGTCGATCAGCGGCCGCAGGCGGTCGCGCTTGAGTTTCAGCGCGGCCTGGTTGACCACCAGGCGCGAGGAGATCTCCATGATGTGCTCGACCTCGACCAGCTTGTTGGCCACCAGCGTCTTGCCGGTGGAGACCAGGTCGACGATGGCATCGGCCAGGCCGGTCAGCGGCGCCAGCTCCATCGAGCCGTACAGCTTGATCAGGTCGACGTGCACGCCCTTGTCGGCAAAGTGCTGGCGCGCCACGGCGGTGTACTTGGTGGCCACGCGCAGCCGCGTGCCCTGGCGCACCTCGGCGGCGTAGTCAAAGCCCTCGCGCACCGCCACGCTCATGCGGCACTTGGCGATGTTCAGGTCCAGCGGCTGGTACAGGCCCTCGCCGCCGTGTTCCAGCAGCACGTCCTTGCCGGCCACACCCAGGTCGGCGCCGCCGTGCTGCACGTAGGTGGGCACGTCGGTGGCGCGCACCAGCACCACGCGCACATCGGGCTGGTTGGTGGGCAGGATCAGCTTGCGGGTCTTCTCGGGGTCTTCCAGCACCTCGATGCCGGCCGCCGCCAGCAGCGGCAGCGTCTCCTCGAAGATGCGGCCTTTGGACAGGGCAAGGGTGATCATCACGAGATCCGTTCGATGTCGGCACCCAGCGCGCCGAGCTTGCGCTCGATGCGGTCGTAGCCGCGGTCGAGGTGGTAGATGCGGTCGACCACGGTCTCGCCTTCGGCCACCAGGCCGGCGATGACCAGACAGGCCGAGGCGCGCAGGTCGGTGGCCATGACGGTGGCGCCTGAGAGGCGCGGCACGCCCTCGATCATCGCGGTGCGGCCGTCGGTCTGGATGCGTGCGCCCAGGCGCAGCAGCTCGTTGACGTGCATCATGCGGTTCTCGAAGATCGTCTCGGTCACCGTGGAGGCGCCTTCCGACACGATGTTCAGCGCCATGAACTGCGCCTGCATGTCGGTGGGGAAGCCCGGGTACTCGGTGGTGCGAAAGCTCTGCGCCTTCAGCCGGCCCTCGGCGCGCACGCGCACGCCGCCGGGCTCTTCCAGCACGGTGGCGCCGGCATCGCGCAGCTTCTCGATCACCGCGTCCAGGTGGTCGGCGCGGGCCTCGCGCAGCAGCACATCGCCGCCGGCAGCGGCCACCGCGCACAGGAAGGTGCCGGCCTCGATGCGGTCGGCCACCACGCTGTGCTCGCAGCCGTGCAGGCGCTCGACACCCTGGATGCGGATGCGGCTGGTGCCGTGGCCTTCGATCTTCGCGCCCATGCGGATCAGCATCTCGGCCAGGTCGGGGATCTCGGGCTCCTGGGCGGCGTTCTCCAGCACGGTCTCGCCCTCGGCCAGCGCAGCGGCCATCATCAGGTTCTCGGTGCCGGTGACGGTGACCATGTCGGTGGTGATGCGCGCGCCGCGCAACCGGGTGAGGCCGGGCTGCAGCCGGGCCATCATGTAGCCGTGCTCGACGTCGATCTCGGCGCCCATGGCGCGCAGGCCCTTGATGTGCTGGTCCACCGGCCGCGAGCCGATGCCGCAGCCGCCCGGCAGCGAGACCTTGGCGTGGCCGAAGCGGGCCACCAGCGGACCCAGCGCCAGCACCGAGGCACGCATGGTCTTGACCAGTTCGTAGGGCGCTTCGGGGTTGGACAGGTCGGCGGCGTTCAGCTGCACCGTGCCGTTGTCATCGCGCTCGGCCGTCACGCCCATGTGGCGCACCAGCTTGAGCATCGTGGACACGTCCTGCAGGCGCGGCACGTTGTGCAGCACGACCGGCTCGGCGGTCAGCAGTGCGGCGCACAGCTCGGGCAGCGCGGCGTTCTTGGCGCCGGAGACGCGGACCTCGCCATGGAGGCGGCGTCCGCCGCGGATCAGGAGTTTGTCCATCTGGAGATGTGGCAAAGGCCGGTCCCGCACCCAGCGGCACCGACCGGAATCGTGGAAATCAGTGCGGCGCCAGCGGCTGCAGGCCGCCCTGGGCGCCATCGGCCGCCCATTCGGCCGGCGTCAGCGTCTTCATCGACAGCGCGTGGATCTCCTCGCGCATGCGCTCGCCGAGCGCACCGTAGACCAGCTGGTGGCGGCGCACCCGCGGCAGACCCTGGAAGGCCGGCGAGACGATGGTGGCGTAGAAGTGGCGGCCGTCGCCGTCCACCTCCAGATGCTCGCAGGCCAGACCGGCGGCGATGAAGCTCTTGACTTGGGCAGGGGTGGGATCGGCCATGATCCCCCGATTATCGCCGATGCCCCCTGACCGGCCGTTCCCGAGGGCTCAGGCGCGCAGCTTGTAGCCGCTGTGCAGCAGCCGCAGTGTCCAGGCGGCCACCACCAGCGTGGCCCCGCCCACCACCGCCAGACTCAGCCAGGGCGACACGTCCGACACGCCGAAGAAGCCGTGGCGGAAGCCATCGATCATGTAGAAGAAGGGGTTGAAGTGGCTGGCCGCCTGCCAGAAACCGGGCAGCGAATGGATCGAGTAGAAGACCCCCGCCAGCATGGTCATGGGCATGACGATGAAGTTCTGGAAGGCCGCCATCTGGTCGAACTTCTCGGCCCACAGCCCGGCCACCAGGCCCAGCGAGCCCATCAGCGTGGCGCCCAGCACCGCGAACACCAGCACCCAGGCGATGTTGTCCAGCCCCGGCGGCGAGAACCACATCGTCACCACCAGCACGCCCAGGCCCACCACCACGCCGCGCACCACCGACGCACCCACATAGGCCAGGTACCAGGCCCAGGGCGACAGCGGCGTCACCAGCAGGAACACCAGGTTGCCGGTGATCTTGCTCTGGATCAGGCTGGACGAGGTGTTGGCAAAGGCGTTCTGCAGCAGGCTCATCATCACCAGGCCGGGGATCAGGAACGCCGTGTAGGGCACGCGGCCGTAGACGGTGACATGGTCCTCCAGCACATGGCCGAAGATCATCAGGTAGAGCACCGCGGTCAGGATGGGCGCACCCAGCGTCTGGAAGCTGACCTTCCAGAAGCGCAGCACCTCCTTGTAGAACAGCGTGCGCGCGCCTTGCAGCATGCCAACCCCTCGTCGACCGGGTACGGTCGCCGATCCCCCAAGGGGATCCGGGCCGGCTTGGGAGCGGCCCGGCGCTCGGCCCGGAACATTCTCGGGGGCGTTCATGCCTTGCCTCCCTGCATGATGGCGAGGAACACGTCCTCCAGGTCGGCGCGGCCGATCTCCAGGTCCTCGATGCGCACGCCGGCCTCGCGCAGGCGGGCCAGCACGGCCTCGACCCCCGCCGCATCCTTGGCCGCCACCTGGGCGATGCGGCCGGTCACGCGGGCGCGCGACGCCAGGTCGGGCGGCAGCGTGTCGTCGGTCTTGAAGCGCAGCACGCTGCCCTTGGCGTCGGCCAGCAGGTTGGCGGTGCGGTCCAGCGCGACGATGCGGCCCTGCTTGAGCATCGCGATGCGGCCGCACAGCGCTTCGGCCTCTTCCAGGTAGTGGGTGGTCAGCAGCACGGTGTGGCCCTGCTTGTTGAAGCGGGCAATGAACTGCCACAGCGTCTGGCGCAGTTCCACATCCACGCCGGCGGTGGGTTCGTCCAGCACGATCACCGGCGGCTTGTGCACCAGCGCCTGCGCCACCAGCACCCGCCGCTTCATGCCGCCCGAGAGCTGGCGCATGTTGGCGCTGGCCTTGTCGGCCAGACCCAGGCCGGCGAGCAGCTCGTCGATCCAGTCGTCGTTGTTGCGCACGCCGAAGTAGCCGCTCTGGATGCGCAGCGCCTCGCGCACATTGAAGAACGGGTCGAAGACCAGCTCCTGCGGCACGATGCCCAGCGCCCGTCGCGCGGCGGCGTAGTCGGCCACCACGTCGTGGCCCATCACGGTGACGCGGCCGGCGGTGGCCCTGGCCAGGCCGGCGAGGATGCTGATCAGGGTGGTCTTGCCGGCGCCGTTGGGGCCGAGCAGGCCGAAGAACTCGCCTGGCTCGATGTCGAAGCTGACGCCGTCGAGCGCCCGCACCTGTCCCCGCGCGCCGTTGTAGGTCTTGGCGACCTCTTGAAAGGAAACGGCAGGCATGGGGCCATTGTAGGGAGGACCACCAAACCCCATGGGGCACCTTGGTGCTAGATTGGCCGGCTGACATCCCGCACCATGGCCAGCCCGTCCGCCACCAAGAAACCCCGCCGCACCGCCGAGCGCATCCTCGAGGTCACGCTGGACCTGTTCAACCGCTTCGGCGAACCGAACGTCTCGACCACGCTGATCTCGGCCGAGATGGGCATCAGCCCGGGCAACCTGTACTACCACTACCCGGCCAAGGATGAGTTGGTCAACGCGCTGTTCGACCGCTACGAGAAAGCGCTGAACCCGCTGCTGAGCGCCGCCGACGACGTGCGCCACGTGGAGGACGCCTGGCTGTTCTTCCACATGCTCTTCGAGCTGATCTGGGACCACCGCTTCCTCTACCGCGACCTCAACGACCTGCTCAGCAAGAACCGTCGGCTGGAGACCCATTTCCAGTTCGTCCTGAAGCACACCACGCAGGCGGTCGAGGCCGTGCTGCGCGGGCTGCTGCGCGGCGGCGCGATCCGGCCCGACCAGCCGGCCGGCCCCGCCACGGCCAATGCCATGGTGGTGGTGCTGACCTACTGGCTGAGCTACGAATTCGTGCGCGAGCCGCGCAAGGCGCTGGAAGCCGAGCATGCCGCCACCACGCTGGCGCGTGGCGCCTGGCACGTGCTGAGCCTGCTCGAGCCCTACCTGGAACCCTCGCAGCGCGAACACCTGCACCGCCTGGCGGCCGACTACCGCCAGCCCTGATCCCCGTCCGCCACAACACCCACAGGAGACACACGATGGCCAAGTGGACCGCCTTCCCCTACGACGCCGCCGACTACACCTACGACGCCGCGGCGCTGAAGAAGCACTGGGCGCGTCTGCACGCGGGCGACGCCGAGCCCTGGCCCAAGGACGAGGCCTCCCAGGCCGCCTGGGCGCTCTACCACGCCGGCCAGTTCCAGAAGGCGGTCGAGGCCGGGCTGAAGGCCGGCGGCTCGGGCCTGAATGCCGCCAACAAGGCGCAGGCGATCTACGCCAACTACCTGGAGAAGAGCGAGAAGGTCAAGCTGGCCCTGTTCACCGAAGTGGCCGAGCGCGCCGCCGCGCTGGCCGAGGCCGAGCCCAAGAACGCCAATGCCCACTACCTGCAGGCCTATGCGCTGGGCCGCTACAGCCAGGGCATCAGCGTGACCAAGGCGCTGGCCCAGGGCCTGGGCGGCAAGGTCAAGACCGCACTGGAAACCGCGATCAAGCTGAGCCCCAAGCACGCCGACGCCCACATCGCGCTGGCCGCCTTCCACGCCGAGGTGATCGACAAGGTCGGCAAGCTGCTGGGCAAGACCCAGGGTGCCGACGCCGCCACTGGCCTGAAGCTCTACAAGGAAGCGCTCAAGCTGAACCCGGCCAGCGCCATCGCCCGCGTGGAGTACGCCAACGGTCTGGTGATGCTGGAAGGCGACAAGCGCATGGCCGAGGCCGAGGCGCTGTACCAGGAGGCCGCCGGCTGCGCGCCGATGGATGCGATGGAGCGGCTGGACGTGGAGATGGCCAAGGCCGAACTGGACGACTGAGCTGGAGCCCCCAGGCTAGCCGCTACGCGGCGTCGCGCCCTGCGGGCCTCGGCTGGCCTGGCGGCCACCCCGCTCGTCAGGCGTACCGCGTCCACAGGACGCAGTGCGTCCAGACTCGCCCCCCCAAGGGGGCCGCGCCCGCCTTGGGGCGGCCCGGCGGCGGGCAATCACTCCTCCGCGTCGCCCCAGGGCAGCATCAGCGCCAGGTACAGCAGCTGTTCGAACTCGGGCTGGAAGCGCTCGATGATCGCTTCCGGGTCCGGGCACATCGCGTCGTCGGTGATCAGGCCGAACTGCACGCCGCCGGCGTAGCTGAGGATGCTCACGCCCAGGCCGATGTCGCCGCTTTGCGGCACCCAGAACATCACCTGGCGGATCGTGCGGCCGCACATGCGCAGCGCCTCGCGCGGGCCGGGCACGTTGGTCATCACCGCGGTGGTCTTCTTGGCGAAGAGGTTGAGCATCGCGTCCTGCGCCGGCTTGACCAGCAAACCGGCCAGTGCCAGCAGCGCGAACACCAGCACCGGCTGGTAGCCGCCCTTGAGCGCGTTCATGCGCGCACGCACCGCGGCCAGGCGCTCGACCGGGTGCTCGATGCCGATCGGCAGCACCAGCGGCACCAGGCCGAAGCGGTTGCCCAGCTTCCAGGCCTGTTCCAGCGGGCGCAGGTTGAAGGGGATCATCGCGCGGATCTCCTTGCCCGCCGTGTCCTCGCCCTGCTCGCGCAGGTAGCTGCCGATGGCGCCGGCCACGCAGCTCAGCAGCACGTCGTTGATCGACGCATCCAGCGCCTGCCCCACCGCCTTGACCTCGGTCAGCGGCAGCGGCTCTCCCCAGGCCACCCGCTTGCCGGGCGTGGCCTTGCCTTTCAGCCGCGTGGGCGAGTCGTCGGGCATCAGCGCCAGCGAGGCCAGGTCGGACACCGCCTGCGCACCGATGCGCGCGATCTCCAGCCCGCCGGCCAGCGGCTGTGTCGGGTGGGCCATCAGCTCGATCGACTTGGCCATGCCGTCGCCGGTCAGGCCGATGGCCTTGATCGTGACGTCGGCCACCGGCTTGATGAAGACATCGGCCAGCCACTCGGCCGAGTCGGCGGGCGGCTCGACATCGTGCTCGCGCACCGGCGGCGGCGTGCCGCCGTCGGTGATGGACAGCAGCACCGAGATCAGCGCGATGCCGTCGCCCACGCAGTGGTGCACGCGGGCGATCAGGGCGCTGCGGCCCTGGCCGTCACCCTCGTCCAGCCATTCGACCAGGTGGAACTGCCACAGCGGCCGGTCGCTATCGAGCGGGTCGCCAGTGAGTTCGGCCACGCGTGTCTTCAGCGCCTCCAGCGGCGCGGTGCCCGGCGGCACGTCCAGGGTCTCGGCGGTGACGTGGTGGTCCAGATCGAAGGCCTCGTCCTCGACCCAGCTGGCGCCCAGCGCATCGTGCACCACCTTCTGCCGGAAGCGGCCGTACTTCAGCAGCGCGCCACCGACGCGCTCGCGCAGCTCGGCCAGGCCCAGCGCCGGCTCGAGCAGCCAGACGCCGACGATCATCATCAGGTTGGCGTCGGAATCCATGCGCAGCCAGGCGTAGTCGACGCGTGACATGCGCTCGGCGCGGGGAGCGGACATGGGGAGCTTCCTCTAGAGAATGGGCGGGCCAGCCGGTGACGATGCTGGGTAACATCGCCAGCGTCAAGCCAGACTTTCCCACACCCGCCACCGCAGGAGACCGACCATGGCCGATCTGAAAGCCGCCTTCGAGCAAGCCGTGACCGAGAGCAAGCAGCTGCCCGAGAAGCCGGACAACATGACCCTGCTGAAGATCTACGCGCTGTACAAGCAGGCCACGCAGGGCGACGTGGAAGGCAAGCGCCCGGGTTTCACCGACATGGTCGGCCGCGCCAAGTTCGACGCCTGGGCCGAGCTCAAGGGCACCGGCAGCGACGACGCGATGCAGCAGTACATCGACCTGATCGAGTCGCTCAAGTGATCGCGGCGGGGCACGCGGCCCCGCGCCTCACTTCTTCTTGCCGGCCTTGGCCAGCGCAGCGTCGAGGTTCTTGGTGATCTCGGCCTCGATCTGGCCGGCAAAGGCGCCCAGCAGCAGGCCCAGCTTGGCGTACAGGTCCACGTGCTCGCCGCTGACCTCGAGCTGGCCGCGCACGCCCGAACGCGTGAACTCGACCATGTCGCTGTTCTCGCCCTCGTAGATCGTGCATTCCATGTCGAACTTCTGTTCGACATCCTCGGCGAACTTCAGGGCCATCTCGCGCGCCTTCTTCAGGCCCAGCGTGTGCTCACGGCGGATGCGGATCTCGGACATCGGTGGGGTCTCCGTCAGGGTTGCAGGGCACGCAAGGCGGCCTCGCGTTGGTCTCGGGGCTGGCCAGCCAGCTGCTGCACGGCCGCGTGGAAGCGCCGGAAATCGCGGCCCTCGCGCGCGAACAGCGCCTCGAAGGCCGGCACCCAGGCATGGTAGGCCGCCTGCACGCCCAGCGAGGCATTGTTGCTGCGGGCGATGTAGGCATCGAAGCCGTTGTAGCCGTCCCAGCGCTCGCGCTTGAGACGTTCATGCTCGTCGCGCAGCCGGGCCATCTCGGCGGCCTTGCCGGCGCGCTTGTCGGCCTCGCTGCCGGGGCCGCGGTACAGCGCGTCCAGCCGGTCGCGCGTGGCCTGGGTCAGGGCGCGCAGCTCGCGGCGACGCTGGTCGAAGCGCTGGTACTGCTCGCGGGCCTCGGCGCTGGCGCGCTCGGCCAGCCAGCGCGCGCCGCCCAGGCGCTCCACCGCGGTGGCGTAGCTCTCATTGAACACGGTGTCGCCCTCGGCATAGGCCACCTGGTGGCTCAGCTCGTGGAAGATCAGACGGGCCAGTTCGCCCTCGGGCCACTGGATGAAGCTGGAGAGCAGCGGATCGCCGCCCAGCCAGTCCGAAAAGCCCAGGGTGGAGTAGGCCGGCACCGCGTAGACACTGGTCTCCCAGCCCTCGGGCGGCAGCGTGGCGGCGTAGGCCTCGGCCGCCGCCTGGTCGAAGTAGCCGCGGTAGCTGACGCAACCGACGACCGGGAAGCACCAGGTCTTGAGCTGCAGCGACAGCTCAGGCGCAGCCACCACGTTCCACACCGCGGCGGCGCGGTGGATGTCGGCGTAGGCGCGGTAGCTGCGGTTGTCGGGCAGGCCCAGCTCACTCACCGCGTAGTCGCGCATGCGCTGGGTCAGCGCGAGGCGCTGCTTCAGGGTCTCGGGCGTGGCGGGGTCGGCGATCACCTCGCTCACCGGCCGCGCCGAAGCCAGCAGGCCCAGGTGGCCGCCGGCCGACTGCGCCAGGTAGCCGATCGAGGTGCAGCCGCTGGTGAGGCACAGCGTGCCGGCCGCAGCCAGCGCCAGCAGCAGCGAGCCGGCACCGGCCCACATCAGCGCGCGACCCCAGCGCATGCCCGCCGCCCCATCACAGCGCGGTCACCTCGACGAGGCAGTCGTAGAAGGATGGCGCCTGGCCCAGGTCGGTGAGCTGCTGGTGGGTCAGCTCGTTGACATTGGTGCCGTTGCGGCCGAACTTGCGCCACCACACGCCCAGGCCGTTGACCACGCCCGGCCGCGCGCGGCCGTTGACGCGCAGCACGCAGTGGTGCTCGCCGCGGTCGTTGAAGACGCGCACCGGCTGGCCGTCGGCCAGGCCGCGGGCGGCGGCGTCGTCGGCATGCATCTCCAGGCAGGGATCGCCCTCGATGGCACGCAGGCTCTTGACGTTGACGAAGGTGGAGTTCAGGAAATGGCGCGCCGGCGGCGAGATCATCGCCAGCGGGTAGCGCGCGGCCAGCTCGGGCGTGGCTTCCTGGCACTCGTGGTTCAGGACCACCTCGGGCAGCGGCGTGGCCAGGGCCTTGCCGCTGGGCGTGGCGAAGCCGCCGTCGGCGAAGGGCGCGTCGGGCACCGGCAGGCGGGTCCAGCCGTCGCGCCACAGCGCGGCGTGGTCGATGCTGTCGTTGAACGCGCCGCGCGCCAGGGCCTCGTCGCTGTCCTGGAAGCAGGGCTCGGTGAAGCCCATCCGGGTCGCCAGCTGGCGGAAGATCTCGGCATTCGAGCGCGACTGGCCGCGCGGCGGAATCGCCGGCTGGTTGATCAGCACCCAGGTGTGGCCATAGCTGGTGTGGGCGTCCCAGTGCTCCAGCTGGGTGGTGGCCGGCAGCACGTAGTCGGCGTGGTCGGCGGTGTCGGTCAGGAAGTGCTCCAGCACCACGGTGAACAGGTCCTCGCGGCGGAAGCCCGCCACCACCTTGCCCGATTCGGGCGCCACCGCCACCGGGTTGCTGTTGTAAACCACCAGCGCCTCGATCTTCGGGCCGAACCCGGCGCCGCCGGGGTGCAGCAGCGCGTCGCCGATGGTGCTCATGTTGACGGTGCGCGGCTGGCGGCCAGCCAGCAGGTCGGGCCGCTGCAGCCAGGCGCTGCGCTTGGCCGGCGCGGCCCAGCCCGAGGCCGACAGCAGCAGACCACCGGCGCGGTGGCGCCAGGCGCCGGTGAGGCAGGGCAGCAGCGCGATCAGGCGCACCGCGTTGCCGCCGCCACGCACGCGCTGCATGCCGTAGTTCAGGCGGATCGCTGCCGGCGCGGTGGTGGCGTAGTCGCGCGCCAGGCCGCGCACCTCGTCGGCCGTCAGGCCGCAGGCAGCCGCGCTGCGCTCGGGCGGCCACTGCAGCGCCAGCTCGCGCAGCGCCGGCCAGCCCTCGACATGGCGGTCGATGTAGTCCTGATCGAGCCAGCCCTGGGTGATCAGCTCGTGCATCAGGCCCAGCGCCAGTGCGCCGTCGGTGCCGGGGCGCAGCGCCAGGTGCTGGTGGCATTTCTCGGCGGTTTCGGTGCGGCGCGGGTCGATCGCGATCAGCTTGGCACCGGCCCGCTTGGCGGCCTGGGCGTAGGTCCAGAAGTGCAGGTTGGAGGCGATCGAGTGGCTGCCCCAGACCAGGATCAGCCGGCTCTCGGCAAAGTGCTGCACATGCATGCCCAGCTTGCCGCCGTAGGTGGCGGCCAGGCCCTCGCCGCCGGCCTCGGCGCAGATGCTGCGGTGCAGGCGCGAGGCGCCCAGGCGGTGCCAGAAGCGCGCCGCCATGCTCTCGCCCTGCACCAGGCCCATCGTGCCGGCGTAGCTGTAGGGCACGATGGCCTCAGGCTGGCGCGCGGCGATCGCGGCCAGGCGGGCGGCGATGTCGTCCAGCGCCTCGTCCCAGCTCACCGGCTCGAAGCGGCCCTCGCCCTTGGCGCCAACGCGGCGCAGTGGCGTCAGCACGCGCTCGGGGTGGTCGGTGCGCTCGGCATAGCGCGACACCTTGGTGCACAGCGCGCCGTGGGTGGTCAGGTGGTCGGGATCGCCCTGGATGCGCACGATGCGCTCGCCGTCCACCGTCACCTTCATGGCACAGGTGTCGGGGCAGTCGTGCGGACAGGCGGCGTGGACGGTGCGCAGGGACTCGCTCATGGGCGGCGATGATGGCACAGCCGCCTCCCACGATCGAGGTCAGGGTCTCGGTCGCGGAAAAGACCGAAACCGCTGCCAGAATCCGCCCCACAACATCGACCTCGTTGGGAGTCCTGACCATGAACCGCCATCGTCGCCAGGCACTGGGCGCGCTGGGGGCGGCCGCACTCGGCTGGCCGCTGGCCGGCCGCGCGCAGCGCAGCAACCGCCTGGTGCTGGGCCAGTCGGCCGCCTTCAGCGGCCCGGCCGCGCAGCTGGGCATCGAGCTCAACCGCGGCGCCAAGCTGTGCTTTGACGCCTTCAACGCCGCCGGGGGCCTGAACGGCACCACGATCGAGATCCAGTCGCTCGATGACGGCTACGACCCCGAGCGTTGCAAGGCCAACACCGCGCGCTTCCTGTCGGATGAGGTCTTCGCGCTGTTCGGCTATGTGGGCACGCCCACCTCGCTGGCGGCGATGCCGCTGGTCAAGGAGGGCCGCACCCCCTTCATCGCCCCGTTCACCGGCGCGATGTCGTTGCGCGAGCCGGCGCTGCGCCAGGTCTTCCATGTGCGCGCCTCGTACGACGACGAGACCGCGCTGATCGTGCGCCAGCTGACCGGCCTGGGGCTCAAGCGCATCGCGGTGTTCCGCCAGAACGACAGCTACGGCCAGGCCGGTCTGGACGGCGTGGTCAAGGCCCTGAAGGCGCAGCAGCTGGAGCCGGTGGCGGTGGGCACGGTGGAGCGCAACACCGTGGACGTGGCGGCGGCCGTGAAGGCCATCGTCGCCGCCCGGCCGGATGCGGTGGTGCAGATCAGCGCCTACAAGAGCTGCGCCGCCTTCGTGCGCGCAGCGCGCCGGGCCGGCTACGGCGGCACCTTCTACAACGTGTCCTTCGTCGGCACGCAGGCGCTGGCCGACGAGCTGGGCAAGGAGGCGCACGGCGTGATGGTCAGCCAGGTCATGCCCTACCCCTACACGCAGTCGATCCCGATCGTGCGCGAGTACCTGGAGCTGGTGCGCAAGGCCGGTGGCGGCCTGCGGCCCAATTACTCGGGCATCGAGGGCTACATCGGCGCGCGGGTGCTGATCGAGGGGCTCAAGCGGGCCCGCAGCATCAGCCCGGACGGCCTGGTGGGCGGTCTGGAGGCGCTGCAGAACCACTCGCTGGGCGGCTTCAGCGTCAACTTCTCGGCCGGCAACCATGTGGCCTCGCGCTTCGTCGAGCTGTCGATGCTGACCGAGAACGGCGGCGTGCGCCGCTGACCCCCGGCCCACCGGGGTCGTGCCCCGGCCGCTAAGATCGGGCCCATGGCCCTGATCGACGACCTCCGCCCCCACCACGACGAGATCACCCGCATCCGTCGTGACCTGCACGCCCACCCTGAGCTGTGCTTCCACGAGGTGCGCACCGCCGAGGTGGTCGCGCAGCGCCTGACCGAGTGGGGCATCCCGATCGAGCGCGGCCTGGGCACGACCGGCCTGGTGGGCATCATCCGCGGCGGCGACAGCCCGCGCGCCGTGGGCCTGCGCGCCGACATGGACGCGCTGCCGATGACCGAGTTCAACACCTTCGAGCATGCCAGCCGCCACCCCGGCCGCATGCACGCCTGCGGCCACGATGGCCACACCGCGATGCTGCTGGCGGCGGCGAAGCACCTGGCCACGCACCGGAACTTCGACGGCACGGTCTACCTGATCTTCCAGCCGGCCGAGGAAGGCGGCGGCGGCGCCCGCGAGATGATCAAGGACGGCCTGCTGCAGCGCTTCCCGATGGACGCGGTGTTCGGCATGCACAACTGGCCCGGCCTGCCCGCGGGCGACCTGGCGGTGTGCCGCGGCCCGGCGATGGCCTCCAGCAACGAGTTCAAGATCACGATCCGCGGCAAGGGCTCGCACGCCGCGCTGCCGCACAACGGGATCGACCCGGTGCCGGTGGCCTGCCAGATGGTGCAGGCCTTCCAGACCATCGTCACGCGCAACAAGAAACCCACCGATGCGGCGGTGATCTCGGTCACGATGATCCACACCGGCGAGGCCACCAACGTGGTCCCCGACCAGTGCGTGATCGAGGGCACGGTGCGCACCTTCACCATCCCCGTGCTCGACATGATCGAGCAGCGCATGGGCGAGATCGCGCGCCACACCGCCGCGGCCTTCGGCGCCACGGTCGACTTCGAGTTCGTGCGCAACTACCCGCCCACCATCAACCACGACGCCGAGGCCGATTTCGTCCGCTCGGTGATGCAGGAGGTGGTCGGTGCGGAGCGCACCCACGAGTTCGACCCGACGATGGGCGCCGAGGACTTCAGCTACTTCCTGCTGGAGCGCCCGGGCGCCTATTTCGTGATCGGCAACGGCGAGGGCGACCACCGCGGTGCCTATGCCGACGCCACCCACGGCCTGGGCCCCTGCACGCTGCACAACCCGCACTACGACTTCAACGATGCGGTGATTCCCACCGGCGCCGCGCTGTGGGTGCGCATCGCCGAGCGCTGGCTGGCACCCCGCTGAGCGCGCCGCGCTGACACGTCCTTTTTTGACCGCAAGCGGTCCGCGCACGGCCTGGGCGCTGGACGCGCGGTGGGCGACGATGGCATCCTCATCCACTGCCATCGCCCACCTGCCATGTCCACCACCGCCCTGCTGCTGATCGACGTCCAGGACAGCTTCACCGCCCGCCCTTACTGGCAGGCCGACCGCGCCGCCGCTTTCCTGGCGCGCTGCAACGCCCTGATCGAGGGCTGCGTGGCCGCCGGCGTGCCGGTGGTGCGCATCGTCCACACCGACGGCCCCGACACCGCCGACAACCCCTTCGCCCACGCCAGCGGCCTGGTGCGGCCGCTGCAGGGCCTGCGCGCCTTCGAGGCCGCGCTGTTGGTGGACAAGCACCGCCACAGCGCGCTGGTCGGCACCGGGCTGCCGGTCTGGCTGCACCAGCAGGGCATCCGCCGCCTGATCGTGGCGGGCATCCGCACCGAGCAGTGCTGCGAGACCACCACCCGCCACGCCAGCGACGAGGGCTGGGTGGTGGACTACTGCACCGAGGCCACATTGACCTTTGACATGCGCACGCCCGCCGGCAGCGTGCTGAGCGCCGACGCGATCACCGAGCGCACCGAGACCGTGCTGGCCGGCCGCTTTGCCACGCTGGTCACGGTGGCGCAGGCGCTGGAGCGCGCGCAGTGAGCGACTGCACCACGGTCCTGCTGCTGGCCTTCGACGAGATGGAACTGCTCGACTTCGCCGGCCCCTACGAGGTCTTCACCACCGCGGCGCGGGTCCATGCCCGGCGCCAGGGTGGCGCCGGGCCGCGCTTCCAGCTGATCACCGCCTCGGCCGACGGCCGGCCGGTGCGGGCCCGCGCCGGGCTGGCGATCAGCGTCGATCACGCGCTGGCCCAGGCCCCGGCCACCGACTGGCTGCTGGTGCCCGGCGGTGTGATCGACGGGGTGCTGGCCCAGCCGGCCACGCTGGCCGAGCTGGCGCGGCGCGCCGGTGACGCGGCGATCACCGCCTCGGTGTGCACCGGCGCCTTCGTGCTGGCCGCGGCGGGCATCGTCACCGACCAGGCGGTCACCACCCACTGGGAGGATGCCGAGGACCTGGCGCAGCGTTTTCCGGCACTGCAGGTGCGGCCCGAGCGGCGCTGGATCGACAACGGCCGCAGCGTCACCTCGGCTGGCATCGCTGCCGGCATCGACATGGCGCTGCACCTGGTGGCGCGCGCGGCCGGACCCGAGCTGGCGCAGGCCACCGCCCGGCAGATGGACTACCCATGGTCGCCGTCGCCCTGAGGCCGGCGGCCGCGGCGCCGGTGGACGTGTGCTTCGTCGTCCTGCCGGAGTCGCTGTTGCTGGACCTGGCGGGCCCCGCCGAGGCCTTCCGGCTGGCCAACCAGGCGCTGGCGCGGCAGGGCCGCGCGCCGCTGTGGCGGCTGCGCCATGTCGGGCCGCAGGCCCAGGTGCGCTCCTCGGTGGGCGTGCAGCTGGCGGGCATCGAGCCGCTGCCGGCATCCCTCGAGCGCCCGACCTGGGTGGTGCTGCTGGGCCGCCCGGGCGAGGCCGAGGCGGTGGTGCGCGCCCAGGCCCCGTGGCTGGCGGCACGCGACTGGCTGTCCCGCGTGCTGGGACCGGCCCTGGCCGACCCGAGCTCTCCGCACCGGCTGCTCACCGTCTGCTCGGGCGCGCTGCTGGCGGCCGATGCCGGCCTGCTGTCCGGCCGCTGCACCACCACCCACCACGAGTTGCTGGACGACCTGGCGCGCCTGGCCCCCGGTGCCCGGGTGCTGGCCGACCGGGTGTTCGTCGACGACGGCAACCTGCTGTGCTCGGCCGGCGTGACCGCCGGCATCGACCTGGCGCTGCACTGCATCGCGCAGCATGCCGGCGAGGCGCTGGCGGCCGAGGTGGCGCAGGTGCTGGTGGTGTTCCACCGCCGCGGCGCCGGTGACCCCGAGCGCTCGCCGCTGCTGGCCGGACGCAGCCACCTGCATCCCGCGCTGCACCGGGTGCAAAACGCGGTGGGCGAGCGCCCGGCCGAGGACTGGACGCTGGAGCGCCTGGCCGAGGTCGCCCATGTGACGCCGCGCCACCTGGGCCGGCTGTTCGCCGAGCATGTGGGCTGCACGCCGCGCGACTACGTGGAGCGGGTGCGCAGTGCCTTCATGCGCGAGGCCCTGGCCGCGGGATGGCCCATGGCCCGTGCGCTGGCGCTGGCCGGTTTCAGCAGCGACCGCCAGTGGCGGCGGGCCCGGGCGCGGGGTTCAGCAGCGGATGCCGCGTGAGGCCAGGTCGCGCTCCAGGCGCGCCGGGTCGGTGAACAGCAGCGCCGGCAGGCCGAAGCGGTTGGAGGCCTCGATGTTGGCCAGGTGGTCGTCGATGAACAGGCTGTCGCGCGGCGTGATCTCGAAGCGCTTCAGGGCCAGCGCGTAGATCGCCGGGTCGGGCTTCTGTAGCCGCACCTCGGACGAGAAGATGCCGTCCTCGAAGCCCAGCAGAAAGTCGTGCGTGCGGCGCAGGTGATCGGCGTAGGGGGCCGGCATGTTGGACAGGAAATACAGGCGGTGGCCAGCGGCGCGCAGGCGGCGCAGCAGGGCCACCATCTCGGGCACCGGGGCCAGCGCGTCGGGCACCGCATCCAGCACCGCCTGCACCTCGGCCAGCGTCAGCCCGGTGCGGGCGGCGATGCGCTGCGCGGTCTCCTCGGCCGTCGCGTGGCCGCCGTCGAAGGCGCCCCAGTCACCGGTGTAGCCCTGGAAGAAGCGGTCCTTCCACTGATCGGCCGCTTCCGGCGTGTTGGCCCGCTCGGGCAGCACGCGGGCGATCAGGCGCACCGGGTTCCACTGGAAGACCACGCCGCCGAAATCGAAGATCAGGTGGGTGGGCTTCATCGGGTGTCCTTGAGGTGGTCAGGCACGCAGACGTTGTAGCAGCGCCGCGGTGGAGCCGTCCAGCCCGGACAAGTCCCCGGAGGCGAAGCGCGGCAGCAACTGGTTGCACAGCGCCTTGCCCAGCTCCACGCCCCACTGGTCGAAGGCGTTGATGCCCCAGACCGCGGCGCTGGTGAAGACGCGGTGCTCGTACAGCGCGATCAAGGCGCCCAGCGCGCGCGGTGTCAGCGCGTCCAGCACCAGCGTCGTGCTGGGGCGGTTGCCGGGGAAGCTGCGGTGGCGCGACAGCACGGTGCGGTCCAGCGTGGCCGATGCGGTGGGGGCGCTCTCGGTGGCGGCCTCGGCCGCCGTCTTGCCCAGCATCAGGGCCTGGCTCTGCGCCAGGCAGTTGGCCAGTGCCTTGGTGTGCAGGTCGGCGTGCTCGTGGGTGGGGGTCTTCACCGCGATGAACTCCACCGGGATCACGTCGGTGCCCTGGTGCAGCATCTGGAAATAGGCGTGCTGGCCATTGGTGCCAGGCTCGCCCCAGACCACCGGGCTGGTGCCCAGGCGCAGTGCGCGGCCCTCGCTATCCACCCGCTTGCCGTTGGACTCCATCTCCAGCTGCTGCAGATAGGCCGGAAAGCGCTTAAGGCCCTGGTGGTAGGGCGCCACCGAGCGGCTGCTGAAGTGGTGGAAGTTGCGGTACCAGACGTCCAGCAGGCCCAGCTGCACCGGCAGGTTCTCGCGCAGCGGCGCCTGGGCGAAATGCTGGTCCATCGCGTGCGCGCCGGCCAGGAAGGCGCGGAAGTGGTCAGCGCCGATGGCGATGGCCAGCGGCAGGCCGATCGCGCTCCACAGCGAGTAGCGGCCGCCCACCCAGTCCCAGAACCCGAAGGTCTCGGTGATGCCGAACTCGGCCGCCGCCTTCAGGTTGGTGGTCACGCCGACGAAGTGCTTGCGCGTGTCGGTGCCGCCGTTGGCCAGGAACCAGGCCCGGGCGACGCCGGCATTGGCCATCGTCTCCTGGGTGGTGAAGGTCTTGCTGGCGATGATGAACAGCGTGGTGGCCGGGTTCAGGCGGCGCAGCACCGGCGCGATGTCGTGGCCGTCGACGTTCGAGACGAAGTGCAGCCGCAGGCCCGGGTGGGCGAAGGCGTCCAGCGCCGGCACCGCCATCTGCGGGCCCAGGTCGGAGCCGCCGATGCCGATGTTGACGATGTCGGTGATGCCGCTGGTGGCGGTGTCGCGCACCCGCTCGGCAAAGGCCAGCAGGCGGTCGAGCACCTCGTGCACCTCGTCGCTGAACGGCCCGGCGCCGCGCGGCGCGCGCAACGCGGTGTGCAGCACGGGGCGGCCTTCGGTGGTGTTGATCGGCTCGCCGGCGAACATGGCGTCACGGCGTTCGGCCAGGTGCACGCCCTCGGCCAGCTCCACCAGCAGGCGCCGCGTGCTGTCGTCCCACAGGTTCTTCGACAGGTCGGCGAAGATCTCGGGCGCCTGCAGCGAGAAGGCCGCGGCACGGCCGGCATCACGCGCGAAGGCCTCGCGCAGGTCCAGCTCCCGGCCGTGGGCTTCGTAGTGGCCGCCCAGGGCGGTCCAGGCGATGGTCTCGTCGCAGCGCGGGTGGCTCATCTCAGGCTCCCAGGATCAGGGTGTCCAGCTTGGCCGAGTCGGCGGCGAACAGGCGGATGCCCTCGGCCAGCTTCTCGGTGGCCATGGCGTCCTCGTTCAGCGCGTAGCGGAACGAGGCCTCGTCGTGATGCACCGCCGGCAGGTCCAGATCGCGCGCGGCGGCGGCGTCCAGCGCTGGCGTCAACGGCGCCTCGGCCGCCTGCAGCTGGGCCAGCAGATCGGGGCTGATCGTCAGCAGGTCGCAGCCGGCCAGCGCGGTGATCTGGCCGATGTTGCGAAAGCTCGCCCCCATCACCTCGGTGGCGATGCCGTGCTTCTTGTAGTGGTTGAAGATGCGCGCCACCGAGCGCACGCCGGGGTCGTTGGCGCCGGACTGCGCGGCCTCGTCCCAGGCGGCGCCGGCCTGCTTCTTGGCCCAGTCGTAGATGCGGCCGACGAAGGGGCTGATCAGCTGCACGCCGGCGTCGCCGCAGGCCACCGCCTGGGCGAAGGAGAACAGCAGCGTCAGGTTGCAGTGCGTGCCTTCGGCCTCCAGTTCGCGCGCGGCCTGGATGCCCTCCCAGGTGGCGGCGATCTTGATCAGCACCCGCTCGCGCGGGATGCCGGCGGCCTCGTACAGCGCGATCAGCCGGCGGGCACGGGCCACCGTGGCGGCGCGGTCGAAGGACAGGCGGGCATCGACCTCGGTGGAGACGCGGCCCGGCACCACCTTCAGGATCTCCAGCCCGAAGCGCACCAGCACCTGGTCGACGATCACATCAAGCGGTTGGTCGCGGTGGGCCGCCACGGTGTCCTTCAACAGCGGTGCGTATTCCGGCTGCTGCACCGCCTTCAGGATCAGCGAGGGGTTGGTCGTGGCATCCCGCGGCGCGTACTGCGCCATCTGGTGGAAGTTGCCGGTGTCGGCCACCACCGTGGTGTAGGCCTTGAGTTGGTCGAGCTGGTTCATGGCGTGGTGTGTGCTGTGGCGCCAGCAAGGCGCGTTCCAGAGGGAATTAGAACCCGAGGGCGCGGCCACCGGGGTTCGAGTCGGTTACATCGCGCCAGGGCCAAGTCCCTGCCCTGATTGACCGACACAAGAAACTCATGCATCATGATATCCGTAACTTAATTACATCACCATGTCCTTTGACCTCGTGTTCTTCGGCGGCACTGGCGACCTCACATGGCGCAAGCTGATGCCCGCGCTGTTCCAGGCCTTCCGCCACGGCAAGCTGCCCGGTGGCGGCCGCATCCTGGCGGTGGCCCGTGACGACCGCAGCGACGGCGACTACCGCGCCTTCATCAAGGAGCGCTTCTCCGAGGTCGAGCCGTCCAAGCGCCCCAGCGACGAGGAGTTCGCCCGCTTCGCCGAGCTGCTGCACTACCGCCGCATGGACCTGTCGCAGCCGGCCGACTACGCCGGCCTGAAAGCCTGGCTGGACGAGCGCGGTGCCGACACCGCGGTGCTCTACCTGGCCACCAGCCCGCACCTGTTTCCGGTGATCTGCGAACAGCTCGGCGCCGCCGGCCTGAACGGCCCCAAGGTGCGCGTGGTGCTGGAAAAGCCGCTGGGTCACGACCTGGCCAGTGCGCAGGAGATCAACCGCGTGGTGCGCTCGGTGTTCACCGAGACCCAGGCCTTCCGTATCGACCACTACCTGGGCAAGCCCAGCGTGCAGAACCTGATGGCGCTGCGCTTTGGCAATGCGCTGTTCGAGCCGCTGTGGCGCCGCGAGAGTATCGCCAACATCCAGATCACGCTGGCCGAATCATTGGGCGTGGGCACACGCGGCGACTTCTACGACCGCACCGGCGCGCTGCGCGACATGATCCAGAACCATGCGCTGCAGCTGCTGACGATGATCGCGATGGAGCCGCCCTCCACCAACGACGCCGACGCCATCCGCGACGAGAAGCTCAAGGTGCTGCGCTCGCTCAAGCCCTTCACCGCCGAGAGCGTGGCGCGCGATGTGGTGCGTGGCCAGTACCGCGCCGGCACCGCTGACGGCAAGAAGGTGCCGGGCTACCTGGAGGAGGTCAAGGTGCCCGCCGGCAGCCACTGCGAGACCTTTGTCGCCCTGCGCACCGAGGTGCAGAACTGGCGCTGGGCCGGCGTGCCCTTCTACCTGCGCACCGGCAAGCGCCTGGCGGCGCGCGATGCGCAGATCGTAGTCAACTTCCGCCCGGTCCCGCACCCGATCTTCCCCGGCCCGACGCTGGCCAACAAGCTGGTCATCAAGCTGCAGCCCGAGGATGGCCTGGAGCTGCACATGCTGGCCGCCAAGGGCTCGGGCACCAGTGATGCGCTGGCGCCGGTGTCGCTGGACCTGGACTTCGACAAGGCCTTCCCCAGCGACCGCGTGGGCGCCTACGAGCGCCTGCTGCTCGACGCCATCGCCGGCCGCCTGAACCTGTTCGTGCGCAGCGACGAGCAGGAGCAGGCCTGGCGTTGGGTCGAACCCATCCTGGACGCCTGGCAGCGCGACGGCAGCAGCCTGAAGACCTACGCCGCCGGCAGCTGGGGCCCGGCCGCCGCCAGCGCGCTGGTGGCGCGTGACGGCTGCGCCTGGGCGGAAGAGCAATGAGCGCGCGAAGCCGCGCCCAAGCGCGAATCCTGCCGTGCGCGGCACGGAGGATCGCCCCATGAGCCGCGACTGGACCAGCGCCCTGCTGGGCGGCACGCCCAGCGCCTCGCCGGTGGGCGTGCGCTGGGCGCATGGTCGCTCTGGCGCGACAATCCACGGTCAACTGGTATCGCCCGACATGCTCGACCGTATCCGCGCCTCCATCCCCGCCCTGCCGCCCGCCGAGCAGCGCGTTGCCAAGCTGGTGCTGGCCGACCCGCGCAGCTTCGCGTCGATGCCGGTGGGCGAACTGGCCGAACGCTCGCATGTCAGCAAGCCCACGGTGGTGCGTTTCTGCCGCAGCGTGGGCTATGACGGCCTGGCCGACTTCAAGCTCAAGCTGGCCGGCACTGTCAATGAAGGCGTGCCCTTCGTGCACCGCGCGGTGGACGAGGACGACAAGCCCGGCGACATCATCGTCAAGGTGATCGACAACGCGGTCAGCGCCCTGCTCAAGTACCGCAACGACGCCACCAACCACGCCTTCGACCGCGCGATGGCCGCGCTCACCGAGGCCGCCCAGCAGGGCCGGCGCATCGAGTTCTACGGCGTGGGCAACTCGGGCATCGTGGCGCAGGACGCGCAGCACAAGTTCTTCCGCCTGGGCATCAACTCGGCGGCACTGGGCGACGGCCATGTGCAGGTGATGAGCGCCACGATGCTGCAGCCGGGCGACTGCGCGATCGTGATCTCCAACTCGGGCCGCAGCAAGGACCTGATCGACGCCGCCGAGATCGCCCAGAAGAAGGGTGCCACGCTGGTGGCGATCACCGCCAGCGGCTCACCGCTGGCGCAGCTGGTGCAGTCGGCCGGGCAGATCCTGCTGCCGGCCGACCACCCCGAGGATTTCGAGCGCTACGTGCCGATGGTCTCGCGCCTGCTGCACCTGATGATCATCGACATCCTGACCACCGGCGTGGCGCTGCGCCTGGGCCCGGCACGCCGGCCGGTGCTGCAGGAGATCAAGCGCAACCTGCGCCAGCGGCGCTACCTGCAGCCCGATTAGGCTCAGGTCAGCGCCAGCAGCCCCTGCACGCCGTACAGGCGCGCCAGGTCCTGCAGCCGGGGCGGCGCGCCCCGCACTTCGAAGCGCAGGCCGCGCGACGCGGCCTGGCGCTTGAGCTCGAGCAGCACGGCCAGCGCCGACGAGTCGATCTGGGTCAGTGGCGACGCATCGACCACCGCCTCGCCCTGGGCAGAAGCCAGTGCGCCGGACAGCGCGGCCAGCGTCTGGCGCGCCTCGCGCAGCGTCAGTTGGGCGGGCAGCGCCAGCATCAGGCCTTGCCGCCCGTCGCCGCCTTGGCGTTCTTGTCGGCCAGCGACTTGATCAGGCCGTCGATGCCGTTGGCGTTGATCTCGGTGGCGAAGCTGTTGCGGTACTGGTCGACCAGCCACACGCCCAGCACATTGACGTCGTAGATCTTCCAGTCGGTGCCGGCCTTCTCGAGGCGGTAGTCCAGTTGGATGGGTTCGCCCTTGCCCTTGATCTCGGTGCGCACCACGACCTCGGTGTCGTCGGCACCGCCGCGCTGGGGCTTGAGCTTGATGGTCTGGTCCTTGACCTGGCTGAGCGCGCCCGCGTAGGTGCGCACCAGCAGGGTCTTGAACTCGGCCTGCAGGCGCTGCTGCTGCTCGGGCGTGGAGGTGCGCCAGGCACGGCCCACCGCCGAGGCGGTCATGCGCTGGAAGTTGACATGCGGCATCACCTTGGCATCGACCAGGGCGTTGATCTTGCCCACGTCACCGGCCTGGATGGCCTTGTCGGCCTTCAGCGTGTCGAGCACTTCGGTGGACAGCGCCTGGATCTTGGCATCGGCCGTCACGGCCTGGGCCTGGGCGGCCGGTGCCACCAGGGCGGCCACCGCCAGCACGGCGGGCGCGGTCCAGCGGGCGATCAGAGCGGATTCAAACATCGGCTTTTCCTTCTCGGATGAGCGCGGCATGAAGGCCGCGCGGTACTCCCTCAACGCACCGGGGCGGCAGCGGTTCACCGCCCGGGCGTGACAAATCGTGCGTTCACTGCGCGGCGTCCTCGTCGGGCGGGTCACCGTCCCAGACCAGGTTGCGCCGACGCGCCAGGTAGGCGTCGCGCAGGAAGGCATAGGGGTCCAGCGACACATCGCCCAGCAGTTTCGAGGCGCCCAGCAGTTCAGCGCGGGTCTGGGTGAGTTGCAGGCCGTTGGCGGCGATCACGCCACTGTCGCCCTGGATCACATGGCTGACCGAGGTGGCTGCCTTGTCCAGCGGCAGCGCGGCGGCATCGCGCAGCGTGCTGGGACCGAACAGCGGCAGCACCAGGTAAGGTCCGGAGGGCATGCCCCAGTAGCCCAGGGTCTGGCCGAAGTCCTCGCTCTGGCGCTCCAGGCCCATCTCGGTGGCCGGGTCCAGCACGCCGCCCAGGCCGAACACGGTGTTGGTGGCCACGCGCAGCGTCATCTGCGCACCCTGCACCACCTTGCCCTGCAGCAGCTTGTTGACCGCCGACCAGACGTCGCCGATGTTGCCGAAGAAATTGCCCACGCCCGAGCGCACCAGCTCAGGCACCGCGGCCACATAGGCCTCAGCCACCGGCTTGAGCACGGCCTTGTCCAGGCCGTCGTTGAAGCGGTAGACGGCGCGGTTGCCGCGCTCGAAGGGGTCCTTCGGAGACGCCAGCGGGGCGGGCGCAGCGGCCGTGTCCGCAGCCGCACTGGCCGGCTCGGCGGCAGCGGTCTGCGCCCACAGCGGCGTGGCGGACAGCCCCAGGGCCAGCAGCAGCGCGGCGGTCTTCATTTCTTGTCTCCGTCGCCGGCTTCGGCGGCCTTGTTGAACAGGAACTGACCGATCAGGTTCTCCAGCACAACGGCCGACTGGGTCTGGCGGATGACGTCGCCCGCGGCGAGGTTCTTCTCGTCGGCGCCGGGTTCGATGCCGATGTACTGGTCGCCCAGCAGGCCGGCGGTGAGGATCTTGGCCGAGGAGTCCTTGGGGAACTCAACCCCGCGGTTCACGTCCAGCGTGACCACGCCCTGGTAGGTCTTGGGGTCGAGCACGATGGCGGTGACGCGACCGACGTTGACACCCGCCGAGCGCACCGGCGCGCGCACCTTCAGGCCGCCGATGTTGTCGAAGCGGGCCTGCAGGCGGTAGGTGTCGCCCCCGCTGGCGAAACTGCCCAGGTTGGCGGCCTTCAGCGCCAGGAAGACCAGGGCCAGCGCGCCGAGGGCGACGAACAGGCCGACGAGGATTTCGATGCTTTTCTTGTTCATGAGGAGGTCTCCCGGGTCCGTTCAGGGGGTGGAGAACATCAGCGCGGTGAGGATGAAGTCCATCGCCAGCACCCCCAGCGAGGCGTTCACCACGGTGCGGGTGGTGGCGTAGGCCACGCCTTCGGGCGTGGCTTCGGTCTCGTAGCCCTGGTAGAGCGCGACGGTGGTGCAGATCACGCCGAAGACGAAGGACTTGACGATGCCGTTGCCGACATCGCGCCAGACATCCACCCGGTCCTGCATGATCGACCAGAAGTTGCCGGCGTCCACGCCGATCAGCAGCACGGCCACCACATAGGCGCCCAGGATGCCGATCGCCGAGAACAGCGCAGCCAGCAGGGGCATGGCGACGATGCCGCCGATGAAGCGCGGTGCCAGCACGCGCTGGCGCGGGTCGATCGCCATCAGCTCCATCGCGGCGATCTGCTCGCCCGCCTTCATCAGGCCGATCTCGGCGGTCAGCGAGGTGCCGGCGCGGCCGGCAAACAGCAGCGCGGTGACCACCGGCCCGAGTTCACGCACCAGCGCCAGGTTGACGATCAGGCCCAGCGACTCGGCCGCGCCGTAGGTGACCAGCGCGTAGTACATCTGCAGCGCCAGCACGAAGCCCACCGCCAGGCCCGAGGCCAGGATGATCACCAGCGAGCGGTTGCCGATGGCGTGGATCTGCTGCACCACCAGGCCGAAGCGGCGCAGGGCGGCGGGCAGCGCCTTGAGCAGTTCGAAGGAGAAGATGGCGGCGTGGCCATAGCCGGCCAGTTGGTCCAGCGTGCGCCGCCCCAGCGTCTGCAGCCACGTCATGCGCGCCCCCCCAGGCCGAAATCGTCGGCCACCGGCGGCGCCGGGTAGTGGAACTTGATCGGGCCGTCGGGCTCGCCGCGCACGAACTGGCGCACCTCGGGGTCGGTCGAATCCATCAGTTCCTTGGGCGTGCCCTGCGCCACGATGCGGCCGCCCGGCGCCATCAGCACCACCCAGTCGCTGATCGCCATGCACTCGGGCACGTCGTGCGAGATCAGCAGCGTGGTGGCACCGGTGACATCGGTCAGCGTGCGGATCAGCTTGGCAGCCACCCCCATCGAGATCAGGTCGAGGCCGGCGAAGGGCTCGTCGTACATGATCAGCTCGGGGTCCAGCGCGATCGCGCGGGCCAGCGCGATGCGCCGGGCCATGCCGCCCGACACCTCGCTGATCTTCAGCGGCGCTGCGCCGCGCAGGCCCACCGCATCGAGCTTCATCAGCACGATGTCGCGGATCAGCGCCTCGGGCAGATCGGTCATCTCGCGCAGCGGGAAGGCCACGTTGTCGAAGACGGTCAGGTCGGTGAACAGCGCACCGAACTGGAACAGCATGCCCAGGCGCCGACGCAGGCGGTAGAGCTGCTCCTTGTTGCGGGTGTCGATGACCTCGCCGTCGAAGACGACGCGGCCGCTGCCGGCCGCGTGCACGCCGCCGATCAGCCGCAGCAGCGTGGTCTTGCCGCAGCCCGAGTTGCCCAGCACCGAGGTGACCTGGCCGCGGCCAAAGACCAGCGACACGTCGTTGAGGATGGTGCGCTGGCTGTCGTACCCGAAGGTGACGTGGTCGATCTCGATGAAAGGGTCGCGGTCCATGCGGTCTCAGGGATGACCCGAAGATTGTCGCATGGGGGTTGAAGACCCCATGGCCGCTTTGCCTGGCTTCACACGGGCGTCACGCGCACAGGACCCACCAACGACAACGGCCGGGCAGATGCCCGGCCGTGGTGCGCGTTCGGCAAGGCCTCAGCGCGGCAGGGCGCTGCTGCCCATCAGGAACTCGTCGACCGCGCGCGCGGCCTGGCGGCCTTCGCGGATCGCCCAGACGACCAGCGACTGACCGCGGCGCACGTCGCCGGCGGCGAAGACCTTGGGCACGTTGGTGGCGTAGCCGCCGACGGCCTCGGTGTGGGCCTTGGCATTGCCGCGGGCGTCCTTGTCGACGCCGAAGCCCTCCAGCAGCGTGGCCACCGGGTTGGTGAAGCCCATCGCCAGCAGCACCAGGTCGGCCTTCCAGGACTTCTCGGTGCCAGGGATCTCGACCAGCTTGCCGTCCTTGAACTCAACATGGACGGTGGTCAGGCCGGTGATCTTGCCCTTCTCGCCGGTGAAGGCCTTGGTGGAGATGGCGAACTCGCGCTGGCAGCCTTCTTCGTGGCTGGAGGAAGTGCGCAGCTTGATCGGCCAGTAGGGCCAGACCAGCGGCTTGTTCTCCTGCTCGGGCGGCATCGGCATCACCTCGAACTGGGTGACGCTGGCGGCGCCATGGCGGTTGGAGGTGCCCACGCAGTCGCTGCCGGTGTCGCCGCCACCGATCACGATGACGTGCTTGCCGTCGGCGCGGATCTGGCCCTTGAGCTTGTCGCCGGCATTGACCTTGTTCTGCTGCGGCAGGAACTCCATCGCGAAGTGCACGCCGTCCAGGTCGCGGCCCGGCACCGGCAGGTCGCGGCTTTGCTCGGCGCCACCGGTGATCAGCACGGCGTCGAACTCGGCCTTGAGCTGCTCGGGGCTGACCGTGGTCTTGGCCCAGTTGGTGACCTTGGAGTCCTTGGGCAGCTCGCCGACGATGGTGCCGGTGCGGAAGACCACGCCTTCGGCTTCCATCTGCGCCACCCGGCGGTCGATGTGCGTCTTCTCGAACTTGAAGTCGGGGATGCCGTAGCGCAGCAGGCCGCCGATGCGGTCGTTCTTCTCGAACACGGTGACCGCATGGCCGGCGCGCGCCAGCTGCTGGGCCGCGGCCAGGCCGGCCGGGCCGGCGCCGACCACGGCCACGGTCTTGCCGGTCTTCACCGCCGCAGGCTGCGGCTTGACCCAACCCTCTTCCCAGGCACGGTCGATGATGGCGTGTTCGAGCGACTTGATGCCGATCGGGTCGCCGTTGACGTTGACCACGCAGGCGGCCTCACAGGGCGCCGGGCAGACGCGGCCGGTGAACTCGGGGAAGTTGTTGGTGCTGGAAAGCACCGCGAAGGCCTGCTTCCACTGGTTCTTGTAGACCAGGTCGTTGAAGTCAGGAATGATGTTGTTGATCGGGCAGCCGTTGTTGCAGAAGGGCGTGCCGCAATCCATGCAGCGTGCGCCCTGCACCTTGGCCTGCTCGGCCGTCAGGCCGATGACGAATTCCTTGTAGTTCTTGACGCGCTTCTCGACGGGCAGGTAGCCCTCCTCGATGCGCTCGTACTCCAGGAAGCCGGTGACCTTTCCCATGATGTGATTCCTCGTGTTCGGGGCGGTTTACTTGGCGGCCGGGGCCTTGGCGGCCGCCTTGCTGCCCTTGGCCTTGCCGACGGCCTCGTCGGCTTCCTTGGCGGCGTTGATCTCGCCCAGCGCGCGCTTGTACTCGTGCGGGAAGACCTTGACGAACCGGCCGCGGGCCTCGGCCCAGCTGTCGAGGATCTCGCGCGCACGCAGCGAGCCGGTCCACTTGTGGTGGTCCTCGATCAGCTTCTTCAGCAGCGTCTCGTCAGCCTGTTCGCGGTGCCAGATGGCGCGCGGGATGCTGGCCTCCTGCTCGGCCGCCGGCAGCACCTTGTCCAGCGCGACCTGGGCGGTGTTGCAACGCTTGGCGAACAGGCCGTCCTCGTCGTAGACATAGGCCACGCCGCCCGACATGCCCGCCGCGAAGTTGCGGCCGGTCTTGCCCAGCACCACCACGGTGCCGCCGGTCATGTACTCGCAACCGTGGTCGCCCGTGCCTTCGACCACCGCCGAGGCGCCGGACATGCGCACCGCGAAGCGCTCGCCGCCCACGCCACGGAAGAAGGCCTCGCCGCTGGTGGCACCGAACAGCGCCGTGTTGCCGACGATGATGTTCTTGGTGGCGTCGCCGCGGAACTCGATCGAGGGACGCACCGCGATGCGGCCGCCCGACAGGCCCTTGCCGGTGTAGTCGTTGGCCTCGCCGATCAGGTACAGCGTGATGCCCGAGGCCAGGAAGGCGCCGAAGCTCTGGCCACCGGTGCCCTCCATCTGGATGAACAGCGTGTGGTCGGGCAGGCCTTCGGGGCGGTGCTTGATCAGCTCGCCCGACAGCATCGCGCCGACCGAGCGGTTGACGTTGCGCGCGTCCTCCATGAACTGGACCTTCTCGCCCTTCTCGATGGCGGCGCGGCTCTTCTCGATCAGCTTGACGTCCAGCGCCTTGCCCAGGCCATGGTCCTGGGTGTCGACATGGAAGCGCGCCACGCCGGCCGGCACCTGCGGCACGTGGAAGACCTTGGAGAAGTCCAGGCCCTTGGCCTTCCAGTGGCTGACGGCCTTGCGGGTATCCAGCAGGTCGGCGCGGCCGATCAGCTCGTCGAAGCGGCGGATGCCCAGCTGCGCCATGATCTGGCGCGCTTCTTCGGCGACGAAGAAGAAGTAGTTCACCACGTGCTCGGGCTTGCCCGAGAACTTCTTGCGCAGCACCGGGTCCTGCGTGGCCACGCCCACCGGGCAGGTGTTCAGGTGGCACTTGCGCATCATGATGCAGCCCTCGACCACCAGCGGCGCGGTGGCGAAGCCGAACTCATCGGCGCCCAGCAGTGCGCCGATGACGACGTCGCGGCCGGTCTTGATCTGGCCGTCGGTCTGCACCCGAACGCGGCCGCGCAGGCGGTTGAGCACCAGGGTCTGCTGGGTCTCGGCCAGGCCCAGCTCCCAGGGGGTGCCGGCATGCTTGATCGACGACCACGGCGAGGCGCCCGTGCCGCCGTCGTGGCCAGCGATAACGATGTGGTCGGCCTTGCACTTGGCCACGCCCGCGGCGATCGTGCCCACGCCGACCTCGGACACCAGCTTGACGCTGATGTCGGCCTTGGGGTTCACGTTCTTCAGGTCGTGGATCAGCTGGGCCAGGTCCTCGATCGAGTAGATGTCGTGGTGCGGCGGCGGGCTGATCAGGCCCACGCCCGGCACCGAGTGACGCAGCTTGCCGATGTACTCGGAGACCTTGCCGCCCGGCAGCTGGCCGCCCTCGCCCGGCTTGGCGCCCTGGGCCATCTTGATCTGGATCTGGTCGGCCGAGACCAGGTACTCGGTGGTCACGCCGAAACGGCCCGAAGCCACCTGCTTGATCTTCGAGCGCAGGCTGTCGCCGGCCTTCATCGCGTAGTCGGCCTCGATCTGCTTGTCGCCCACGACCTGCGACACCTTGGTGCCATCGGTGATGGCGATGCCCTTGAGCTCGTTGCGGTAGCGCGCCGGGTCCTCGCCGCCTTCACCGGTGTTGCTCTTGCCGCCGATGCGGTTCATCGCCAGGGCCAGCGTGCTGTGCGCCTCGGTGGAGATCGAGCCCAGCGACATCGCGCCGGTGGCGAAGCGCTTGACGATCTCGGCGGCCGGCTCCACCTCGTCGAGCGGGATGGCCTTGGCGGGGTCGATCTTGAACTCGAACAGACCGCGCAGCGTCAGGTGGCGCTTGCTCTGGTCGTTGATGATCTGCGCGTATTCCTTGTAGGTGTCGAACTTGCCCGAGCGCGTGCTGTGCTGCAGCTTGGCGATCGCGTCGGGCGTCCACATGTGCTCTTCGCCGCGCGTGCGCCAGGCGTACTCGCCGCCGGCGTCCAGCATCTCGGCCAGCACCGGGTCGGCGCCGAAGGCAGCGCGGTGGTTGCGCAGGGCCTCTTCGGCCACCTCGAACACGCCGATGCCCTCGACCTGGGTGGCGGTGCCACGGAAGTACTTGGCGACCATGTCCTTGTTCAGGCCGATGGCCTCGAACAGCTGCGCGCCGCAGTAGGACATGTAGGTCGACACGCCCATCTTCGACATGATCTTCGAGAGACCCTTGCCGATCGCCTTGACGTAGTTGTAGATCGCCTTGTCGGTGGACAGGTCGCCCGGCAGCTCGTCGTGCATGGCCGCCAGCGTTTCCATCGCCAGGTAGGGGTGCACGGCCTCGGCGCCGTAGCCGGCCAGCACCGCGAAGTGGTGCACCTCGCGCGCCGAGCCGGTCTCGACGACCAGACCGGCGGTGGTGCGCAGGCCCTCGCGCACCAGGTGGTGGTGGATGGCCGACAGCGCCAGCAGCGCCGGGATCGCCACCTGGGTGGGGCTGACACCGCGGTCGGTGATGATCAGGATGTTGCGGCCGCTGCGCAGCGCATCGACCGCTTCGGCGCACAGCGAGGCCAGCTTGGCTTCCACACCCTGGTGGCCCCAGGCCAGCGGGTAGGTGATGTCGATCTCGGCGACCTTGAACTTGCCACCGGTGGCCGACTCGATGTTGCGCAGGCGCGCCATGCCCTGGAAGTCGAGGATGGGCTGCGACACCTCCAGGCGCATCGGCGGGTTCACCGCGTTGATGTCCAGCAGGTTGGGCTTGGGGCCGATGAAGCTGTTGAGCGACATCACGATGGCCTCGCGGATCGGGTCGATCGGCGGGTTCGTGACCTGGGCGAACAGCTGCTTGAAGTAGTTGTACAGCGGCTTGTTCTTGTCGGACAGCACGGCCAGCGGGCTGTCGTTGCCCATCGAGCCGATGCCCTCCTCGCCGTTGATCGCCATCGGCGCCATCAGGAACTTGATGTCTTCCTGGGTGTAGCCGAAGGCCTGCTGGCGGTCGAGCAGCGGCACGGCCGAGGCCGGCGCCGCTTCAGCGGCCGGGGTCAGGTCATCGAGCTTGACGCGGACGTTGTCGATCCACTGGCGGTACGGGCGGGCGCTGGCGTACTGCGCCTTGAGTTCCTCGTCGTCGACGATGCGGCCCTGCTCGAAATCGATCAGGAACATCTTGCCCGGCTGCAGGCGCCACTTCTTGACGACCTTGTTCTCGGGGATGGGCAGCACGCCCGATTCGGAGGCCATGACGACCAGGTCGTCATCGGTGACCAGGTAGCGTGCCGGGCGCAGGCCGTTGCGGTCCAGCGTGGCGCCGATCTGCTTGCCGTCGGTGAAGACCATCGCGGCGGGGCCGTCCCAGGGCTCCATCATCGAGGCGTGGTACTCGTAGAACGCGCGGCGGCGCGCGTCCATCATCTCGTGCTGTTCCCAGGCCTCGGGGATCATCATCATCGCGGCCTGCGCCAGCGGGTAGCCGGCCATGGTCAGCAGTTCGAGCGTGTTGTCGAAGGTGGCGGTGTCCGACTGGCCCTCGAAGCTGATCGGGTAGAGCTTGGGCAGGTCCTCGCCCAGCACCGGCGACTTCATCACGCCTTCGCGGGCGCGCATCCAGTTGAAGTTGCCCTTGACGGTGTTGATCTCGCCGTTGTGGGCCACCATCCGGTACGGGTGGGCCAGCGGCCACTCGGGGAAGGTGTTGGTGGAGAAGCGCTGGTGCACCAGGGCCAGGGCCGAGACGGTGCGCGGATCCTGCAGGTCCTTGTAGTACTTGCCGACCTGGTCGGCCAGCAGCAGGCCCTTGTAGATGATCGTGCGGCAGCTCATGCTGGGCACGTAGTACTCGCGGCTGTGGGTGAGCTTGAGCTTCTGGATCGCGGCCGAGGCGGTCTTGCGGATCACGTAGAGCTTGCGCTCCAGCGCATCGGGCACGATGACATCGGCGCCGCGGCCGATGAAGACCTGGCGGATGATCGGCTCGGTGGTGCGCACCGTGGGCGACATTGGCATCTCGGTGTCCACCGGCACGTCACGCCAGCCCAGCAGCACCTGGCCTTCGGCCTTGATCGCGCGCTCCATCTCCTGCTCGCAGGCCAGGCGGCTGGCGTGCTCCTTGGGCAGGAAGATCATGCCCACGCCGTACTCGCCCGGGGGCGGCAGCACCACGCCCTGCGCGGCCATCTCGGCGCGGAAGAAATCGTCCGGGATCTGGATCAGGATGCCGGCGCCATCGCCCATCAGCGCATCGGCGCCCACCGCACCCCGGTGGTCCAGGTTCTCCAGGATCTTCAGGCCCTGCTCGACGATCGAGTGGTCCTTCTGGCCCTTGATGTGCGCCACGAAGCCGACGCCGCAAGCGTCCTTCTCGTTCGCCGGGTTGTACAGACCTTGCGAGGCCAGCGATTGGATTTCCTGGGGCGAAGCCACCCCGGCAGCGGCCTTGGTCATGGCGCACTCCTACACGTGATCAGGGATAACGCGAGGATACGGGCCTTCTCCCCCGGACTCAAGCAGATTTAAATGGTGTCAGACTCTATTAACTGGCAAACAGGTTGCCTTCCAGTTATTTAATGGTGTCAGACTCGATTAATGGCTTCTGCAAGCGGCTCATGCGCCGCTGGCGGGCTTGGGAGGACGCCCGCGGCGACCGGGTGTCAGTCGCCGCTGGGTCTGCTGAGCGAGTGCAGCGACGAAGCGTTCGCCGCCCAGCACCCCGCCCTTGGCCAGTGTGTCCCGGAGAAAGCGCTCGCGTGCAGCGTCGAGCCCCTCCTCCAGCCAGCGCCGGTAAGCGGCCTCCCGCTCGAAGGGGGTGTTGCCCAGCAGCCAGAAGGCGGGATGGTCGGTGATCAGCGGGTCCTGATGCGCGCCAAGATGGTGCGCCAGACTGGACCAGCGGTAGCTGAGCAAGTCAGATGCCAGGCCGGCGCGCTGCGGGTTCAGTTCCACATAGCGCTGGCAAGCCAGGAAGTAGCCCTCGGTGTCGACCACGCTGGTCTTGAAGCGCCCCTCCCACAGCGTGCCGCGGCGCTGGTGACGGTGGTTGAACCAGCCCACGTAGCGCCGCCCCAGGGATTGCATCGCCCGGCTCAGCGAGGCCTCGTCGGGCGGCGTGAGCAGCAGATGGATGTGGTTGCCCATCAGCACGTAGGCATGCAGGGCCAGGCGGTATTCGCGCATGGCGACCTGCAAGTCCTCCAGGAAACGCTCGCGGTCCAGATCGTCCAGGAAGACGGGCTGGCTGTTGTGGCCGCGCTGGATCAGATGATGGGGCAGGCCGGGCGCGACCAGCCGCAGCGGGCGGCCCACCTCAGGCGCCCTCCAGGAACAGTTGCTGGCCGGTCAGGCGCTGGTGCTCGCGGCGGGCGTAGCGGTCGGTCATGCCGGCGATGTAATCCGCCACGCCACGCGCCACGTCGGCCTCGCGGCGGAACTCCGGGGGCAGCAGCGCGGGATCCGCCATGTAGGCCGCAAAGAGATCAGCGACGATGCGGCGGGCCCGAGCCGTGCTGTCATTGACCTGCGGATGGCGGTACAGCGCCGCGAACAGGAAGCGCTTGAGCGCAGCGCTGTCGTGGCGCATGGCATCGCTGAAGCCGATCAGCCCCCGGCACTGGCGTGCGGCCCAGGCATCGGCCGGCTGGGCCGCGCCCAGCGCCGCCTGGCTCGCCCCGATCACGTCATAGACCTGGGCCGACAGCATGCGGCGGATCGTTTCGGCCAGCAGGCGCCGCGGCGGCATGGCCGCCAGCCCGGGGTGCGCCTCCAGCGCCTCCTGGCAGTGGCGGTCGACCAGCGGCACCGCGCGGGCCTGCTCCAGGGTGATCAGGCCGGAGCGCACGCCATCGTCCAGGTCATGGGCGTTGTAGGCGATCTCGTCGGCGAGGTTGGTCAGCTGCGCCTCCAGGCTGGGCTGGGTGCCGTCCAGAAAACGGCGCCCGACGCCGCCAGGCTCCTGCTGCTCCATCGCCGTGGCCAGTGGCACCGGGCAGCGCTTGAGGATGCCTTCGCGGGTCTCGAAACACAGGTTCAGGCCATCCCATTCGGGGTAGCGCTGCTCCAGCCGGTCGACCACACGCAGGCTTTGCAGGTTGTGCTCAAAGCCGCCCCAGGGGGCCATGCATTCGTCCAGCGCGTCCTGCCCGGCATGGCCGAAAGGCGTGTGGCCCAGGTCGTGGGCGAGGGCGATGGTCTCGACCAGGTCTTCATCCAGGCGCAGGCTGCGCGCGATCGAGCGGCCCAGCTGCGCCACCTCCAGCGAGTGCGTCAGCCGGGTGCGGAACAGGTCGCCTTCATGGTTGATGAAGACCTGGGTCTTGTAGACCAGACGCCGGAAGGCGCTGCTGTGGATGATGCGGTCGCGGTCGCGCTGGAAGTCGTTGCGCGTGGGGGCCGGCGGCTCCGGACGGCGCCGGCCGCGGCTCAGTGCGGCCTGGCTGGCCCAGGGTGCCGGGCCAGCGGTCTCAGGCACACAGGGACTCGATGACATCGGCCACCAGCGCATCGGGGGCGGGCCGCACCACGGCCCGGCCCAGACCGTCGATCAGTACAAAGCGGATTTCACCGGCACTGGCCTTCTTGTCGACGCGCATGTGCTGCAGGTACTCCGCCGCGCCCAGCCGTGGCCCGCGGATCGGCAGGCCGGCGCGCTGCAGCAGGGCCTCCAGGCGGGGGCGCAGGTCCGGCGCGCACAGGCCCAGACGCGCCGACAGTTCGGCCGCCATCACCATGCCGGCGGCCACGGCCTCGCCATGCAGCCAGACGCCAAAGCCCAGGCCGGCCTCGATCGCGTGGCCAAAGGTGTGGCCGAAATTGAGGATGGCGCGCAGCCCGGCTTCACGCTCGTCCGCGCCGACCACCTCGGCCTTGATCTCGCAGCTGCGGGCGACGGCGTGGGCCAGTGCGGACTGGTCACCGGCGCGCAGGGCCTCGATGTTCGACTCCAGCCAGTCCAGGAAGCCGGGGTCATGGATCGGGCCGTACTTGATGACCTCGGCCAGACCGGCCGAGAGCTCGCGCGGCGGCAGCGTGGCCAGGGTCGACAGGTCGCACAGCACGCGCAGGGGCTGGTAGAAGGCCCCGATCATGTTCTTGCCCAGCGGATGGTTGATCGCCGTCTTGCCGCCCACCGAGGAATCGACCTGCGACAACAGCGTGGTGGGCACCTGCACGAAGGGCACGCCGCGCATGTAGCTGGCCGCGGCGAAACCGGTCATGTCGCCAATCACGCCGCCGCCCAGTGCATAGAGCACTGTCTTGCGGTCGCAGCCCTGGGCCAGCAGAACGTCGAAGATCCGGTTCAGCGTCGTCCATTCCTTGTGGGCTTCGCCGTCGGGCAGCACGATGGCCAGCACCTGGGCGTGGCGGGGGGCCAGCGCGCGCTGCAGGCGTTCGGCATAGAGCGGCGCCACGGTCTCGTTGCTGACGATGACCGCGGTGGACGAACTCGGCAGGCCCTCGAAGCTCTCGGCATGGTCCAGCAGACCGGCGCCAATGCAGACGTGGTAGCTGCGGTCCCCCAGGTCAATCGCAACGCGCCTCAACTCAACCCCCTCGATGGCATGTGGCCGGATCGGCCGGACCCGCAGTGTACGCGGCTGCCTGGGGCGCCTCAGCGGCGATGCGGCGGTCGGTCGGCCGGGACCACGCCGGCCAACTCCAGCTGCGACAGCAGCAGCCGCACCAGGGTGGGCACGCTGGAGCGGCCGGTGTCCAGCGTGTAGCTGGCGACGTCGCGGTACAGCGGGTCGCGTTCGCGGTAGAGGTTGCGCAGCCGGGTCAGCGGGTCGCCGCCTTGCAGCAGCGGGCGCTGCTGATCATGGCGCAGCCGGCGCGCCAGGTCTTCCGGCGACGAGCGCAGGTACACCACCGGACCCGCCGCACGCAGCACGGCGCGGTTGGCCTCGCGCAGCACGGCCCCACCGCCGGTGGCCATCACCAGGGGGCTGGCGCCAGCCGACTGCGCCAGTTCAGCCAGGGTGGACGACTCGATCGCCCGGAAGCTGCCCTCGCCCATGCGCTCGAAATGGGCGCGGATGGACTCGCCGAGGCGATGCTCGATCTCGATATCGGTGTCGACAAAACGCCAGCCGAGTTCGCGCGCCAGTTGGCGCCCGATCGTCGACTTGCCGCTGCCGGGCATGCCCACCAAGGAAATCATCGGTCTGGATGGAACTGCGGCGGCACCTTTCGGAGCCGCCGCAGGGTCAGAGAGTGCGCTGTAACGGTCAGTTCTTGTTGGTACAGACCGCAGCCTGGCCATAGGGGCTCAGCTGGAAGGGCGGCGAGGCCGAGGTGTTGTTGATCACATCAGCCGGTGTCCACAGCCAGGCCGACTTGGCGACCGTGCCTTCCGTGCCGCTCACACCGGTGGCGGTGACCGACAGGACCATGTTGACCCACGAGGCCGCTTCCTGCTGGTACTCCACCTTCACCACGGCGCGCCCGCTGGTGTCGGTCGTCCCGCTGACCACGGACACGACCACATCGGCCTTGCGCGGCTCCAGCGACTTGCTGTTGTTGATGTCCTCGCCGGTGTCCAGCGCGCCATCGCGGTCGGTGTCCTCGTTGGTGCACTGAGCCGTCACGACCTGAACCCACTTGCCGCCCGAGACCACGTAATTGCCCTTGCGATAGTCGGTCAGATCCACCGAGGCACTGACCGATACGCCAGGCATGGGCGCGCCGGCAGAGTCCGACACCAGCACGCCGAAGCGCTTGATGTAGGTGAGGCTGGTGTCACCGACCTCGATCGTCTCGTTCGTGCCGAGACTGATCGACACCGGTGAACTGGTGACGGTGGCGGTGGTCGTCGTCGAGAACACACCAGCGCCACTGCACACGCCCTGAGCGAAGTCCTGGGCGCTGTAGCAAGCTCGGATGGTGAGGCCGTCCGTCGGGCTGGACCGCGTACCCGGGATGTACGACGTGGTCACCGACCCGTCGCTGCCGGTGTAGAGCATCGAGGTGCCGTTGGCAAAGGTGCCGCCAACGTTGTTGGCGTCACCGTTCAGGTCCAGGCGGACACGCATGTTGGCGATGCCCTTGTTGCTGCTATCGAGGAACAGAACTCGCACCTGGGCCTGGTTGGTGGTCTTGCCCGCCTCGTTGACAGCCACGGTCCGCGGCTCCATCGTCACCCGGGCCGCATCCACGGTGCCGGTTGCGGGCGGCACGGTACCAGATGTCTGGACTTGGATGGTGGCCACGTTGCTGGTGCCTCCCGCAGTCGCGGTCACCACCAGCGAGGTGTTGGTAGACGGTGCCGTATAGGTGTAGGTGAATGCACCTGCGGTGTCCGTGGTACCGACCACCGTGGCCAGACCCGGCGCCGAGATCGAGATGGCCTGGCCCGTCATAGGCAGCGCATTGGCGTCGGCCAGCAAGTAGCGAATGGTATTGCCGGCCGATCCCGGAGAGACCGCGCTGGCAAAGGTGGCGCTGAGGTTGGCACCGGTGACCTGCACTGCGGCGGTCTTGGTGATGGCGCCACTGGTGGCCGACAGCGTGAAGGCGCGGTTGGCCTTGTCGCTGCCGATCGTCACCTTGGCAGTCAGCGTGCCATCGCTGCCCGTGACCGTGCCGGCCGGGGTGATGATGGCGGCGGGGTCGTCAACAGTGATCGTCACCGGCGCTTCGGCCACGGTGTTGCGCTTGGCATCGACCGCGGTGACGGTCAGCGTGACCTCGTCGCCGCCAGAGTTGTCGATGGCGCTGGACGACAGGGCCATGACCAGGTCGCCCACAGCCACCTGGCTGTCGGTCACGCTGATCGAGGTGCTGGCGCTGCGCCCGCCGCTGGAGGCGCTGACCTTGATGGCGCCGACCGCCGTGGTGCTGGAGGACTCGACCGTGGCAGTGACGGTCCCGTCGGAGCCGGTGGTGCTGCTGGCGGTGGTGACCTTGCCGCCGTTGTCTGCGGTGACGCTGACCGTGGCGCCCGACACCACCTGGTTGGACGAATCCACTGCCGTGACGGTGACGGTGACCGCCACCGGCGCGCTGAGGTCGATGCTGGTGGCGGCGCTGGTCACGGCCACACGCACCTCGGCCACCGTGCCGTCACCGGTGCAACCCAGTGAGCAGGTGCCGGGATCGCCGCCTCCCCCGCCGCACGCGGCGAGACCCATGCTCACCGCCAGAGCGGTTCCCCAGGCTCGCAGTCCTCGCATCGCCTTCTCTCCCATCATGTCCATCTCTCAGAGCCTCAAGGTGCCTGGTGCACTCAACGCGCGCCGGTGCGATCGGTCACCACCTTCGGGGTGATGAAGATCAGCAGTTCGGTGCGGTTGCTGAAGCGCACCCGGTTCTTGAACAGGTTGCCCACGAAGGGGATGTCGCCCAGGAATGGCACCTTGTTCACTTCGTCGCTGTCGTTCTGGGTGAAGATGCCACCCAGCACCACGGTGCCGCCGTTCTCGACCAGAACCTGGGTCTTCGCGCGCTTGGTGTTGATCACCGGGCCCGCGGTGGTGGTCACGCCACGGCTGTCCTTGTAGACAGCCACGTCGAGCAGCACGCTGCCTTCCGGCGTGATCTGCGGCGTCACTTCCAGACGCAGGCTGGCCTTGCGGAACTGCACCGAGGTGTTGCCCGCGGTGGAGGCGACCAGGTAGGGAATCTCTTCGCCCTGCTCGATCTCGGCCTTGATCTGGTCCGCGGTGATGACGCGCGGGCTGGAGACGATCTTGCCCTTGCCCTCGGCCTCGAGGGCCGACAGTTCCAGGTTCAGGAAGCGGTTGGCGGTGGCACTGAACAGCGTCAGCGCGATGTTGGCAGCCGCCTCGGTGCTGATCGAGCCCGTGTTGGCCGGCAGGTTCACCACCTGGGTGTTGTTGTAGCTGGTGGCGGTGTTGGGCGTCTGGCCGGTCTGGATGCCGGTGTTGACGTAGTTGCCGCCGATGCTGACGTAGTTGCCACCGCCCACGCTGTAGCCAGGCACGCCACCGCGCAGGCCGCGCAGATCGGCCACACCGAGCTTGGCGCCCAGCGCACGGCCGAACTTGTCGTCGGCCTCGACGATCCGCGCCTCGATCAGCACCTGGCGCACCGGGATGTCGATCTTGGCGATCATCTGCTGCACCTCCTCCAGCTTGGAGGGGATGTCCGAGACGAAGAGCTGGTTAGTGCGCTGCTCGAAGAGCACCGAGCCGCGCGGCGACAGGATGCGCGTGGCATTGTTGCCCCCGCTGCTGCCCGAGCCCGCGCCACCGCCACCGCCGGTGCTGGTGCCGATCAGCGCCTTGGCCACGTCCTCGGACTTGGTGTAGTTCAGCTGGAAGGCCTGGGTGCGCAGCGGCTCGAGTTCGGCGATCTTCTTCTTCGCCTCGAGTTCGACCTGCTCCTTGGCCGCCAGTTCATCCTTGGGCGCGATCCACAGCACATTGCCGGACTTGCGCATGCCCAGACCCTTGGCCTGCAGGATGATGTCCAGCGCCTGGTCCCAGGGCACGTCTTTCAGGCGCAGCGTGACGTTGCCGCTGACGGTGTCGCTGGTGACGACGTTGAAGCTGGAGAAATCGGCGATGACCTGCAGCAGCGAGCGGATCTCGATGTTCTGGAAGTTCAGCGAGAGCTTGTCGCCACGGTAGCCAGGGCCCTGCGAGAGCTTGTTCGGGTCCTGCTTGAGCGGACGCACCTCCAGCACGAACTGGGTATCGGTCTGGTAGGCGCTGTGTTCCCAGGCACCCCGGGGCTCGACCAGCATGCGCACGCGGTCGCCCGACTGCGTGGTCGACACCGACTGCACCGGCGAGCCGAAATCGGACACATCAAGCTTGCGACGCAGGCGCTCGGGCAGCGTGGAGCGCAGGAACTCGACCACCAGGTTCTGGCCCTGCTGGCGCAGGTCGACGCCCACCTGGGTGTTGGCCAGCGACACCACCACCCGGCCGGCGCCATCGGGGCCGCGGCGGAAGTCGATGTCGCGGATCGCCAGTTGCTCCTGGTTCTGGCTGGCAGCGAAGGACGGCTGGGCCGGCGTGCCGGTGGTGGTCTCGGCCGACGACATGGCCGCGCCGTCAAGCAGCACCAGCAGCGTGTTGCCCTGGACCTGGGTGCGGTAGTTGGCGGACTGCTTGAGGTTCAGCACCAGCCGGGTGCGCTCACCGGCGCTGGCCACGCTGACACTGCGCACATTGCCCTGCGCCACATCCACACTGGAGCGGCCCAGGCCATTGCCGACGCCGGGCAGGTCGATGGCCACCCGCGGCGGCGACTGGATGACGAAGCCACCCGGGTTGCCTGCCAGGGGTTCGGTGAGCTCGATGCGGACGACGTCGCTGCCGCCCTGCTGGGAGGCGGTGATCGAGCGGACCAGGTTCTCGGCACTGGCCAGACCCGACCAGAGCATCCCTGCCACCAGGACCAGCGCAGCGCTGAATCGACTCCTCATCTTGCGTGACTCCAACCCGTTGTTCATTGCGCCTTCTCCTGTAGCTGGAGGGTGCTGGTGCGCTCGATCCATTCACCCGCTGCGTCCTGCACGATCTCACGCAGCGTCACGTCTTTCTCGGTGATGCGGGTGATGCGGCCGAAGTTCTGGCCCATGTATTCGCCCGCCTTCACGTAATGCAGCAGGTTGTCGACCCGGATCAGCGCGAACGGCTTGCCGCCGCGCGTCACGCTGCCGACCATCGCCATGCTGTCCAGCGGAAAGGCTTCCAGAGGTTCCTTGCGACGGCGCATCTCGGAGGCCAGCACCGCGTTGGGTTGGCGGGTGATCTGCGAGGTGGCCGCCATCTTGCGCGGATTGAACGGCTCCAGCGCCTTGGCCGACAGGTAGGGCTGCGGCACGAACTTGGTGGGCGGCGTGATCGGCTCGACGCGCGGCCGGATCTCCTTGCGCTGCTGGTCCATCCAGGCGCTCAGTTCATTGTTGCTGTCGGAACAGGCCGACAGCAGCGCCAGCAGGCCGATGCCCAGCGGCAGGGCGGTCCAGCGCGGGCTCATGACGAGCCTCCCTTCCTCTGTTTGTCCGCGGCAGCGGCACGCTTGACCTCGGCCACCTCGGCAGCATCCAGGTAGCGGTAGGTGCGCGCGGTGGCTTCCATCACGAGGTTGCCGCTGGTGTCCTTGGTGACCGGCACCAGGCTCAGGTTGTGCAGTGTGACGATGCGCGACAGGTTGGCCACGTCGGCGGCGAAGGCGCCCACGTCGTGGTAGCGGCCCATGACGCGCAGCGAGATCGGCAGCTCGGCGTAGTAGTCCTTGACCACCACCTGGCCCGGACGGAACAGCTCGAACTGCAGGCCGCGGCCAATGCCGGCCTGGTTGATGTCGGACAGCAGCGCATCCATCTCGGCCTTGCCGGGCAGCTGCTTCTCGAGCTGGGTCACGTACTCCTGGACCTGCTCCTTCTGCTTGCGCAACTCAGCCAGGTTCACGGCCTGACCCAGCTTGTTGCGGAATTCATCCTTGAGCTTGGGCTCGCGCTCGCGGGCGGCTTCCAGTTCGTCGGAAGCGCCGCTCAGCAAGGCCGGCCAGCCCAGCAGCACCACACCCAGAACGACCAGCAGCCAGACGGTGAGTTTGGGAATCAGCGGCCACTGGCCGGGCTGCTTGGGATCGAGCTCGCGGAACTGCCGGCTCAGCCCGTTCAGGCTGGCGGCGATGTCCACGCGCGAAACAGCTTGCTTGGTGGCCATCACTTGCCCTTCGCGGCGTCGGAGGCAGCGGCAGCACCGGGCTTGACCGGCGACTGCGGACGCTTGATCGTGACGCGCAGATTGAAGTCGAACAGCTTGCGCTGGTCACGGCCGATCAGCACATCCACGGCCTTGATCTCGACCAGTTCAGGGCGTTCCAGCCAGGTGGAGTTGTAGGCGGTGTTGCGCAGCAGTTCGGAGACGCGCTCGTTGGTCAGGGACAGACCGTTGATGGCAACCGTGGTGCCGGTCTGACGCACCGCCGTCAGGTAAACGCCCTCCGGGGTCTGCTTGGCCAGTTCGTCGAGCAGGTAGACCGGCACGTTGCGGTCGGTCTGCAGGTTCTCGACGGCCTGCTGGCGGGCCTTCAGGGCGTCGATCTCGGCGCGCAGCGTGGCGATGTCCTTGATCTGCTCGTCGAGCTTGGCAATCTCGGACTGCAGGAAGGCATTGCGGTCCTGTTGGGCAGAGGTCATCTGCTGCAGCACGCCGTACCACAGGATGACGATGCCGACACCGATCAGCGCCGCCAGGCCCAATGCGGAATAGAACGCGCGCTTGCGCTCCTGCCGGCGGGCCTCGCGGTGAGGCAGCAGGTTGATCAGGATCACTGCACGAACCTCCGCATCGCCAGGCCGCAGGCCGTCAGGTAGGCCGGCGCCTCACGCCGCAGCCGCGACTCGCGCACCGACGGGCCCAGTTTCATGTTCTCGAAGGGATTGACGACGCGCGACGGGAAGCCGGTCACGTCCTTGACGCGCTCGCGCAGTCCGGGCATCGACGCCGTGCCACCAGCCAGCATCACCTGGTGCACCTTGTGGTGCGGCGTGCTGGTGAAGAAGTACTGCAGGGCGCGGCCGACTTCGTGGGCCAGGCTGTCGACGAAGGGGGTCAGCAGCGTGGGCTCGTAGTCCTCGGGCAGATCGCCGGAGATCTTCTTCTGCTCGGCTTCCTCGTAGGAGAAGCCGTACTGGCGAGAGATCAGCTGGGTCAGCTGCGAGCCGCCGAAGGACTGGTCACGGTCATAGAGCAGTTCGCCGTCGCGCAGCACCTTGAGGCTGGTGGTGTCGGCGCCGATCTCGAACAGGGCCACCAGCGCGTCCTTGCCGGTGTCAGGCATGCCGGCCAGCACCCGCTGCATGGCCATGCGCGAGGCGTGCGACTCGATGTCCAGCACCACCGGCGTCAGTCCGGCCGCCTCGGCCAGGCCCTGGCGGTCCTGCACGCGGTCCTTGCGCGAGGCCGCGATCAGCACATCGACATCGCCAGGCGAGTTGGTGTTCGGGCCGATGACGCAGAAATCCAGGCTGACCTCGTCCAGCGAGAAGGGGATGTACTGGTGCGCTTCGGACTCGACCTGGATCTCCATCTCGTCCTCGCGCAGCCCGGCGGGCAGCACGATGCGCTTGGTGATCACGGCCGACTGCGGCATGGCCATCACGACCTGCCGCGTCTTGGTGCCGCTGCGGTTGACGACACGGCGCACCGCGTCGGCGACCTCCTCGAACTTCTCGACCTGGCCGTCAACGATCCAGCCCTTCTCGAAGGGCTCGCTGGCAAGCCGCTCAAGAATGGGCTCTCCAGAGGCGGTCTGTCCCAATTCCACCAGCTTGACACTGGAGGTACTGATATCCAGGCCCACCATCGGAGGGTGCTTGCGGCCCAGCAGGCGATCAAGAAAACCCACGAAAAGAGGCTCCAGCGACCACAGCTTGCAGCCGCAAAGTTAACAAAGCACTTCAATCCTATCAGCAAGATTGTTGTGAAACCAAGGTTTTGCAGGCGCCACGGTGGGGGGGGCGTTGCGATTCGCGCAAAGCTTCGTCAAATGTTGGCGGCTCCTTACCTCTGGTTGCAGGGGCTGGCGGGGCGCCCGCTGCTCGCTGCGCGGGTTCGGCAGGGGGCGCTTCCTATAATCCCGCCGCCAACGGACACCCCATGAGCGAACCAGACAGTGCCACGCCCGCCGCCAGCCCGGGTTCCACCCGGACCCGCCTCCCGCTGATCGGCGCGCTGGGGCGCCTGCTGCTGCTGCTGCTGGCACTGGGGCTGGCCGGCCTGGCCTGTGGCGGCATTGCATTGGCGCTGGCCTACCGCAACCTGCCCGACCTCAGTGCACTGACCGATTACCGACCGAAGCTGCCGATGCGGGTGTTCTCGGCCGAAGGGACCTTGCTGGGCGAGTTCGGCGACGAACGCCGGCAGTTCGTGGCCTTTGGCGACATTCCACGGGTGATGAAGGACGCGGTGCTGGCGATCGAGGACGCCCGCTTCTACGAGCACGGCGGCGTGGACTACCGCGGCGTGCTGCGCGCCGCCGTCGAGAACCTGCGCGATGCCCACAGCCAGGGTGCCTCGACCATCACCATGCAGGTGGCGCGCAACTTCTACCTGTCGACCGAGAAGACGCTGACCCGCAAGCTCTACGAGGTGCTGCTGGCGCTGGACATCGAGCGCCACATGAGCAAGGAGCAGATCCTCGAGGTCTACATGAACCAGATCTACCTGGGGCAGCGCGCCTACGGCTTTGCGGCCGCCAGCGAGATCTACTTCGGCAAGCCGCTGAAGGACCTGACCATCGCCGAGGCGGCGATGCTGGCCGGCCTGCCCAAGGCGCCGTCGGCCTACAACCCGATCGCCAATCCGCGTCGCGCCGCCACCCGCCAGCAGTACATCATCGACCGCATGCTGGAGAACGGCTTCATCAACGCCGAGCAGCATGCCCTGGCCAAGGCACAGGTGCTCAAGCTGCGCCGGCCCACCGACATGCCGGTGCACGCCGAGTACGTGGCCGAGACCGCGCGCCAGCTGATCTACAGCCAGTACGGGCCCGACGCCTACACCCGTGGCCTGCACGTCTACACCACGATCCGCGCCGCCGACCAGGCTGTGGCCTACCGCGCGCTGCGCAAGGGCCTGATGGACTACGAGCGCCGCCAGGTCTACCGCGGCCCCGAAGCCTTCGTCGACCTGCCCGCCGACCCCAAGGCGGTGGACGCCCGGGTGGCCGAGGCGCTGAGCGATCGCCCCGACAACGACGAGCTGCGCGCCGCGGTGGTGCTCGAGGCCTCGCCGAAGAAGGTGGTTGCCGCGCTGCAGTCCGGCGACCTGGTCACGGTCACCGGCGACGGTCTGCGCCCGGTCACCTCGGGCCTGTCGTCCAAGGCCGAGCCCAAGGTGCAGATCCGGCGCGGCGCGGTGGTGCGCGTCATCAAGGGCGCCAAGGGCGACTGGACGATGACCCAGTTGCCCGAGGTTGAGGGCGCCTTCGTCTCGATGGACCCGCGCACCGGCGCACTGGTCGCCCTGGTGGGCGGCTTCGACTGGGGCAAGAACAAGTTCAACCACGTCACCCAGGCCTGGCGTCAGCCGGGCTCGAGCTTCAAACCCTTCATCTACTCGGCCGCGCTGGAAAAAGGCTTCACCCCCAGCACCATCGTCAACGACGGTCCGCTGTTCTTTGACGCCGGCAGCACCGGCAGCCAGCCCTGGGAGCCGAAGAACTACGACGGCACCTTCGATGGCCCGATCCCGTTGCGCCGCGCGCTGGCCAAGTCGAAGAACATGGTGTCGATCCGGGTGCTGCAGTCGATCGGCGTGGGCTACGCGCGCGACTGGGTGACCCGCTTCGGCTTCGACCGCGAGCGCCACGAGCCCTACCTGACGATGGCGCTGGGCGCCGGCTCGGTGACGCCGCTGCAGATGGTCACCGCCTACGGCGTGTTCGCCAACGGCGGCCACCGGATGACGCCCCTGCTGGTGTCCAAGGTCACCGACGACCGCGGCAAGCTGCTGTTCCAGGCCCCGGCGCGCGAACTGACCGAGGCCTCACGGGCCATTGATGCGCGCAACGCCTTCCTGATGAGCAGCCTGCTGCAGGAAGTCACCCGCTCCGGCACCGCCGCCCGTGCCCAGGCCACCCTCAAGCGCAGCGACATCTACGGCAAGACCGGCACCACGAACGACTCGATGGACGCCTGGTTCGCCGGCTACCACCCCACGCTGGCCGCCGTCGTCTGGATCGGCTATGACACGCCGCGCAAGCTGGGCGACCGCGAGACCGGCGGCGGCCTGTCGCTGCCGGTGTGGATCGAGTACATGGCCACGGCCCTGCAGGGCGTGGCGGTGGCCGAGATGCAGCCACCGGCCGGCATCGTCAACATCGGCAACGAGTGGTACTTCGAGGAGTTCGGTCCGGGCGCCGGCGTCGGCACGCTGCGCACCGAGGATGAGGACCAGCGCGCCGTGCCGCAGGCGCCCAGCGACGACGAGCGCCGCAGCATCCTGGACCTGTTCAAACGCTGACCGCCTGGGCCGCGCGCCGCGCGGCGCCTGGCGATTCAGTGGGCGGCGTAGCTCAGCGCCTGCCCGGCCTGCGCACTGGATTCCTGCGACAGCCGCTGCAGGAATTCCACGCCGTCACGCGTGTCGCGCCAGACCTGGCCATCCCAGCGGAAGTGGTAGCCACCGCCGCGCGCCGCCATCCACACCTCGTGCAGCGGCGGCTGGGTGTTGAGGATGATCTTGCTGCCATTGGGGAAGGACAGTTCGAGCAAGCCACCGCTGCGGTGGGTGTCGATGTCGATCACATCGTCGTCGAGCCAGGCGTCCACCTGGCTTTCCACCAGGGACAGCAGGGCATGGGTCAGACGGCGGTAATCGGCGTCGTTGAGCAGGGAATCGGCGGGGGCGGACATCTCGATAAGATCGCGGTCATGACTGCAATTGCTTCGAGTGTAGAGCCTTCGATTCCCCTTCGTGCGGCGCGGTGGCGTGACGCCTCGCTGTGGTGCATGGCCGCCCTGCTGGCCGCGCTGGCCCTGCTGGCGGGTTGCGGCCAACGCGGGCCGCTGCAGCGGGTCGAGGCCCGCCCGGCGGCGGCGACGGCCACGCCGGCCTCGCCCGGGGCCAGCACGCCCAGCCGCTGACGCCAGGACCCCATGAAAAAGGCCACCCGAAGGTGGCCTGGTCTTCTGTGCAGCGGGCCTGCCGGAGCAGGCCTGCAGCATGATCAGAAGTTGTGCTGGATACCGAAGTCGTAGCCGGTCTTCTGGCCGACCGGTTCGCCACCGCCAACCTTGCCGTAGTCAGCGAACACCTTGGTGCGCTTGGACAGGTTGTAGTGGTAGCCGATACCGACCTTCTTCAGCTTGCCAGCGACGGCGTCGTTGTCGCTCACAGCGTAGCCCAGCTTGAAGTCGCCAGCGCCGAACGGCACGTTGGCGCCCAGCAGGTAGCCCTTGACGTCCACGCCAGCGACGTTGGTGCCGCGCGAGTAGCCAGCCGACAGGGTGGCGAAGCCGAAGTTGTAGCGGCCGCCCAGCGACAGGTGCTTGTCATCGGCATCGCCGCCGTTTTCGTAGGCCAGGCCGACGAACAGCGGGCCACCAGCGTAGTTGGTAGCCAGGGCAAACGGACGCTTGGCGCGGCCACCGTTGACGGCACCGGCGTCAGCAACCTGGGCAGCGATGTTGAAGCCCGAAGCGCTGAAGTGGTACTCGATCTGCGAGTCGTAGCGGACCTTGCCGGCGCCGGCAGGGCCGGTGGAGCCGCTGATCATGCCGATGTTGCGCAGGGCGCCCTGGGTGTCGCCACCGAACGGGTCGATCTGGTTCTGCACCATCAGGAAGCCGACGACGTAGTCGCGGCCCAGACGGATGTGGCCCCAGTCGCCCATCAGGCCGACGGTGCTGTAGCCGTTCCAGAACTTGGCAGCGGCGCTGTCGCCGGTGGCCGGGTTGAAGCGGTGCTCGATGCCGAACGTGGCCTTCAGGCCGCCGCCCATGTCTTCAACACCGCGGAAGCCCAGGCGGCTGCCAGCGACGTCCAGCAGGGTCTTGTCGGTGGTGCCGATGGCCTTGCCAGCTTCAACGTTCAGCTTGCCGTAGATGGTGACCGACGATTGGGCCGAGGCGGCACCGGCGAAAGCGCCGAGCACGGCCAGAGCGAGCAGAGATTTTTTCATTTCAACTATCTCCTAGGTTGAACAAGAGGTCCCGATCGGGAGAGAACCCGGATCACCTGGCAGGTGGGGCTGATCAGGCCAACCTCCTCATCGGAAGTTGCCGATATTGCACCAGAGGGAGCTCCGGACTGCCAAGCTTTGGCAGGTAAATAGAAAAACCCTGTTGTCTGGCAACAACGTGAAACGAAGCGCCTACCACGGAATGCTCGTCCCAAGGCATCCCCAGGCGCGGGCGGTTTCAGGCCGCGCGCACCTCAACCGTGGTGGTGATGGTCGCCGTGCGGCCCAGCATGGCGGTGGCCGAGCAGTACTTTTCATGCGACAGCGCCACCGCGCGCTCCACCGCCGGCAGCGGCAGATCGCGGCCGCTGACGATGAAGTGCAGGTTCAGCGCGGTGAAGACCTTGGGATCGGTCGTGGCCCGCTCGGCCTGCAGCTTGACCTCGCAGCCGGTCACGGCGTGGCGGCCGCGCTGCAGGATCAGCACGACGTCGTAGGCGGTGCAGCCGCCAGCGCCCACCAGCAGCGTCTCCATCGGCCGCGGCGCCAGGTTGCGGCCGCCGCCCTCCGGCGCGCCGTCCATCGCCAGCGTGTGGCCGCTGCCGGTCTCGGCCAGCATCACCATGCCCGCATCGGCCACCCAACGCACCGTGCATTCCATCGACTTCTCCTGTGTTGGCGTTCGACGCACCACCCCCGGGCGCGCGAAGCGTGAATTATGCGGGGCTAGTGGACCCCCTCTAGACAGGGATATTGCAGTGCACCATGACTACCGCTAGACTGCGGTCATCGCATCCGGAAACGTTTTCCGATGCACCGGTTGTCTCCTCCACCTCCTCCATTGGTGGATTGGCCCGGAGCCTCACGGCTCCGGGCTTTTTTCTTGGGGCCCCCGGTATCATGACGCGCTGCAGCAGCGACGTCGGGCCTCCCGGCCGGGGTCGTGCGCCCACCCACCCCCCACAGGAGAGACGCCCATGGCCGGCGCCCCCCGCCAGCCGCGTGCGCGCACGCGAGCGGCCACCCCGCAACGCCCCGCCCCCGCCGACTACCTGCGCCGCATCCTGACGGCCAAGGTCTATGACGTGGCGATCGAGTCCCCGCTGGAGCCGGCCCGTGCGTTGAGCCGGCGCACCGGCAACCACGTGCTGCTCAAGCGCGAGGACCTGCAGCCGGTGTTCAGCTTCAAGCTGCGCGGCGCGTACAACAAGATGGCCCACCTGACGCCCGAGCAACTGCAGCGCGGCGTCATCTGTGCCTCGGCCGGCAACCACGCCCAGGGCGTGGCGCTGGGCGCGCGCAAGCTGGGCTGCCGCGCGGTGATCGTGATGCCGGTGACCACGCCCAAGGTCAAGGTCGATGCCGTCGGTGCGCTCGGCGGCGAGGTGGTGCTGCACGGCGAGAGCTACTCCGACGCCTACGGCCACGCGGTCGAGCTGGAGAAGGCCCAGGGCCTGACCTTCGTCCACCCCTTCGACGACCCCGACGTGATCGCCGGCCAGGGCACGATCGCGATGGAGATCCTGCGCCAGCACCAGGGCCCGATCGAGGCGGTGTTCGTGGCGATTGGCGGCGGCGGTCTGATCTCGGGCGTGGCCTCGTACATCAAGGCGGTGCGCCCGGAGATCAAGGTGATCGGCGTGCAGACGGTGGACTCCGACGCCATGATCCGCTCGGTCCAGGCCGGCAAGCGCGTGCAGCTGGCCGATGTGGGTCTGTTCGCCGACGGCACCGCAGTGAAGCTGGTCGGCGAGGAGACCTTCCGCCTGGCGCGCGAACTGGTGGACGACTACGTGCGCGTCACCACCGACGAGCTCTGTGCCGCGATGAAGGACATCTTCCAGGACACCCGCAACGTGGTCGAGCCCTCGGGCGCGCTGGGCGTGGCCGGCATGAAGCAGTACGTGCACAAGCACCAGCTCAAGGGCAAGACCTTTGTGGCGGTGAACTGCGGCGCCAACATGAATTTCGACCGCCTGCGCTTCGTCGCCGAGCGGGCCGAGTTCGGCGAGCAACGCGAAGCCCTGTTCGCCGTCACCATCCCCGAGGAGCGCGGCAGCTTCCGGCGCTTTTGCGAGCTGGTGGGCACGCGCAGCGTGACCGAGTTCAACTACCGCATCTCCGACGCCCGTGTGGCCCACGTCTTCGTGGGCGTCAGCATCAGCAAGCGCGACGAGGCCGACAAGATCGAGCGCAACTTCGTCAAGCACGGCTTTGCCACCGTCAACCTCACCGACGACGAACTGGCCAAGGAGCATGTGCGCCACATGGTGGGCGGCCGCAGCGAGCTGGCACGCGACGAGCGCCTGTACCGCTTCGAGTTCCCCGAGCGGCCGGGGGCGCTGATGCGCTTCCTGTCGGCCATGCACCCCGACTGGAACATCAGCCTGTTCCACTACCGCAACCAGGGCGCCGATTACGGCCGCATCCTGGTGGGCATGCAGGTGCCCAAGGCCGACAAGAAGGCCTTCAAGGACTTCCTCGCGACGCTGGCCTACCCTTGTGTCGACGAGACCGACAACCCGGTCTACCAGCTGTTCCTGAAATGAACGACGAGCTCTTTGCCAAGGGTCTGGCCACGCGCCGCGAGGTGCTGGGCGCCGACTACGTGGACAACGCCATCCGCAACGCCGACCCGTTCAGCCTGCCGCTGCAGGAATTTGTCACCCAGGTCGCCTGGGGCGACATCTGGAACCGCCCCGGCCTGCCGCGGCGCGACCGCAGCCTGCTGGTGCTGGCGATGCTGGTGGCGCTGAACCGCCCGCATGAGCTGAAGCTGCACCTGCGGGGCGCACTGAACAACGGCGTCACGCGAGAGGAGATCCGCGAGGCCTTCCTGCAATCGGCCGTCTACTGCGGCGCGCCAGCGGCGATGGACGCATTCCGCACCGCGCGCGAGGTGTTCGCCGCGATCGACGCGGAAGGCCCTACGGCTGCCTGATCAAGCGGCCTTTGGGAAGTGGCGAAGCCGCGCAGCGGCAAGCCTGGGGGTCAACCGATCACGGCTTGCGCGAACTCGCGCGCGTCGAAGGTCTGCAGGTCCTCGAGCTTCTCGCCCACGCCAATGAAGTAGACCGGGATCGGCCGCTCGCGCGCGATGGCGGCCAGCACGCCGCCCTTGGCGGTGCCATCCAGCTTGGTGACGATCAGGCCGGTCAGGCCCAGCGCGTCGTCGAAGGCCTTGACCTGGGCCAGCGCGTTCTGGCCGGTGTTGCCGTCGACGACCAGCAGCACCTCGTGCGGCGCGGTCTCGTCGGCCTTGGCGATCACGCGCTTGATCTTCTTCAGCTCCTCCATCAGGTGCAACTGCGTGGGCAGACGGCCGGCGGTGTCGGCGATCACCACGTCGGCGCCGCGCGCCTTGCCGGCGGTCACCGCATCAAAGCTGACCGCAGCCGGGTCGCCGCCCTCCTGGCTGATGATCTCGACCTGGTTGCGGCCGGCCCAGACCTGCAGCTGTTCGCGCGCTGCGGCGCGGAAGGTGTCGGCGGCGGCCAGCAGCACCTTGGCGTCATGCTCGGCCAGGTGACGGGTGAGCTTGCCGATGCTGGTGGTCTTGCCGGCGCCGTTGACGCCCACCACCATCACCACCGTCGGGTGGTGTCGGCCGACCTCCAGCGAGCGCTGCAGCGGCCGCAGCAGGTCGGTCACCGCGTCGGCCAGCAGGCCCTTCACGGCGGAGGGCTCGGTGGCCTTGGCGTCCTTGACGCGGCGCTTGAGGTCCTCGAGCAGGAACTCGGTGGCCTTGACGCCAGCGTCGGCCATCAGCAGCGCGGCTTCGAGCTCCTCGTAGAGCGCGTCGTCGATCTTCGTGCCGGTGAAGACCTGGGCGATGCTGCTGCCGGTGCGCGCCAGGCCCTGTCGCAGCCGGCCCAGCCAGCCGGTGCGGGCTTCGGGCTTGGGCGTGGTCTCGACGACCGCGGGCAGGGCGGTCTCGACCGCCGGTTCGGGCGCCGCCACGGCAGGTGCGGACACAGGCGCCTCGGGCGGTGCGGGCGGCGGCGACTTCTTGCGAAAGAAACTGAACATCCCCCGATTGTCGCCCGGCCCGCGGGCAAGCCCCTGTCGACCGGCTGACACGCGCGACGGGACAATCCACGCCAGGAGGAGCAACGACGTGAGGGCAGCATTCATCACCGGTCACGGTGGCAACGAGGTGGTGCAGGTGGGCGAGCGTCCGTTGCCCGCCGTGGGCGAGGGCGAGGTGCGCGTGCGGCTGCAGGCCGCCACGCTGAACCGCGTGGACCTGTACATGCGTGACAGCGGCGCCGGCATCACGCACAGCCTGCCGCAGATCATGGGCCTGGACGGCGCAGGCACGGTCGATGCCGTCGGCCCCGGCGTGCGTCATTGGAGCGCAGGGCAACGCGTGATCGTGCATCCGGGCGTGGCCTGTGGCCAGTGCGCCCACTGCCTGCGCGGTGACGATGTGCTGTGCGCCGGCATCCGCTACCTGGGCGAGCACCGCGACGGCACGCTGGCCGAGTACGTCAGCCTGCCGGCGCGCAATCTGTTCGCCTGGCCCGCGCACCTGGATGCGTCCGAGGCCGCTGCGCTGGGCGTGAACCACCTCACCGCCTGGCGCATGCTGTTCACGCGCGCCCGCCTGCAGCCCTGGGAGACCGTGCTGGTCTTCGGCATTGGCGGCGGCGTGTCGCTGGCGGGGCTGCAACTGGCCAAGGGCATCGGCGCGCGGGTGATCGCCACCTCGCGCGATGCCGCCAAGCTCGAGCGCGCCCGAGCCCTGGGCGCCGACGAGGTGATCGACTCGTCACGCCAGGACGTGGCCAAGGAGGTGGCCCGCCTGACCCAGGGCCACGGCGTGGACGTGGTGTTCGAGAACGTGGGCGCCGCGGTCTGGTCCTCGGCCCTGAAATCACTGGCCCGCGGCGGTCGGCTGGTGACCTGCGGCGCCACCACCGGCGATCAGCCCGGGGCTGATCTGCGCCGCATGTTCATCCGTCAATTGCAGGTGCTGGGCTCCACGCTGGGCACGCTGAGCGAGATGCGCGACCTGGTCAGCTGGGTCGAACGCCACGGCCTGCGCCCCGTGATCGACTCGCGCTTCACGCTGGACCAGGTGCACGCTGGGCTGGATCGCCTGGAGAGTGGCCAGCAGTTTGGCAAGGTGGCGGTGGAGATCGGCTGAGTTGGACAGGGGGAAGGATCGCTTCCTGCCCTGACCTGCCGTTGGGTCGACTGCGGCGGGGTGGCGCGGCGGGCGAGGGGGAGTTCGCTTGTCCTCATGTCCCCCGGCCTGCGGCCTCCTCCTTGACTTCGGCCAAGCGAACTCCCCCT
>NZ_JAGQDD010000008.1:0-221053 GCF_018069845.1 Ideonella alba
TTGGCATTGAGCTCGTCGATCGCCATGCGCGCGCCGTTCTCGTTGTCCTTGCCCAGGTGGGCGATGGCGCCGCTGGTGGGACCGACGTGACCGATCTTCACCACCATGTCCTGGGCATAGACGCTGCCCGCGGCCATCAGGGTGGCGATGGCGATCACATTCAGTTTGGCTTGCATGAGTAGGAACCTCCGGTTCTGGATGGAAGTGGAATGGGTCGGCCGTATCGGCAAGGGGGCCCGCTCGACCGGCGCCGCTGACGATACTCCAAATCGCCTGCGGCGCACGCCGCCCGGCATCAGGGCAAGCACGGGTCGGGCGCCCGCCTCCAACGCGGCCGGGGCCTTCCCGGATGACCGCGGCTTAGGGCCTGTTCACACTACCGGAAGGGTTGCGAAGGCCCGCCAAACCGGGCCAATCTAGACGCAGCGCGCCGCCCGCACTGATGTGCGGGCAAGCGGGGCAACGACGAGTGGCCCGGTTTGGCGGACCTTCCCGAAGGGTTGATACCCAAAAAGGCCGCATGCGGCGTTGCACATCCTCGCCGGGTATCCAACCCGGCTGCGGTGTGCGCCTTGCCTGCGGCCTTTTTGGGTATCAACGCAATCCCTTCCGGTAGTGTGAACAGGCCCTAGTCCGGGCGCGCGCCGTCCTGCGGATGATGGTGGATCGTCACGCCCAGCGCCTTGTACCGGCGCCAGCGCTGCTGGCCGGCGGCCCGGGCCTGCGTTTCAGTGGCGACGATCTCGGCCACGCGCTCGAAACCGGTCAGCGCGTCCACCTGGTCGAAGCCCAGGTTGACGGCACTGTCACAGGCCAGGTCCGGCGCCGGCTGCTCCAGCAGCCAGACCGGCGTGAGAGCGGCGTCGGCCGGCAGGGGGTCGCCCGGCCGCAGGCGCAGGTGGGGCAGGAACTCCAGCGGCGGCTCGCTCCACAGGGCCTGGTCCAGCCGGGCCAGCAGTGCGGCCGGCCCGAACACCGCGGTGCGTCCGCCCTCGCGGTGGCGCTTGCGCACCAGCCGCAGGGCCAGGGCCAGCGGCTCGTCGACCCCGGTGAAGAAACGCACCTCCACGACTGGCAGGCCCTCAGCGGCCGGCGCGCGACAGCAGGAAGTGGGTCAGCAGGCCGACCGGCCGGCCGGTCGCGCCCTTGGCCGCACCGCCCTTGTAGGCCACGCCGGCGATGTCCAGATGCGCCCACGGGGTGCTGCCCACGAAGCGGTGCAGGAACCTGGCCGCGGTGATCGAGCCGCCCGGCCGACCGCCGACGTTGGCCACGTCGGCAAAGCGGCTCTTCAGGCCTTCGGCGTACTCATCGTCCAGCGGCATGCGCCAGGCCGGATCCTGCGCGCTGCCCGAGGCCGCCAGCAGCTGCGCTGCCAGTTCGTCGTCGGATGCGAACAGGCCGGCGTGGTGGTGGCCGAGGGCGATCACGCAGGCACCGGTGAGGGTGGCCACGTCGACGATGGCGGCCGGCTTGTAGCGGGCGGCGTAGGTCAGCGCGTCGCACAGGATCAGCCGACCCTCGGCATCGGTGTTGAGGATCTCGATGGTCTGGCCGGACAGGCTGGTGACCACATCACCCGGCTTGGTGGCCCGACCGCTGGGCATGTTCTCGCAGGTGGGGATCAGCGCCACCACGTTGAGCTTGGGCTTGAGTTCGCCAATGGCGCGCATCGTGCCCAGCACGCTGGCCGCGCCGCCCATGTCGAACTTCATCTCGTCCATCTCGGGGGCGGGCTTGAGCGAGATGCCACCGGTGTCAAAGGTGATGCCCTTGCCGACCAGCACCACCGGCGCCGCCTTGGCGGGGCCCCCGCGGTACTCCATGATGATGAAGCGCGGCGGCTCGTCGGACCCGCGCGAGACCGACAGGAACGAGCCCATGCCGATCTTCTCGATCTCCTTGCGGTCCAGGACCTTGACGCTCAGGCCGTGCTCGCGGCCGATGCGGCGGGCCTCTTCGCCCAGCCAGGTGGGCGTGCAGGCATTGCCGGGCCGGTTGGCACACTCGCGTGCCACGCCCACACCAGCGGCCACGGCATGGCCGCGGCGCACGCCCGCCTTGGCCGCGGTCAGCTGCTCGCTGGATACGCACAGCTGGACCTTGAGCGGGGCGCGCAGGGACTCGGCGCTGGGCTTGGTGTGGCGATAGACGTAGAACGTGTGCTCCAGCGACAGGCACAGCATCTCGGCATGACCTTCGGTCAGCTCGATCCCCAGCGCTGCCACCGCCATTGTCTTCAGGCCACGGGTCTTCAGTGCACCCAGCGCGCCATCGATGGCCTGCCGGAAGGCCTTGACCGAGCCGTCGCGGGCCACGACCAGCAGCACGCGCCGGGCCGAGAAACCCTGGGCGCCGTGCAGGTACAGGGACTGGCCACCCTTGGCCTCGAGATCGCCGCTCTTGATCGCGGCATGGAACAGCTGTTCGGCGGCGGTACCGCGGGCGTTCACCTTGTGGGCGGCACCCAGCACCAGGACCAGCACATCGGATTCGACGCTGGCAAGGTCGGCGGTACCGACCACGGTGGCTTGCACGTTCATAATTCACCTGAGTGAGGACAAGCAGCTGATGTTATTCGATGCGACCCTGCGCCGCGAACTCTCCAGGGGATTCGGGGCAACCCTGGTGGTGCTGCTGACCATCGTGGTCACGATGTTTCTGATCCGCCTGCTCGGACTGGCGGCCAATGGCGTGGCCGATCCGGGCGATGTGGCGCTGCTGCTGGCCTATACCGTGCTGGGCCACTTGCCCACCATGCTGTCGCTGTCGCTGTTCGTCGCGGTGGTGGTGACGCTGGGCCGCATGTACCGCGACAGCGAGATGGCCATCTGGTTCGCCAGCGGCGTGGGCCTGTCGCGCTTCGTGCGGCCGGTGCTGCGCACCGCCACGCCGGTGCTGCTGGCAGTGGGCGTGGGCGTGCTGCTGGTCTGGCCCTGGAGCAACCAGCGCATTGCCGAGATGCGCGACCGCTACGAGCACCGCTCGGACATCTCGCGGGTGGCCCCCGGCAGCTTCCAGTCCTCGCGCGACGGCAGCCGGGTGTTCTTCGTCGAGCGCGAGGGCGAGTCGGCCGGCATTGGCCGCAATGTCTTCGTGCTCTCGCGCGATGGCGACCGCGAGGCGGTCACCACCGCCCGCGCCGGCCGGGTGGAACAGCAGGGCGAGCTGCGCGAACTGGTGCTGGATGCCGGCCACCGCAACGAGCGCGACCAGCGCACCGGCGCCCAGACCGTGACCTCCTTCGACAGCTACCGCATGCAGATCGATGCCGCTCGCGCCGCCGCCGCGCAGACGCTGGCGCCCAAGGCCACCGGCTCGCTGGCGCTGTGGCAGCAGGGCTCGCGGGTCGCCCAGGGCGAGCTGACCTGGCGCCTGAGCATGCTGTTCGGGGCCTGCAACCTGGCGCTGCTGGGCGTGGGCACGGCCGCCACCAACCCGCGCCGCGCCAGCAACTGGAACCTGCTGTTCGCGCTGCTGGCCTTCGTCGTGTACTACAACCTGCTCAACCTCAGCCAGGCCTGGGTCAGCACCGGCCGCGCCTCGATGCCGGTGGCACTGCTGGGGCTGCACGGCCTGGTGCTGTGCCTGGCGCTGGGACTGATCTGGTGGCGTGACCACGCCACCACCATCGGCCTGCGCCGCTCGCCACGAGGGGCCACGCCATGAAGACCGTGCGCGCCCTGCTTTACCGCGACGTCGTCTGGTCCATCGTCTTCGTGGCGGTGGCCTTCATGTCGCTGTTCTTCTTCATCGACTTCCTCGAAGAGCTCGAGCGGGTGACCCGCAAGAGCGGCACCGTCGGCCTGGCGGCGCTGTCGGCACTGTTGTCGCTGCCCTACCGTTTCTATGAGCTGGCGCCGATCACCGTGCTGATCGGCACCATCTACGCGATGGCCCGGCTCGCCCAGTCCAGCGAGTTCACCATCCTGCGCACCGGTGGCCTGGGTCCGGGGCGCGCGCTGCGGCTGCTGCTGCGCCTGGGCGCGGTGTTCGCGGTGCTGACCTTCGTGGCCGGCGATTACCTGGCCCCGCTGGGCGAGCAGCAGGCGGCGGCGCTGCGGGCACGCGTGTCCGGCGGTCAGGCGCTGGGACAGGCTGGCGCCTGGCTGAAGGAGCACCGCGAGGTGGACGGCAGCGCACTGTCGATCTCGATCAACGTGGCCTCGACCGACGCGGATGGCCTGATGCGCCAGGTGCGCATCTTCGAGCACGACGCCCAGGGCCGCCTGCAGCGCCGCCTGCAGGCCGAGCGGGCCCAGGCCCGCGACGGCCACTGGCGCCTGGAGGAGGTGGTCGACACCCACTGGCCGCCGGCCGGCGATCCCGGCAAGCCCCTGGTCGAGCGCCGCGAGCCGCAACTGGACTGGCCCACCACGCTGGACGAGCGGCTCGTCTCGGCCGCGCTGTCGCCGCTGGAGGGCATGACCACGCTGGAGCTGTGGCGCTACAGCCGTCACCTGTCCAACCAGGAACAGACGGCGCAGCGCCACGAACTGCTGTTCTGGAAGCGCCTGATGTACCCGCTGGCCTGCATCGTCATGGTGATGCTGGCCCTGCCCTTCGCCTACATGCACGCGCGGGCCGGCGGCGTCAGTCTGAAGGTCTTCGGCGGCATCATGCTGGGCGTGGCCTTCGTGCTGCTCAACAACGTGGTCGGCCACCTCGGCCGGCTCAACGACTGGACGCCCTGGCTGGCCGCGGCCGCCCCCAGCCTGCTGTTCCTGACCCTGTCGCTGACCGCCTATGGCTGGCTGGTGCGCTACCGCTGACCCCATCTCCCGGGAGTACCGATGCGTGGATTGATTCTTCTGGCCCATGGCGCCCGCGACCCCGCCTGGTCGCGCCCCTTCGTGGAACTGGCCGCGCGGGTGCGCGCCGAGCACCCCGGCCGCGAGGTGCGCAACGCCTACCTCGAGTTCGTCGCGCCCGACATGGTCGAGGCCGGCGCCGAGCTCGCGCGGGCTGGTTGCCACGCGGTCGACATCCTGCCGCTGTTCCTGGGCGCGGGCGGCCATGTGCGCAAGGACGTGCCCGCGCTGCTGCAGCGGCTGCAGGCCGACTGGCCCGCCGTGCACTGGATGCTGCACCCGGCGGTGGGCGAATCACCGCTGTTGATCGATGCGATGGCGCGCATCGCCAGCGGCCTGCACGACGCGGCAGCGCTGTCGCGCGAGGAACGCGCTTGAACCTCCAGCAACTGCGTTTCGTCCAGGAGGCGGTGCGGCGCCAGCTCAACCTCACCGAGACCGCGAAGGCCCTGCATACCTCGCAGCCGGGCATCTCGAAGGCCATCCTCGAGCTGGAAGAGGAACTGGGCATCGACATCTTCGCGCGCCACGGCAAGCGCCTGCGCCGTGTCACCGAGCCGGGCGAGCTGGTGCTGCAGTCGATCGAGGTGATCCTGCGCGAGGTGGCCAACCTGCGCCGCATCGGCGACGAGTTCTCGCTGCAGGACAGCGGCCGGCTGTCGATCGCCACCACGCACACCCAGGCGCGCTATGTGCTGCCCGAGCCGGTGGCCCAGCTGCGCCGCCGCTACCCCAAGGTGCAGGTCAGCCTGCACCAGGGCACGCCGGAGCAGGTGGCCCAGATGCTGATGGAGGATGTGGCCGACATCGGCCTGGCCACCGAGTCACTGTCCGAGGTCGACCAGCTCGTCACCCTGCCCTGCTACGAATGGCAGCACGTGCTGGTCTTCCCGGCGCAGCACCCGCTGGCTTCGATCGAGCGGCCTTCGCTGGAACAGCTGGCCGAGCACCCGCTGATCACCTACCAGGCCGCGTTCACCGGGCGCCGCCGCATCGACCTGGCCTTCGCCCAGCGCCGGCTGCGGCCCAACATCGCGCTGGAGGCGATCGACTCGGACGTGATCAAGACCTATGTGCGCTCGGGCCTGGGCGTGGGCATCGTCGCCGAGATGGCGGTGCAGGGCGACAACGCCAGCCCCGACCTGCGCAGTTGCCTGGCGGGGCACCTGTTCGGGCAGAACACCTCACGCGTGGCCTTCCGCCGCGGCGCCTACCTGCGCGGCTATGTGCTGGCCTTTGCCGAACTCCTCTCACCCCGCCTGGCCCGGCCGCTGATCCTGCGCGCCATGCAAGGCCAGGGAGACAGCTATGAACTCTGACGCCCGAACCCCGCTGCCTGTGAGCCGACTGCCGGAGGTCGGCACCACCATCTTCACCGTGATGTCGGCGCTGGCGCAGCAGCACGGCGCGGTCAACCTGGGTCAGGGCTTTCCTGACTTCGCGGGCGACCCGGCGCTGCTGGACCTGGTGACCGAGGCCATGCAGGCCGGCCTGAACCAGTACCCGCCGATGACCGGTGTGCCCGCGCTGCGCGAGGCCGTCTCGCGCAAGATCGAGCGCCAGCATGGTCGGCGCTACGACCCCGACACCGAGATCACGATCACCGCCGGGGCCACCCAGGCGCTGCTCACCGCGGTGCTGGCGCTGGTGCACCCGGGCGACGAGGTGATCGTGCTCGACCCCTGCTATGACAGCTACGTGCCCGCGATCACGCTGGCCGGCGCCCGCGCGGTGCGCGTGCCGCTGCGGGTCGACGACTTCGGCCCCGACTTCGACGCCATTGGTGCGGCCCTGAGCCCACGCACCCGGGCCATCATCATCAACACCCCGCACAACCCCAGCGGCCGCATCTGGCGCGAGGACGAGCGCGAGGCCCTGACCCGCCTGCTGGCCCCCACCGAGGTGCTGGTGATCAGCGACGAGGTCTACGAGCACATGGTGTTCGATGGCCAGGTCCACGCCAGCGCCAGCGCCAGCCCCGAGCTGGCGGCGCGCACGGTGGTGGTGTCGAGCTTCGGCAAGACCTTCCACGTCACCGGCTGGAAGGTGGGCTATGTCGCGGCACCGGCGGTGTTGATGGCCGAATTCCGCAAGGTGCACCAGTTCAACGTGTTCACGGTCAACACGCCGATGCAGCATGCGCTGGCACGCTACCTGGCCGAGCCGGCCCACTATGAAGGCCTGCCCGACTTCTACCAGCGCAAGCGCGACCTGTTCCGCGCCGGTCTGGCGGCCAGCCGCCTGGTGCTGCTGCCCTGCGAGGGCAGCTACTTCCAGTGCGTGGACTACAGCCCGGTGTCGGCGCTTGACGACGAGGCCTTCTGCCGTTGGCTGACCACCGAGGTAGGTGTGGCTGCGATCCCGCTCTCGCCCTTCTGCGCCACGCCGCCCCAGCGGCGCATCGCGCGCTTCTGCTTTGCGAAGCAGGACGCCACGCTGACGCGCGCGCTCGAGCGCCTGGCCGCGCTCTAGCGGCCCAGGGGCCGGGCCTTCAGGCCTTGGGCTCGCCGCGCCGCGGCTCGGTGGGCTGCAGTTCGAGGTTGAACGAGGTCAGGTCGTAGGCGTCGTCCCGACCCTGCGCCACGCCATCGTTGTGCGGCGCCGGGGCGCTGGCCGCGAACGCGGCGTCGTCGCCGATCGGCAGCAGCAGGTCGACATCGGCCGCGGTCACGCCTTCCTGCTGGTACAGGTCGCGCGCCAGCGAGTACAGCAGCAGCACGTCCTTGTAGGCCGGCAGGTCGAAAAGCTCCTGCAGTTCGTCGTTGCGGAACAGCATGGCCTCGAGCACGGCCATCGCATTCAGCGGCGACGACCACAGGCCCTGCAGGCGCTGCACCACCTCGGGGTACTCTTCCAGCGTGCGACCGTGCTGCGGCCCCTGGTCCCAGTCGGGCGCATAGGCGTTGAAGCGGCGGTTGAAGCGCGCGCGGATGCGCTCGTACGCGGTGCGATCGCCCTGGCGACGGTAGATCTCGAGCAGCTTGGTGTAGGGCAAGGGGCTCTGGCCGCCGGTGCCGCGCAGGTGCGACATCAGCAGATCGACCGCGGCATCCTCCTGACCCAGGGCGATGAAGAAGTCGGCCTGCTGTTCCAGGTCCAGCAGTTCCTCGACCGAGACCTCGCGCGCCGGCGACTGGCCGTCGACGATCGAGGACTGGGCATCGGCCAGCATCGGCGCTGTGAACGGCTGGGTGCGCTCGTAGGCGGCGGGGGCGGAGGCCGGCCCGTCGAAGTCGACGACGACCCGTGCGCCGGTGTGCTCGCCCTCGTCCGGTTCGGCCTGTGGCGCCGGCGCCGCGGCCACGCTGGGCGCCGCCCCGTCGCCCCACCAAGGGGTGTCGGACTTGTTGCTCTCCGGCAGCAGGGACGCGCCGGCGTCGGCCCGCTCGGTCGTGGACTGGCCCCGCTGGCGCCACAGCAGCCAGCCGACCAGACCACCGGCCAGAACCAGCAGCCCCACCAGCCAGGGCACCAGCCGGCTGCGGCCTTCGGACTCGGCCAGGCGTGCTTTCAGGCCGGTCTCGGTACGGCGGTAGGCGTTGGCCTCCTGCTTGAGGTCGGCCAGGGTCTTCTCGAGCAGGCGCAGGCGCTCGGACTCGCTGTCCAGGGCCTCGCCCGCACCGGATGCCGCCGAGGCGCTGCCCGCCGGCATGAAGACCGGGTCCTCGATGTCCATGCGCAAACGCGGTCCGCTGCCCACATCCAGCAGCAGACGCGCGACCTGGCGCTCGCCCGCTTCGGCATTGGCACGCGCCGCGGCCGCTGGGGCGGGCGCCACCTTGGGAGCCGACTTCAGGCTGGCACGGGGGGCCTCGGCACGCGGGGCCGTTGAAGCTGCGCGCTCACGCCGCACCACCGCGTCGGGGCTGCGCACCGGCCGCGAGCGCGGCGCCAGCAGGTCAGCGTCAGACGACCGCGGCCGCTCGCTCAGGCCGGCCGAGGGCAGCGCCGGCGACGACAGCGCCATCAGCGGGGGATCGAGCAAGGCGGTGAAGCGCCGCATGAAGCGGCGCTCGCAGCCGGCACTGACCGCGACCTCGACCACCGGCTCGAGCAAGGGCACGGTGGTGGTGATGCGGGCGTTCCATTCCGCCGGATTGGCCGTGGGGGTCACACTCACACGCACCTGGCTGGACACCAGGAGGCTGTCGCCCGCAGTGACTTCCGCGTGGATGCACTCGGCGTAGAGTTGTTCACCCTGGTCCAGGCGGATCGGCACCAGCAGCGACAGGGGCTGCCCCAGTACGCCGGAAGGCGTGACCCGCCCGAAACCGACCGCGTGGGCACCAAGAGGCGCCACCGAGGCCGCCAGTGCGATGACGAGCGTCGCGCGGGGGAGAGCCATGCCGTGTGTGGGGATCGCTGTAAGGGATTGTTCGGGGCACTCTAACACGAGTGGCTCTCAATCCGCGCCCCAAGCGTGGGGGTGTGGCACCGATGCAAGAATGCCGTGTCTCTTGCCTGCGGCACCGCCCTCACCCACCATGACCGCCACCGTTCTCACGCAGCTGGTCGACCGCTGCAGCGTCATCACCCTCAGCGACCCCGGCAGCCGCAACGCGCTGTCGCCCACGCTCTATGCGGCGCTGGTCGAAGCCCTGGACACCGCCGCCGCCAACCCGGAGGTGCGCAGCGTGGTGCTGACCGGTGCTGGCGGCCATTTCTGCGCCGGCGGCCACCTGCAGCGGCTGGAGCGCGCGCGCCAGGGCACCCGGGCGCAGCAGGCCGAGGCCATCGATGCGCTGCATGGACTGATCGACACCCTGCGCGCCCTGCCCAAGCCGGTGATCGCCGCGGTCGAAGGTGCGGCAGCGGGGGCGGGGTTCTCGCTGGCCCTGGCCTGCGACCTGATGGTGGCGGCCCGGGACGCGCGCTTTCTGCTGGCCTATGGCCGGGTCGGTCTGACCCCGGACGGCGGCGCCACCTGGTTCCTCGGCCGCAGTGTGCCGGCTCCATTGGTGCGCGAATGGGTCTGGCTGGCCGAGCCCATCGCCGCCGAGCGCCTGCAGCAGCACGGCCTGGTCAACCGGGTCTGCGCACCGGGATCGGCGCTGAGCGAAGCACTGGCCTTGGCCGCGCAGCTCGCCCGCATGGCCCCCAATGCGCTGGCCGGCGCCAAGGCCCTGGTGGCCGCGGCGCCGGAGAACGCGCTGCGCACGCACCTGGAGGCTGAACGCGAAGCCTTTCTGGACCAGTTGTTCCATGACAATGCGGGGGAAGGCATCGCGGCCTTCCTGCAACGCCGCGCTGCCGCATTCCACTAGGCGACGGCGGCTGGCCGCCCCGCGTTTTCACTGATCCATTGCGCGACCTGGTTTGTCGCGCCCGGGACAAGCCATGAACACCCCCGTTCTTACAATCGACGAGCGTCACAACATCGAAGCAGGTGCATGGTTCTCGTCACTCTCGCACGCGCTGCGCTCGGCCATCCTGGCCCGTGCCCACGTGCGTCGCTTGAACGACGGCGCGATGCTGGCGGCACGGGGCACACCGGCCGAGGACTGGATCGGCGTGGCCAAGGGCGCGGTGCGGGTGAGCTCGGTGTCCTTGTCGGGCAAGCAGGTCACGCTGACCTATGCCGAGCCGGGCACCTGGATCGGCGATGCCGCGCTGTTCGACGGCCTGCCGCGCACCCACGACGCCTCGGCCCATGGACCGACCACCCTGCTGATCGTGCGCAAGCCCGACTTCAAGGAGCTGCTGTCGCAGCATGTGGAGCTTTACGACGCCTTGCTGCGGCTGAACTGCCGGCGCCTGCGCCTGATGTTCAATCTGATCGAGGACCTCAACACCCGCCCGCTGGCCGCGCGCCTGGCCAAGCAGCTGCTGATCCTGGCCAAGAGCTACGGCATCTCGCAGGGCGAGGAAATCCGCATCGGCCTGCAGCTGGCGCAGGAAGACCTGGCGCAGCTGCTGGGCGCCTCGCGCCAGCGGGTCAACCAGGAGCTCAAGGAGCTCGAGCGCGAAGGTGCGCTGCGCGTGGAGCCCACGCGCCTGGTGGTGCTCTCGCGCGACAAGCTGCTGGCCGCCGCCGACCGCTGAACCACCCGGGGCTGCGTCGCCGCCTCCCCGGCGGAGACTGACCCCGATGGACCACTTCACTGGCACCCGCCCGGTGGCCGAGCGCCACCGCTTCGACACCGACGCCCTGGCGCGACACCTGCAGGCCCACCTGCCGGGCTTCGAGGGCCCGCTCGGCGTGGAGCAGTTCAAGGGCGGGCAGTCCAACCCCACCTACCTGCTGGTCACACCGCAGCGGCGCTACGTGATGCGCTCCAAGCCCGGGCCGGTGGCGAAGCTGCTGCCGTCCGCGCACGCCATCGAGCGCGAGTTCCGCGTGATGAGTGCACTGGCCGACACCCCCGTGCCGGTGGCCCGCATGCACCTGCTGTGCGAGGACGAATCCATCATCGGCCGCGCCTTCTACGTGATGGAGTACGTGCAGGGCCGCGTGCTGTGGGACCAGACGCTGCCGGGCATGACCCCTGAGCAGCGGGCCCCCATCTATGACGAGATGAACCGCGTCATCGCCGCGCTGCACACGGTGGACGTGGCCGCGGTGGGTCTGGCCGACTATGGCAAGCCCGGCAACTACTTCGAGCGCCAGATCGGTCGCTGGAGCAAGCAGTACCTGGCCTCGGTGACCGGCCCCAACCCGGCCATGGACCGCCTGCTCGAGTGGCTGCCGGCCCACATCCCGGCCGGCGCCCGTGACGAGCGCGAGATCGCCATCGTCCATGGCGACTACCGCCTCGACAACCTGATCTTCCACCCCGACGAGCCGCGCGTGATCGCCGTGCTCGACTGGGAGCTGTCCACCATCGGCCACCCGCTGGCCGACTTCAGCTACCACTGCATGGCCTGGCACATTCCGCCGGGCACCTTCCGCGGCATCGGCGACGTCGACCATGCATCGCTGGGCATCCCGCTGGAGGCCGACTATGTCCGCCGCTACTGCGAACGCACCGGTCGCAGCGATCCGCAGGCGCTGATGGCCGACTGGGACTTCTACCTCGCCTACAACCTGTTCCGCATCGCCGCCATCGCCCAGGGCATTGCCAAGCGCCACCAGGACGGCACTGCCTCCAGCGCCCAGGCCCAGGCCTATGGCGACGCCGCACCGGCACTGGCCGACCTGGCCTGGGGCTTTGCCCAACGCGCCGACGGCGGCCGCTGACCCTCTTCCCACCCCGCTTTCCGTCCCACAGGAGACACCATGGACTTCGGCTACTCGCCGCGCACGCAGCAACTCCGCGAGGCCGTGTCGGCCTTCATGGACGAGCACATCTTCCCCAACGAGGCCCGATACTGGGAAGAACTGCAGGCCAACACCCTGGCCGGCAAGCGCTGGACCCCGCTGCCGGTGATCGAGGAACTCAAGCCCAAGGCCCGCGCCGCCGGCCTGTGGAACCTGTTCCTGCCCGAGAGCGAACTGGGCGCCGGTCTGACCAACCAGGAATACGCGCCGCTGGCCGAGTTGATGGGCCGCGTGCTGTGGTCCAGTGAGGTCTTCAACTGCTCGGCCCCGGACACCGGCAACATGGAAGTGCTGGTGCGCTACGGCAGCGCCGAGCACAAGGAACGCTGGCTCAAGCCGCTGCTGGCGGGCGAGATCCGTTCGGGTTTTGCGATGACCGAGCCGGCGGTGGCCTCCAGTGACGCCACCAACATCGAGGCCCGCATCGAGCGCGACGGCGATGAGTACGTGATCAACGGCCGCAAGTGGTGGACCAGTGGTGCCGGCGACCCGCGCTGCAAGGTGCTGATCTTCATGGGCAAGACCGACCCCGAGGCGCCGCGGCACTCGCAGCAGTCGATGATCCTGGTGCCGATGGATGCGCCGGGCGTCACGCCGATCCGTCCGCTGACCGTGATGGGCTACGACGACGCGCCGCACGGCCACATGGAGATCGACTTCAGGAACGTGCGCGTGCCGGCCAGCAACATCCTGCTGGGCGAGGGCCGCGGCTTCGAAATCGCCCAGGGTCGCCTGGGCCCGGGCCGGATCCACCACTGCATGCGCCTGATCGGCCTGGCCGAGCGCGCGCTGGGCCTGATGTGCCAGCGCTCGCTGCAGCGCGTGGCCTTCGGCGAGCCGATCGCCCAGCAGACGGTCACCCAGGAACGCATCGCCGAGGCCCGCTGCATGATCGAGCAGGCCCGGCTGCTGACGCTCAAGGCCGCGTGGATGATGGACGTGGCGGGCAACAAGACCGCCAAGGCCGAGATCGCGATGATCAAGGTGGTGGCGCCGAACATGGCCTGCCAGGTCATCGACTGGGCGATGCAGGCGCACGGCGGCGCCGGCATGTGCCAGGACTTCCCGCTGGCCTTCTACTACGCCCAGGCCCGCACGCTGCGCTTTGCCGACGGTCCGGACGAAGTGCACCGCAACGCGATCGCCAAGATCGAGCTGGGCAAGCACGCGGCCCGCTGAGGTCGCCCGGCCCGCGCTCGCGGGTCACGGCGGTGAATGGCGGATCAGGGCGGGTCGCCGGCCGGTGGCCCATCGGCAAAGCTGTCCAGGCAGTGCCGGGCGTCGCCCAGCGCCTGCTCGAACAGGGCCACCAGTTCGGCCAGCACCACCGGCTCGGCCTGGGCCAGTCCGGCGCGCAGCGTCAGCACCGACTGCTGCAGCGTGACCACCAGCGGCATGGTCGCGTCGCGCTGCATCGCCTGCGCCAGGAGCTCACCGGTGGGGCCGGACAGCCAGGCTCTCAGGAACACATCGACATTGCCGGCCGCGCCGAGCGCGTCCCGCAAGGGTCCCAGCTCGGCACTGCCCAGGCGGGTGGACACCGCCAGCCAGCGCACTTCCTCCGGCAGGGCTTCGTCCAGGTGGGTGCGCACCGAGCCGGTGAAGGACTGGTACAGCTCGGCCTCCAGCGCCGCCTGCAGTGCGCGCGGCAGCACCACCGCATGGGCCTCGGGCTCGATATCCAGGGTGGCGCGCAGCCGCATCTCCTGCGGCCCCAGGTAGGCCCGGTGTGACGGTCCCCACTCCAGCCGCCAGTCGGCCGACTCGATGACGAAGCCGTCCTGCGTGCGCGCCGGCTTGAACTGCCAGCCGCGCAGCTGCGCCCAGGCCTCCAGTGCCGCCAGATCGGTCGGGCCCGCAGCCGGGCGCTTTCGCTTGATCCAGTCGAACATCACTGGGTTAGAGTGCCGGGGACACTGCCAAGGAGCACGGAGATGATCGAAGTGTATTCGTGGGCCACGCCCAACGGTCACAAGGTGCACATCATGCTCGAGGAATGCGGCCTGCCCTACCGCGTGCATGCGGTGGACATCGGCGCCGGCGAGCAGTTCGATCCCGCCTTCCTGGCCATCAGTCCGAACAACAAGATCCCGGCCATCATCGACCCGGACGGTCCCGACGGCGAGCCGATCTCGCTGTTCGAGTCCGGTGCGATCCTGCTGTACCTGGCCGGCAAGACCGGCCGCTTCCTGCCGGCCAGCACCCGCGGCAAGTACGAGGTGCTGCAGTGGCTGATGTTCCAGATGGGCGGCGTCGGGCCGATGCTGGGCCAGGCGCACCACTTCCGCATCTATGCCCCCGAGAAGATCGGCTATGCGGTCGATCGCTACACCAACGAGGCGCGGCGGCTCTACAAGGTCATGAATGCCCGGCTGGCGCGTTCCACCTACCTGGGCGGCACCGACTACAGCATTGCCGACATCGCGGTCTACCCCTGGCTGCGCTCCTGGAAGAACCAGGGCATCGACTGGGCCGATTACCCGCACCTCAAGGGCTGGTTCGACGAGATCGGCAAACGGCCCGCGGTGCAGCGAGGCTGCGAGGTCCTGGCCGACCGCCGCAAGCCGATCACCAATGACGAGCGCGCCCGCGAGGTGCTGTTCGGCGACCGCCAGCGCGAACAGCGCTGAGACGCGCCACTAGAATCCCGGCCGTCACTGCCCGTAGCTCAACTGGATAGAGCAGCTGCCTTCTAAGCAGCAGGTCGGGGGTTCGAGTCCCTCCGGGCAGGCCAGCCCCCTCTGAACCCGGCAACTGGACCGCCGCAGCCCTGCTGCTCCGGCGATCCCGCTGGCGCCGCCAGCGTCAGACTCACCGGTCACAGGGCCGCATGGTGCGGCCGCGTGCCCGCGAGGACCCCAAGGTGCAACAGGCTGCCCGGCTGACGATCGATCCCACCCCTTCCGCAGCGGTGCTGCCCATGCCGACCGGTCTGCTGGCCCTGGGCGGCCGGCTGTTCCAGCCGCTGGGCTTCAAGCTGCGCGCGCTGCTGGTGGCGCTGCTGATCCTGGTGCCGCTGCTCGGTCTGCTGGCCTGGCAGGCACGCAGCGAATACCTGCTGGACCTGGCCGGCCGCGAAACGGCGCTGGCCGACCATGTGCGCGCCGTCCGCGGCGTGCTGGACTGGGCCCACGCACAGGAGAAGGCCGGCACGCTCAGCCGCGTCCAGGCGCAGGCCCTGGCGCGGCAACTGGTGGCCGGCATGCGCTACGGCGACAACGACTACTTCTGGATCAACGACATGGACGCGGTGATGGTGATGCACCCCACCAAGCCCGAGCTCGATGGCAAGGACATGTCGACCTTCAAGGACCCGAAAGGCCTGGCCGTGTTCGTCCGCTTTGTCGAGGTGGTGCGGCAACGGCAGGCCGGCCTGGTGGCCTACCAGTGGCCCAAACCCGGCGCCGCCGAGCCGCAGGACAAGCTGTCCTATGTGGCTGGCTTCCAGCCCTGGGGCTGGGTGATCGGTACCGGGGTCTATGTCGACGACGTGCTGAACGCCGCGCGGCTGCGCTGGCAGCGCATGGCCTGGATCGTCGGTGGCGTGCTGCTGCTGGCGCTCGGCGCCTTCGGCAGCTTCTACGTGGCCACCGCGGGCGGCCTGCAGGCCGCCGTCTCGGCGGCGCAGGCGGTGGGTGCCGGTCGCCTGGACCAGGCGATCCCGGTCCTCGCCGGGGCCAGCGAAGAGGCCCGGCTGCTGCAGGCCTTGCGGCAGATGCAGGGGGACCTGCGCGATCGCATCACCCGCGAGTCCGCCATCGCTGCCGACAACCTGCGCGTGCGCCAGGCGCTGGACAGCAGTGCCACCGCCGCCCTGATCGCCGATGCCACCCACCAGGTGGTCTACGCCAATCAGGCCATGCGCGCACTGGCCACCCGCCATGCCACGGCCTGCGCCAGCCATGCGCCCACGCTGGCCACCTTGGCCCAGGGCCAAGGTGATCTGGCCACGCTTCAGGGCCCGCTGCTGGGCGGCGGCCGGCTGGACGACCTGGCGCGCGCCAGCAACCGCCTGCTGGACTGGGGCCCGGCACAGCTGCTGGCCAAGACCAGCCCGATCATCGATGCCGCCGGACGGCGCTGCGGCACCGTGGTGGAGTGGCTGGACCGCAGTGACGAGGTGCGCGCCGAGCGCCGCCTGACCGAGGTGGTCGAAGCCGCGGCGGCCGGTGACATCAGCGTGCGTCTGGACACCGCCTCCGGAGCCGGCTTCACGGCCACGCTCTCGGGCCTGTTCAATCGCCTGCTCGACACCCTCTCGGGCACGATCTCCGAGGTGATCGACGCCTCCGAGCAGTTGCAGCAGTCGTCGATGCAGGTGGCCTCCACCGCCCAGTCGCTGGCCCAGACGGCCGCCGAGCAGGCGGCCAGCCTGGAGCAGACCACGGCCGCGCTGCAGGACATGACGCAGTCGATCCGCGGCAATTCCGACCGCGCTGGCACGGCCGAGGAGGTGGCCTCGCGCGCCGCCCAGGACGCCTCGATCGGTGGCGACGCCGCCGCACGCACCGCGCAGGCCATGCGCGTGATCGCCGGCAAGGTGGCCATCATCGACGACATCGCCTACCAGACCAACCTGCTGGCGCTGAACGCGGCGATCGAAGCCGCCCGTGCGGGCGAGCTGGGCAAGGGCTTTGCCGTCGTGGCCGCCGAAGTGCGCAAGCTGGCCGAGCGCAGCCAGTCCTCGGCGCAGGAGATCGGTCAGATGGCCAAGGCATCGGTCGACACGGCCGAGCAGGCCGGCGCGCTGCTGCAGCAGATGCAGCCGACGATCGGCGCCACCACCGAGCAGGTGCATGCGATTGCCCAGGCCAGCGCCGACCAGGCCCAGGCCGTGGCGCAGATCACCGGCACGATGGACCACCTCAACCAGGTGACCCAGCACAACGCCGCAGCCGCCGAGGAACTCTCGGCCACCTCGGAGCAGATGCTCTCGCAGGCCGAGGCGCTGCAGGCCCTGATGGCCCGCTTCACGGTCTGAGACGTCAGGCACCCGCGTGGCGGGTTGGTCGGGGCGAGAGGATTCGAACCTCCGACCCTCTGCTCCCAAAGCAGATGCGCTACCAGACTGCGCTACGCCCCGACGAAGCTGCGCATTGTAGCCGTGCAGCCGCGCGTTTCAGGGGCGCGCAGGCAGCACCACGATGCCGTCCTCGTCGGCCACCAAGTATTCACCAGGCCGGATCAGCAGGCCGTCGATCTGCACCGGCACATCGCGCAGGCCCTGGTCCTTGCGATCGGTCGGCATCGGCGTCAGCGCCAGCGCCGCCACCCCCACCGGGGCGGCCGCCAATTCGGCCTTGTCGCGCACCGCGCCCCAGACCACCACACCTGCCCAGCCGTTCTTCGCCGCCGCCTCGGCCAGCAGGCCGCCCACCATCGAGCGGCGCACCGTGCCGCCGGCGTCGACCAGCAGCACACGCCCATCTCCGGGCGTGTTCACCGCCTCCTTGACGCGGGAGTTGTCGTCCAGGCACTGCACGGTGCTGACCAGGCCGGCAAACCGCGTGCGCCCGCCATAGTGGTGGAAGACGGGCGGCAGCACACGCAGCGCGCCGCTGCTGTCGGACTTGTGCGCATCGCACAGGTCGCAGGTCGAGGGGATGGCGTCGGCATTCATGGGAGCCGATTCTGCCGCGCCTGGCCAACGCCAGGCTGTCGCCTCAGCCGCTCAGGTGGCCAGCGCAGCGCGCCGCCGCGCCACGCCCGCACCCACCAGCCAGGCCGAGCCCACGCCGCACAGCAGCGCCAGACCGGCCCCCCAGAACACGGCCGAGGGATGCTGGTGGTCCATCAACGCACCGAAGGCCGGCGCCGCCAGCGCGAAGCCGATGTCCAGGCCCGAGTACACCGTTCCGTAGACACGCCCGGTGGCGCCAGGGGGCGCCGCACGCTTGATCAGCATGTCGCGCGAGGGCCCCGCCAGGCCGGTACCCAGGCCGGCCGAGGCAGCCACCACCATGGCCAGCGGCCCCGGCAGCAACCCGCTGGCCACCAGGAACAGCACGCCGGCCGAGGCCATCAGGCACAGCGCGATCAGGCGCTCCAGGCGCTCGGCCTTGCCCACCAGGAAACCGCCCATCACCATGCCCGCCGCCCCGAAGAGCATGAAGCCGGTGACGATGAACGAGGTCAGCTCCAGCGACAGGCCGTAGAGCTGCTGCAAAGCCGGACTGGCGAAGCTCTGGATCGCGCTGAGCGCGCAGGTGGTCCAGAAGAAGAAGCTGAAGCACAACCAGACCGACGGCAGTCGCAGGAAGGCCAGCGGATGCTCGCCCGGCACCGCCGTCGCCGCCTGCTTGCTGGCCGAGGCCAGGCCCGCGGCACGGTCGTCGATCGCGGCGCGCTGCCACCACAGCACCACCAGCACCAGCAGCGCCCAGACGCTGGCGCCGGCCGTGGCCACCCGCCACGAGCCGCTCAGCGCTGTCAGACCGGTCAGGAACACCGGCGCCGCCGCCCAGCCCAGGTTGCCGGTGATGCCATGCACCGAGAAGGCATGGCCCAGGTTCTTGGGCGACACCCGCTTGTTCAGGATGGTGAAGTCGGCCGGATGGAAAGGCGCGTTGCCCAGACCCGCCAGCATGGCCGCCAGCATCAGGCCCGCGTAACCGGGCGCCAGCGCGGCGGCCACACCGGCTGAGGCAAAGCACAGCATCGCCAGCATCAGCACCGGCCGGGCACCGACGCGGTCGACCACGAAGCCGGCCAGCGCCTGGCCCACGCCCGAGATGACGAAGAAGGTGGAGACCAGCAGGCCCAGTTCGGCGTAGCTCAGGCCGAAGTCCCGGATGAACAGCGGGAACAGCGGCGGCAGCAACAGATGAAAGAAGTGTGAGGTTCCGTGAGCCAGCCCCACCAGTCCGATGGTGGTGGCGTCGTCGCGCAGCCGGGCCGGGGCAGCGGCAGTCGTGGAGGTGTCGGACATCGTGCCGGCATCTTAGCGATCCGCACCGGCACACGGTGACACAACCGGAGACAGCCGAGCGCGGGACGGGGCCTATCGTCGGGGCATGTCCACGCCGTACCTTGTCGAACGAACCGACCGTCCGCCGCTGTCGCTGCGCATCGTGCCCGACCTGCCAGTGCGCCATGCCGGCACGCTGGAGCTGGTGGACAGCGAATTCATGGCCACCGCCCTGGATTCACGCTGGCAGTCCGCCGGCCCGCTGCCCGACGACCGTCAGGACCTGCTGTTGCTGGACCCTGCGCTGCGCTGGGCCCCCTCCATCATGCAGGCGCTGGCGGAAACCACTGGCGCCCCACTCGCCCGGGTGCGTGTGCTGTCGCCGGTGGCCCTGCGCGAGGTGGCCGTCATCGACGAGATCCGCCTGCCGCGCGAGGACGGCCTGCCCTGCATCGTGCGCCACCTGCACACCCGGCGGCTGGACCCCGACAGGCACTCGCCGGCCATGACCCGGGTCTGGCGCCGCACCCGCCTGGCGGTGATGCTGGCCGACGCGCAGCAGGATGCCGAGGCCACGCGCTGGCTGCTGATGGTGGCGGCGCAGGTACGCCGCCTGGGTGACGAAGGCCCGCCATGGACCATTCTGGGGCCGTCCTCGGTGCGTGACGTGGCCAGCCACCTGGCCGACAGTCCCGAATGGATGCAACGGCTGCGCTTCGAGCCACCCCCGGCCCGCCACAGTGTGTCGGAAGCCTGGAATGCGGTGTTCAAGGCCTGGCAGCAGACGCGCTAGCGGTACCATTGAGGGCTGTTTCCGCCGGGCGGCGCGCGGTGCGCCGCCGAAGCCGCCATGCCTGAAACCAGCTACGAATACACCCGCCAGGACGCCCAGGGCCAGAGCTGCACGCTCAGCGCCTGGGCCAAGGTGCCCGCCCCGCTCACGCCCAGCCAGCGCGACGCGCTGAAGGCCCGCGCCCGCGATCTGCTGAAGGCGAAGAACGCTGTGCTGGTGGCCCACTACTACGTCGAGGGCGAGCTGCAGGACCTGGCGCTGGAAACCGGCGGCATCGTCGCCGACTCGCTGGAGATGGCCCGCTTCGGCCGCGACCACGCCAGCCAGACCCTGGTGGTGGCCGGTGTGCGCTTCATGGGCGAGAGCGCCAAGATCCTGTCACCCGGCAAGACGGTGCTGATGCCCGACCTGGACGCCACCTGCTCGCTCGACCTGGGCTGCCCGGCCGACGACTTCGCCGCTTTCTGCGATGCCCACCCCGACCGCACCGTGGTGGTCTACGCCAACACCAGCGCCGCAGTGAAGGCCCGCGCCGACTGGATGGTGACCAGCTCCTGCGCACTGGGCATCGTCAACCACCTGAAGGACCAGGGTCAGAAGATCCTGTGGGCACCCGACCGTCACCTGGGCCGCTACATCCAGCGCGAGACCGGTGCCGACATGCTGCTCTGGCAGGGCGACTGCATCGTCCACAACGAGTTCAAGGGCGTGGAGCTGCAGCTGCTGAAGGCCCAGCACCCGAACGCCATGGTGCTGGTGCACCCCGAGTCGCCCGAGAGCGTGGTGGCGCTGGCCGATGTGGTGGGATCCACCTCGCAGATGCTGAGCGCGGTGATCAACGGCAGCGCGCAGGAGTACATCGTCGCCACCGACAACCTGATCATGCACCGCATGCGCCAGCTGGCCCCCGGCAAGACGCTGATCGAAGCCCCCACCGCCGGCAACAGCGCCACCTGCAAGAGCTGCGCGCACTGCCCCTGGATGGCCATGAATGGCCTGCAAGGGGTGGTCGACTGCCTGGAGAGAGGCACCGGCGAAATCCACGTCGATCCCGTGATCGGTCAGAAGGCCCACGGCTGCATCGACCGCATGCTGGCCTACGTGGCCGCCCACCCGTCGGCGCTGGCGCCCAAGGTCCAGGGCATGGTCAAGGGCATTGGAGCCGCCTGATGCACTTCGACCACAACGAAACCCTGGAAGAGGCCCGGGCGCGCAATGTGCGCGATGCGCTGTTCGAGGACATCGGCCGCTGCGACTGGACCGGCCAGCTGGTGCCGGCAGGCCGGCGCGTGCACGCCCGCGTGACGGTGCGCGAGGACGCGATCCTCTGCGGCCGCGACTGGTTCGACGCCTGTGTCACCACCCTGGACCCGCAGGCCCGCGTGCAGTGGCACTACGCCGAAGGCGCCCGCATGACGGCCGCCACACCGGTGTGCGAGATCGAATCCGACGCCCGCGCCCTGCTGTCGGCCGAACGCCCGGCGCTGAACTTTCTGCAGTTGCTGTCCAGCACCGCGACGATCACCCGTCGCCACGCCGACGCCATCGAGGGCGCCAGCCCCAACCCGCGCGGCTGCGTGGTGCTCGACACCCGCAAGACCCTGCCCGGCCTGCGCCAGGCGCAGAAGTACGCGGTGCGCGTGGGCGGCGGCGCCAATCAGCGTCTGGCGCTGTGGCACGGCATCCTGATCAAGGAAAACCACATCGCCGCGGCCGGCGGCATCCCGCAGGTGCTGGCCCAGGCCCGGGCCTTGAACGCCGGCGTCGAGGTGCAGATCGAGGTGGAGAGCCTGGAGCAGCTGCAACTCGCGCTGGCGCACGGCGCCACCAGCGTGCTGCTGGACAACTTCAGCACTGCCCAGATGCGCGAGGCGGTCGCCCTCACCCAGGGCCGCGCCTTGCTGGAGGCCTCCGGCGGCATCACGTTGGAAGGCCTGCGCGAGATTGCCACCACCGGCGTCGACCGCATCTCGATCGGCAAGCTCACCAAGGACGTGGTGGCCACCGACTACTCGATGCGCGTGCTGGATTCCTTGGCGGACTGACTCCTGACTGCCCACAGCGGCCGCAGGCCGCTGTGGGCCAAGGCCCCGAACGTTGGGCTCCCCCCAGCCCCCCTCCAAGAGGGTGGCTCCAGTCAGAACCACAAAAGGTGGTGCGCCAAGCGTGCCAGCGCCACGCCGGCCGGCAGGCCGGCCCGAAGCTCATGCTGGAGCCCCCTTCTTGGAGGGGGGCTGGGGGGAGCTCAACGGAATAGGGCTCTGCCCACAGCGGCCTGCGGCCGCTGTGGGCAGCAAGTCGCCCGTCACTTTGTGCGCTTTTCCGCGACTGGGTCCGGTTCTGTCGTCCTGGCGATGTCCGCATGGGCCGCGTGAGATGAAGTTCACGCTCGGAATCAGCGTACCGGCCCCACACTCCCGCCATGGACATCACCTCGATCCACAACTGGTACGAACGCGCCGTCTTCAATGAAGTCATGGCGCAGGCGCAGGCCTTTCCGCACCTGCTGGGCAATGACGATGTGCTGGCCGACGTGGCCTGCGTGGCGCTGAACCGGCTGCCGCCGCGCTACATCCGGCACGACGTCGACCTGGCCTTCTTCCAGACCGAGCGCGAGCGCAGCGACAGCGAGCGCGCGGTGGTCGAGTCGGTGGAGTTCGCGCTGGGTTTCGTGCAGGCGCGCAACGCGATGCGGGCGCGCAGCTGAGGCCGTGAACCGGCCGGGTCAGGCCGGAATCAGCCCGTAGACCCGCTCGGCAGGCACCCGGGGCAGGCCCTTGCGGTCCAGCACCGGGCCGGTGATCGCGTAGGCGGCGTCCGCCGAATTGCGGGCCAGGGTGGCGGCCACGGGCTGGCCCTGCGTGTTGGTGATCGTGGCGACGAGCGGCGTCGTGGCATTCGGGCCGCGGTGGGTGACCACCGCAATCTCACCGCTCTTGAGCTGCACCAGGTCGCCCGGCGGGTACAGGCCCAGCTGCTTGATGATGCCGGTGGCCATCGGACCGCCCTTCTCCTCCTGGAACAGCTGCTTCGCAGCCACCTGGATCGGCAACGCCTGGCGGATCGCCCGGGCGCTGATCTTGGCGGTGAACACATCGGCGGTGCGCAGCGCGTGGGCGAGCTCGCAGACCTGGGTCAGGCCGGCCGGGTAGCCGCCGCCGTCAGGCCGCTCGTGGTGCTCGCGCACCGCCTGAAGCCAGGCCTCGTCGGTGACACCCGCCCGCCGCAGCAGGGTCTCGGAGGCCAGCGGATGGGCCCGGATCAGCTCGCGCTGGCGGGTGGTGGGCGGATCGGTCTGCACGGCCATCTGGGCCTGCAGCTCCAGCGTCGAGACATTCATCGTCATGGCCGCGGCCACCAGCCGTCGCGCGGTGGGACCGTCCCAGCCCAGGTGGCGTGACAGCAGCAGGCCGACCACGGCCGTGTGCTGCGCATGCTGCAAGGCGTAGAGCGCAAAGCGCGGATCGGGCGGGCGCACCACCATGAACAGCGCCACATCGACATGCCGGTCCACCCGCTCGATCAGGCGCTCGGCCAGCCACAGCAGCGCGGCCTCCTGGCCGGGCTGGCCGGCCAGCACCTGACGCAGCAGGCCGTCAAGCTGCCAGATCATCTCCTCCCAGCGGTCGAACAGCGTCGGTACGCGCTGGGGCGCTGCCACGGCGGCCTGGTCCTGCTGGCGCTGGGCCCGCACGGCATCGGCCACGGCACGGTCGACCCAGGCGCCGCGGGCGATCAGCGCCTCGAGCTGGGCCTCGCTGACCACCACATGCCCTTCGGCCAGCAGCCGGCGCTCGTGGGGGTCGAGCACATGAAACGGCAAGGCCGTGCCGACCACCAGCAGGTCCAGCACCTCGCTCAGCGGCTGTCGGATCACGCTCATCCACGGTCCTCGGTCAGGCCAGACCGCTGGCCCCGGCTGCGACCGGAGAGCGCCAACCCGGTCATCGGGTGCGGCGGCTGCGCGCCTCGCGGTACAGCACGGTCGGGAAGCTCATCGGCAGCGGTTGCGGAAAGTCCCGAATGTAGTGCAGTCCGCGGCTTTCGTGGCGCATCAGGGCCGAGCGCACGATCAGCTCGGCGCAGACCAGCAGGTTGCGCAGCTCCAGCAGGTCGCGGTTGACGCGGAAGTTGGCGTAGTACTCATCCACCTCCTCGCGCAGGTTGCGGATGCGGTGCTGGGCCCGCTCCAGCCGGCGCGTGGTGCGCACGATGCCCACGTAGTTCCACATCAGCAGGCGCAGCTCGTCCCAGTTGTGGGAGATCACCACCTGCTCGTCGGCGTTCTCGACCAGGCTCTCGTCCCAGGCCGGTACGTTGACGTGCTCGGCAAGCGGCGCCGCGTGGATGGCCTCGGCGCAGGTCTTGCCGATCACCACGCATTCCAGCAGCGAATTGCTGGCCAGGCGGTTGGCGCCGTGCAGGCCGGTGTAGGTGGCCTCGCCCACCGCGTAGAGCCCCGGCAGGTCGGTGCGGCCCTCGGTGTCGGTGACGATGCCGCCACAGCTGTAATGGGCCGCGGGCACCACCGGAATGGGCTGGCGCGTGATGTCGATGCCCAGGCTCAGGCAGCGCGCATGGATGGTGGGGAAATGCTCGCGGACGAAGGCCTCGCCCTTCTCGGCGACGATCGGCGAGACGTCCAGCCAGACATGGTCCAGGCCATGCTTCTTCATCTCGAAGTCGATCGCCCGGGCGACGATGTCCCGCGGTGCCAGCTCGGCCCGTGGATCGTGGTCGGGCATGAAGCGACCACCGCCGGCCGAGGCCGGCAGCTTGAGCTGGGCGCCTTCGCCGCGCAGCGCCTCGGTCAGCAGGAAGGTGCGGTCCTGCGGGTGGTACAGGCAGGTCGGGTGGAACTGGATGAACTCCATGTTCGCCACCCGGCAGCCGGCCCGCCAGGCCATGGCCACGCCGTCGCCGGTGGCGGTGTCGGGGTTGCTGGTGTAGCGGTAGACCTTGCCCAGGCCGCCGGTGGCCAGCACCACGGCGCGGGCAGCCAGAGCGTCGACCCGGCCAGTGACGATGTCCAGCGCATAGACGCCATGCACCCGGCGCGCCCTGGGGTCGTCGAAGCGGCCCAGGTGGTGGTGGGTGATCAGGTCGACCGCCATCACCTGCTCGCGCAGGCTGACGCGCGGATTGGCGCGGGCGGCCGCCAGCAGGGCGTCATGGATGGCCTTGCCGGTGGCGTCGGCCGCATGGGCGATGCGGCGCACCGCGTGTCCGCCTTCGCGCGTCAGGTGCAGGCCCAGCGGGCCGTCGGGGTCGGACGAGAACGGCACGCCCTGCGCCACCAGCCATTCGATCGCTGCGGCGCTGTGTTCAGCGATGAAGCGGGCGGTGTTCTCGTCCACCAGACCGGCGCCGGCATCCTGGGTGTCATGGACATGGCTGGCAATGCTGTCGTCGCTGCCCAGCACGCCCACGATGCCGCCCTGCGCCCAGGGCGTGGCGCCCTCGCCCAGCGTGCGCTTGGCCAGCACCACCACGTTCTGGCCCTGCTGGGCCAGGTGCAGGGCCACCGTCAGACCGGCCAGGCCCGCGCCGATGATCACCACCGGCAGTGCTGCCCCCGGTGCCGCTTGTGCTTTGTGCTTCATGCATGCGGCCGCCCGTGCAAGGCGGCCCAGTGAGGTCAGGCTCCATTCTAGGAGCCTGCCGCCGGGCTCAATGCACGGTGCGTCCGAAGCTGAACTGGTCGCCGTCCACCATCACCGGGATGGTGTCCTTCGGACCGAAACGGCCTTCCAGGATCAGCCGCGCCACCGGGTTCTCGATGCGCTGCTGGATCGCGCGCTTGAGCGGCCGGGCACCGAACACCGGGTCGAAGCCGACCTTGGCGATCTCGGCCAGCGCCTCGGGCGAGACGTCCAGCGCCATGTCCATCTTGGCCAGCCGCGCCTCCAGCACCTTGAGCTGGATGCGGGCGATCGACTCGATGTGGGCCCGGTCGAGGGCGTGGAAGACCACGGTCTCGTCGATGCGGTTGAGAAACTCGGGACGGAAGTGCTGCTTGACCTCGCCCCAGACCGCCTCGCGGATGTCCTCGACCGGCTGGCCGGCCATCGACATGATCAGGTGGCTGCCCAGGTTGCTGGTCATCACGATCACGGTGTTCTTGAAGTCCACGGTGCGGCCCTGGCCGTCGGTCAGGCGGCCATCGTCGAGCACCTGCAGCAGCACGTTGAACACGTCCGGGTGGGCCTTCTCCACCTCGTCGAGCAGCACCACGCTGTAGGGTTTGCGACGCACCGCCTCGGTGAGATAGCCACCTTCGTCGTAGCCCACATAGCCCGGCGGCGCACCGATCAGGCGGCTGACCGTGTGCTTCTCCATGAACTCGCTCATGTCGATGCGGATCATGTGGTCTTCGCTGTCGAACAGGAAGCCCGCCAGCGCCTTGCACAGCTCGGTCTTGCCCACGCCGGTGGGGCCCAGGAACAGGAAGCTGCCCAGCGGCCGGTTGGGGTCGGACAGGCCGGCGCGGCTGCGGCGGATCGCGTCGCTGACCGCGACGATGGCCTCGTCCTGGCCCACCACGCGCTCGTGCAGCTTGCCTTCCATCTGCAGCAGCTTGTCGCGCTCGCCCTGCATCAGCTTGCTGACCGGGATGCCGGTGGAGCGACTGACCACCTCGGCGATCTCCTCGGCGCCCACCATGGTGCGCAGCAGCTGCGGGCCCTGGCCGCCGGCCTTCTTGCCGGCCTCCTTGGCCTGGGCTTCCTTCAGGCGCTTGTCCAGTTCGGGCAGCTTGCCGTACTGCAGCTCGGCCACCTTGTCGAAGTTGCCCTTGCGCTTGAGTTCCTCGATCTGGAACTTGATGCGGTCGATCTCTTCCTTGACCTGGGCGCTGCCCTGGGCCTGGGCCTTCTCGGCCTTCCAGATCTCGTCCAGGTCGGCGTACTCGCGCTCGAGCTTGGTGATCTCTTCCTCGATCAGGCCCAGGCGCTTCTGCGAGGCCTCATCGGTCTCCTTGCGCACCGCCTCGCGCTCGATCTTCAGCTGGATCAGGCGGCGGTCGAGCTTGTCCATCGCCTCGGGCTTGGAGTCGATCTCGATCTTGATCTTGGCCGCGGCCTCGTCGATCAGGTCGATCGCCTTGTCGGGCAGGAAGCGGTCGGTGATGTAGCGGTGGCTCAGCTCGGCCGCGGCCACGATCGCCGGGTCGGTGATCTCCACGCCGTGGTGCACCTCGTACTTCTCCTGCAGGCCGCGCAGGATGGCGATGGTCGCCTCCACCGTGGGTTCGTCGACCAGCACCTTCTGGAAGCGACGCTCCAGCGCGGCGTCCTTCTCGACGTACTTGCGGTACTCGTCCAGGGTGGTGGCGCCGATGCAGTGCAGCTCGCCCCGCGCCAGCGCCGGCTTGAGCATGTTGCCGGCGTCCAGCGCGCCCTCGGCCTTGCCGGCGCCGACCATGGTGTGCAGCTCGTCAATGAACAGGATGATGCGGCCCTCGTCCTGAGCCACTTCCTTGAGCACCGCCTTCAGGCGTTCCTCGAACTCGCCGCGGAACTTGGCGCCGGCCAGCAGGCCGGCCATGTCCAGCACCAGCACGCGCTTGTCCTTCAGGGTGTCGGGCACCTCACCGGCGACGATGCGCTGGGCCAGTCCCTCGACGATGGCGGTCTTGCCCACCCCCGGTTCACCGATCAGCACCGGGTTGTTCTTGCTGCGCCGCTGCAGCACCTGGATGGCGCGGCGGATCTCGTCGTCGCGGCCGATCACCGGGTCGAGCTTGCCCAGGCGGGCGCGCTCGGTCAAGTCCAGCGTGTACTTCTTCAGGGCTTCGCGCTGGCCCTCGGCCTCGGCCGAGTCCACCGTCTGGCCGCCACGCACCGCGCTGATCGCCGCTTCCAGCGCCTTGCGCGTCAGGCCGTGGCCGCGGACCACGCCGCCGATGTCGTTCTTGGCGTCGGACAGGGCCAGCAGGAACATCTCGCTGGCGATGAAGGCATCGCCGCGCTGCATCGCCTCCTTGTCGGCCTGCTGCAGCAGCTGCACCAGGTCACGCCCGGCCTGGGTCTGCCCACCACCCTGGACGCTGGGCAGACCGCCCATCGCCACCTCCATGGCCTGCTTCAGCGCGGCGGTGTTGGCGCCGGCGCGGTCGAGCAGGGCCTTGGGGCCGTCAGGCTGGGCCAGCATCGCGGCCAGCACATGGCTGGGTTCGATGTACGGGTTGTCGCGGGCAACCGCCAGGCTCTGGGCTTCGGCCAGGGCTTGCTGGAACGCGGTGGTGAGCTTGTCGAGACGCATGGAAATAACCTCCGATTGCGCATGGACATGAGGCGATGCGGCGCCTTTTCAAGAGCAGCGGCCCGCAGCCTCCTTGCGTCAGCTCACAGCGTACGCCCCAGCGGGTGGTAGTGGCCGCCCTGGAACACCAGCGGCGGCAGCGGTGCCTCGGCCAGCGCCAGCACGCGGCCGACGAACAACACGTGGTCGCCCAGGCTCAGTTCGCGCTCGGTGGCGCATTCCAGCGTGGCACAGCAGCCCGCCAGCACCGGCGCGCCGCCGTGGCCCTTGCGCCAGTCGCCCTCGGCGAAGCGGTCGTGGACCGGGCTGGCAAAGCGGCGCGACAGCTCGATCTGGGCCTCGGCCAGCACGTTGACGGCAAAGTGGCTGGCCTGACGGAAGGCCGGCAGCGCCGGACTGGCGGTGCGCAATGCCCACATCACCAACGGCGGCTCCAGTGAGAGCGCACCGAAGGAATTGACCGTCAGGCCGACGGGTTGACCATCGGCGGCCCGGCAGGTGGTGATCGTCACACCGGTGGCGTAGCGCCCCAGCGCGCCCCGCAGGGCCTTGGCATCGAAAGACATCAGGCCGCCATGGTAGGGCATGCGCCCTGCCCTGGCGGCCCGGCGGGGCTCAGGAACAACAGCGCAGCGCCAACTGCAGCACCCCGCAGGCCAGTCCAACGCCGGCCAGCAAGGGCACCAGCGCGAACGGGCGGGTCCAGCGCCAGTCCGGACGCAGCCGGCGGCGCGGCCTCAGCGCGGGCGCATCCATCCGCCCACCCCACGGCCCGCAAAGGTATGGATCCAGGCCACCGAGCCATCGGCCGACGGGTAGGCCATCAGGTAGCCATCGACCCCTTCGTTCACCGTCAGCACGGCCGCCTGGTCGGGCACCGTCGGTGTGCAGGGGCTCAGCGAGCGGTCCTGCGCCACCGCACCGGCAGCGGTGCTGTAGGCGGTCCAGGTCTGCATCGAGGGCACCCGGGTGTCGAACCGCCACTGCGCCAGGCCCATGGCCGCCACGCCATCGGCCTCGGCGCCGTAGCGGCCGATGTAGGCCTTGCCCGGCAGCAGGTCGCAGGCGCCCTGGGGCAGCGTGTCCCAGAGGGCGGCGGGGCGTGCCTCGCCATTCATGGCGGTGTTCGGCAGCTGGGCGAGCAGCTGGACAGCGCCGCGCTCGCGCACCGCCAGCATCGCCAGGCCGTTGGACAGGTTCAGCTGCTGCGCCAGGCCGGACAGCTGGCGTGTGGACAGGCAACTGAAGCTGCCCTGCTCCTGGCCCTGGGAGACCGGGTCGCCGCCGTTGTTCATCAGCGTGAAGCTGCCGGCGGCGCCGGTCGCGTCGAACACCAGGCGGCCGAGGATGGACTTGCCGACGTCCGACAGGCCATCGGCGCTGCGCACCTGGCCCTGCAGCAGGAACACGTAGCGCTGGTTGGCAAAGGCCTTGCAGCCGCCGGCCTGGGCCGCCGGTGCCGAGGCGATCAGCAGGGCCGCCGTTGCCAGGGCGGTACGAAAACGGGGGCTGGTGTGTCGCATCTGTCCTCCAAACAGGGGTCCGGTGGGGTGGATGGATTGACGATCACCGGACTGCCTTTGCATGCTCGGTCCCCAGGACCTGCCGGTCTATTCGCTACCGCCCATAACGCCTGAAAAGTCCTGAATTCGATGTCGACCCCGCCGGTGCTGCGCTTTTCAGGCTTCGAGTGGCATGGCGCCGAGCAGCGACTGACCCGGGACGGGCAGACGCTGGACCTGGGCAGCCGGGCCTTTGAGCTGTTGGGGCTGCTGGCGCGACAGACGGGCCAGGTGGTCAGCAAGGAAACCGCCTTCGAGCATGTCTGGCCAGGCCGGGTGGTCGAGGAGAACAACCTGCAGGTCCAGGTGTCCGCGTTGCGCCGCCTGCTGGGCCGCGATGCGATCGCCACGGTCCCCGGCCGAGGCTACCGCTTCACCTGGCCGGTGACCTTTGTCGCGGCCACAGCGCTGCCGCAGCCCCCGTCCCCTGCCGAACCCACCGCTGGCGCCCCGGTCCCGCCGCCGCTGTTCGGCCGTGATGACGACCTCAGCCAGCTGCATGCCGCGCTGGGCCGCCACCGCCTGGTCACCCTGGTCGGCGAGGGCGGCATCGGCAAGACCCGCCTGGCGCTGGCCCTGCTGGAGCAGGCGCGCACCCGCGGCCGCGTGGCCTGGGTGGACCTGAGCGGCCTGGCCGATGCGAGCGGCCTGCCCGGTGCGGTAGCGGCGGGGCTGGCGCTGCGCCTGCCCGCCGGCACCCCGGCCGATGAGGCCCTGCTGGCCGAGTGGCCGGCCGGACCGCTGCTGCTGGTGCTGGACAACTGCGAACACCTGGCGGCCGCGGTCGGTGCGCTGCTGGTGCGCCTGCTGGCCGGCGCGCCGGCGCTGCGCGTGCTGGCCACCAGCCAGGTCCGCCTGAACCTGGCGGCCGAGCACCTGCACCGGCTGGCACCGCTGGCCTGCCCGCAGGCCCGTGGCCTGGCGGCGGCCGAGCGCTCGCCCGCGGTGCAACTGCTGGTGCAACGGGTGCGCGAGCACCAGGGCACGTTTGTGCTGGAGGCCGCGAACGCCGACGCGCTGGGGGCCTTGTGCCGGCAGCTCGATGGGCTGGCGCTGGCGATCGAGCTGGCCGCCTCCCAGGTGGCGCGGCTGGGCCTGCCGGCCGTCTGCCAGCGTCTGGGCCAGCGCCTGCGCCTGCTGACGGGCGGCCCGTTGGACCGCCCGGCGCGCCACCGCACGCTGAGCGCCACGCTGGACTGGAGCCATGGTCTGCTGGGCGAGACCGAACGCTGCGTGTTCCGCCGCCTGGCGGTGTTCCAGGGGGGCTTCGATCTGCCCGCCTGCCTGGCCGTGGTGAGCGATGCATCGATCGACGACTGGAGCACCACCGAGGCCCTGGCCGCCCTGGTCGACCACTGCCTGGTGGCCCTGGCCCCCGGGGCAGGCAGCGACGGTGGCCCGCGCTACCGGCTGCTGGAGTCCACCCGCGCCTACGCCGCATCGCTGTGCGCGGCCGCTGACGAGCGCATCGCCGTGGGCCAGCGCCATGCGCAGTGGATGCACGGCCGCTTCGAGCAGGCCTTCGAGGAGCTGGGCACGCGCAGCGACACCGGCTGGCGCGAGGCCTTCGGGCCGGACCTGGACAACCTGCGCGCGGCGCTGCAGTTCTGCCTGGTCGAGCGCCAGGCGCCGGACCTGGGCATTGGCCTGGCGGGCTGGAGCGCCGACCTCTGGCCGCTGCTGTCGCTGCTTGACGAGGGCCGGCAATGGCTGGCGCTGGCCCAGGGCCAGCTGACGCCGCAGACAGCGCCGCGCGCCGCTGCCGCGCTGTGGGACGGCACCGGCTACCTGTGGCAGGACGCCGACCCGCGCCGCGCACTGGAGGCGCGCCTGCAGGCCGAGGCGCTGTGGCGCCAGGCCGGTGACCGGCGCTGGGTGCGATCGGTGCTGGGGCAGGCCTGGAACCGCCTGTACCTGGACCAGTTGGCCCCCTCCGAACAGGCGCTGGCCGACACGGCGCTGGCGGTGGAAGCCAGCGTGCACCTGAAGGCCCTGCACCGCACCACGCTGGGCGCGCTGCGCCAGCGCCAGGACCGCCATGCCGAGGCGCTGGTGGCCTACGAAGAGGCCCTGGCCCTGCGGCGGCGCCAGGGCGACGCCCGCCGGGTGCTGATCATGCTGCTGAACCTGGGGGATCTGGCCTGCTCCAGCGGCGACACCGAGGCCGCGGTGCGCTGGGGCCGCGAGGCCGAGGCCGAGGCGTTGCGCCAGGACGACCCGGCGCTGCTGGGCGTGATCCTGGGCAACCTGTGCACCGCCCTGCTCTTCCTGGGCCGCACCGACGAGGCCGAGGACTGCGCCCGCCGCGCCGCGCCGCTGCTGCGCCACAGCGACGGCCTGATCTATTTTGTCGACAGCCTGGCCTGGCTCACCGCCCAGCGCGGCCGACTGCCGCAGGCCGCCCACCTGCTGGGCTGCGCGGATGCCGGACTGGCCGCGCGCGGCGTGGTGCGCCAGCCGGCCGAGCAGCGGGTGGTGGACGCCTTGCTGGCCGCGCTGTCCGCGCACGCCGAGCCCGCGGCCATCACCGCGTGGCGGCAGGCCGGTGCGGCCTGGACCGATGTCGACGTGCTGGCCTGCGCCCTACCCTAGCAGCCAGCGCGCCAGCGCCCAGCCGGCCGCCGCCGCGGCCAGCGCGCCCAGCACATGCACCAGCGAGTGCACCAGCGCCAGCATCCACTGGCCCTTGACCAGCAGGGTCAGCGACTCGGCCGAAAAGGCCGAGAAGGTGGTCAGGCCGCCCAGCAGGCCGGTCACCAGGCCCAGGCGCAGCAGTTCGTTCGGGTGGCGCCCGAACCAGACGATGGATGCCCCGATCAGCAGACCGCCCACCAGGTTCACCGCCAGCGTGCCGGCGGCGATCGGCCAGCCCAGCGGCGCCAGCGCCAGCGTGGTCAACCAGCGCAGCACCGAGCCCAGCGCGCCGCCCAGGCCGATGGCCAGCGCGGTCGTCAGCGGGGCGGTGCTGTTCATCCCGCGTTGCGGGCCTGGATGCCCCAGCGCGCCAGCGCGGCGTCGTCGGCCACGCGGGCGTCCACCCAGCGCGCGCCCTCGGGCGTGGTCTCCTTCTTCCAGAACGGGGCCTGGGTCTTCAGGTAGTCCATCAGGAACTCGCAGGCCTGGAAGCTCTCGCCGCGGTGGGCCGAGCTGACGGCCACCAGCACGATCTGATCGCCCACGTTCAGCGGGCCGACACGGTGGATCACGCGCGCGGCGCGGATGTCGAAGCGGCGGTGCGCCTCGTCGATCATCGCCTCGATCGCGGCCTCGGTCATGCCGGGATAGTGCTCCAGCTCCATCGCGCTGACGGCGCTGCCGTCGCTGCGGTCGCGCACCGTGCCGATGAAGCTGCACACCGCGCCCACGCCACCATCCCCGGCGCGCAGGGCAGCCACCTCGGCGCCCAGGTCGAAATCGGCGGTCTGGATGCTCACGCGCTGGGCCATGCTCAACCTCCGGTCACCGGGGGGAAGAAGGCCAGCTCGTCACCGGCCTTCAGCGCGGCGCCTTCGTCGCACAGCGCCTGGTTCAGCGCGGCGCGCACGGCGCGGCCACGGGCCAGCGCGGCGGCGAAAGGCTCGCCACGGGCGATCAGCGCGTCGCGGGCCTGGGCCACGCTGGCGCCCTCGGGCAGTTCCAGGCTGGCCTCGGGGCCCAGGGCCTCGCGCAGCGAGGCGAAAAAACGCAGTCGAATCAGCATGGTGGTGATCATGCCCCGATCAGCGTGGCCAGCGGCAGGAAGCGCACCACGTCGCCAGGGGCGATGGCCTGTCCGGCCGGGTTGTCGATCAGGCCGTCGGCCCAGACCGCGGAGGTCATCACGCCGGAGCTCTGGTTCGGGAACAGCTCCAGCTCGCCTGCGGGGGTGAGCCGGGCGCGCATGAACTCGCGGCGCTGGCGGTCGGGGCGCGGCCAGGCGAAGGCCGCGCGCAGCGGCAGCGCCACCGGCAGCGCGCCCGAGCCCCCCTGCAGCACCCGCAGCACCGGCGCCACCGCCAGCAAGAAGGTGATGAAGCTGGACACCGGGTTGCCCGGCAGCCCCATCAGCAGCGCCTCGCCGCCATCGGGACGGGCGATGGCGCCAAAGGCCAGCGGCTTGCCGGGCTTGGCGGCCATCTGCCACAGCTCGATGCGCCCCTCGGCGCGGGCCGCCGGGCGCAGATGGTCTTCCTCGCCGACCGACACGCCACCGCTGGTCAGGATCAGGTCATTGCCCAGGGCCGCCTGGCGCAGTGCGGCGCGGGTGGCCTCCAGCGTGTCGGGCACGATGCCCAGGTCGCTGACCGCACAGCCGGCCGCTTCCAGCAGGCCGCGCAGCGTGTGGCGGTTGGAGTTGTAGATCGCGCCGGGCGGCAGCGGCTGGCCCGGCAGCACGAGTTCATCGCCGGTGGAAAACAGCGCCACACGCGGCCGACGCACCACTGCCACCTCGGCCAGGCCCACGGTGGCCAGCATGCCCAGATGGGCCGGCCCCAGGCGCTGGCCGGCGTGCAGCACCGCTTGACCGACGCGCACGTCCTCGCCGCGCTGGCGGATCCACTGGCCGGCCTGCGGCACGGTGTTGACGCGGACCTGGCCGCCGTCCAGCGCCTCGCACTGCTCCTGCATCACGATGCAGTCGGCACCCGCCGGCACCTGGGCGCCGGTGAAGATGCGCGCCGCGGTGCCGGCTTGCAGCGGCTGGCCCGGGTGGCCGGCCGGAATGCGCTGGCTGACCGGCAGCACCGTGCCGGCCGCCGGCACGTCGGCGGCGCGCAGGGCGTAGCCGTCCATCGAGGCGTTGTCGGCCGGCGGGACGTCCAGCGTGGACACGATGTCCTGCGCCAGCACGCGGCCCAGCGCCTCGGCGCTGGACAGGGTCTCGGTCTCGGTGAGGCGCCGGTCGGCGGCCGAGGCCACGAGGCGGGCCAGCACCTCGTCGAGCGTCATCAGCGGCGAGCGGGTCGGGGGTTGAGTGTCAGCCATGGTGGCCCTGGGTGTACTGGTAGCGCTCGCCACTGGCCAGCAGGTGGGCCAGCAGCGCCTCGGGGGCGTCCAGCCGGAAGACCGGCAGGCCGGTGGGCTCGGGCAGCGCGGCCGGGTCGTCGGTGGCGATGCCCACGATGAAGGGATCGTTCGGATACATCGCCGGCCGCCCCAGCGCGGCGCGCCAGACCTCGATCTTGGGCAGATCGCCGTGCTTGAAGCCTTCCACCAGCGCCCAGTCACAGGGGGCCAGTTCGGCCAGCAGGGCGTGCGGCTCGATCTCCACCGGCTGCGGAAACTCGCGGATCAGCGCCATGCGCCGCGCATTGGCCACCACCACCTCCAGCGCGCCAGCCTGGCGGTGGCGCCAGCTGTCCTTGCCCGGGTGGTCGATGTCGAAGCTGTCCTTGTGGGCGTGCTTGACCACCGAGACGCGCTGACCGGCGGCCTTCAGGCCAGCGATCAGCTGCTCGATCAGCGTGGTCTTCCCGCTGCCCGAATAGCCGGCCAGGCCGATGACCTTCATGGCCGAGTGCTCCGGGCTCAGTCGGCGCAGTGCGCCTGGATGAAGGCCTTCACCGCAGCGGTGTCGGGCTTCATCACGGTGAAGCGCTTGGGCAGCGCCTCGATGCCGTCCAGGCCGGCCGGGCGGCCGGGCTCGCGGCCCACCGCCTCGCGGATGGTCTCGGCGAACTTGGCCGGCAGCGCGGTCTCCAGCACGATCATCGGCACGCCGGGCTCGACATGCTCGGCGGCCACCTTCACGCCGTCAGCGGTGTGGGTGTCGATCAGGTCCCCGAAGCGCTCATCCGTGCGACGGATCGTGGCCAGCCGGTCGGCATGGGTGCTCTTGCCCGACTGGAAACCATAGCCGGCGATGGCCGAGAACTCGGCCGGGCTGACGGTGAAGGCACCCTCGCGGGCGATGGCATCCCCGAACAGCGCCTTGGTGCGCGCGCCGTCGCGGCCGACCAGGTCGAAGACGAAACGCTCGAAGTTGGACGCCTTGGAGATGTCCATCGACGGGCTGGAGGTCTCGTGCGTCTCGGCGCTGCCCCGCACGCGGTAGGTGCCGGTGCGGAAGAACTCGTCGAGCACGTCGTTCTCGTTGGTGGCCACCACCAGGTGCTTGATCGGCAGCCCCATCATGCGGGCCACATGGCCGGCACAGACATTGCCGAAGTTGCCCGAGGGCACGGTGAAGCTCACCACCTCGTCGTTGTGCTTCGTGGCCTGGAAGTAGCCGGCAAAGTAATACACCACCTGGGCCAGCAGGCGCGCCCAGTTGATCGAGTTGACGGTGCCGATCTTGTACTGGCGCTTGAAGGCCAGGTCGTTGGACACGTCCTTGACGATGTCCTGCGCATCGTCGAACACGCCTTCGACCGCGATGTTGTGGATGTTGGCGTCCTGCAGGCTGAACATCTGGGCCTGCTGGAAGGCGCTCATGCGGCCGTGCGGGCTGAGCATGAAGACGCGCACACCGTGCTTGCCGCGCATCGCGTACTCGGCCGCGCTGCCGGTGTCGCCGCTGGTGGCGCCCAGGATGTTGAGCTGCTCGCCGCGCCGGCCCAGCTCGTACTCGAACAGGTTGCCAAGCAGCTGCATCGCCATGTCCTTGAAGGCCAGCGTGGGGCCGTTGGACAGCGCTTCGATCAGCAGGCCGGAGTCGCCCAGGCGGCGCACCGGCACGATGGCCTCGGTGCCGAAGACCGCCGGGGTGTAGGTCTTGGCGACCAGCGCCTTCAGGTCGGCGGCAGGGATGTCGTCGATGTAGAGCGACAGGATCTCGAAGGCCAGCTCGGCATAGGCTAGGCCGCGCCAGCGCGCCAGCGTGGCGGCGTCGACTGTCGGGTAGGCCACCGGCAGGTACAGGCCGCCATCGGGCGCCAGGCCCTCCAGCAGGATCTCGCAGAACGAGCGCTCGGTCTGGTCACCGCGGGTGCTGATGTAGCGCATCAGGCCAGCTCCTCCTTGCGCAGGCTGACGATGGGCGCCAGCACGCTGGACAGCGCCTGCATCGCGGCCAGTGCGGTGCGCATGCGGCCTTCCACCGTTTCGTGCGTCAGGATGATCAGGTCGGTCTGCTTTTCACCTTCAGCCGATTCGCGCTGCAGCACGGCGTCGATCGAGATGTCGTTCTCGGCCAGGATGGTGGTGATGCGCGAGAGCACGCCGGCCTCGTCGGCCACGCGCAGGCGCAGGTAGAACGCGGTCTGGACCTGCGCGATCGGCAGGATCGGCGTGTCGGCCAGCGCGTCGGGCTGGAAGGCCAGGTGCGGCACGCGGTGGTCGGGGTCGGCGGTGGCCAGGCGGGTGATGTCCACCAGGTCGGCCACCACGGCCGAGGCGGTGGGCTCGGCGCCGGCGCCCTTGCCGTAGTACAGCGTGGTGCCCACGGCATCGCCCTGCACCACCACCGCGTTCATCGCGCCCTCGACGTTGGCGATCAGGCGCTTGGCCGGGATCAGCGTGGGGTGCACGCGCAGCTCGATGCCGCCCTCGCGCCGCTTGGTGATGCCCAGCAGCTTGATGCGGTAGCCCAGCTGCTCGGCGTAGCGGATGTCGGTGGCCGAGAGATGGGTGATGCCCTCGACATGGGCCTTGTCGAACTGCACCGGGATGCCGAAGGCCAGCGCGCTCATCAGCGTGGCCTTGTGGGCGGCGTCGACGCCCTCGATGTCGAAGGTCGGGTCGGCCTCGGCATAGCCCAGGCGCTGGGCTTCCTTGAGCACGACATCGAAGTCCAGCCCCTTGTCGCGCATCTCCGACAGGATGAAATTGGTGGTGCCGTTGATGATGCCGGCGATCCACTCGATGCGGTTGGCGGTCAGGCCCTCGCGCAGCGCCTTGATGATCGGGATGCCGCCGGCCACCGCGGCCTCGAAGGCCACGGTCACGCCTTTGGCGCGCGCGGCGGCGAAGATCTCGCTGCCATGCACCGCCAGCAGCGCCTTGTTGGCGGTGACGACGTGCTTGCCGGCGGCAATGGCTTCCAGCACCAGCGCCTTGGCGATGCCGTAGCCGCCGATCAGCTCGACGACGATGTCGATCTCGGGGTTGGCGATCACCTGGCGGGCGTCGGCCACCACCTGCACGCCGTCACCGACGATGCCCCGGGCACGTTCAACGTCGAGGTCGGCCACCATGGTGATCTCGATGCCGCGGCCCGCCCGGCGCAGGATCTCCTGCTGGTTGCGTTGCAGCACCTTGAAGGTGCCGGAGCCGACGGTGCCGATGCCCAGAAGGCCGACCTGGATGGGTTTCATTCGATGTCTCTCGGTGGGATCGCGGTGAGCGGAAGAACGGTTCAGACGGCGTGGCGCTTGCGGTAGCCGTCGAGGAAGCGGGCAATGCGGCCGATAGCCTCGGTGAGGTCGTCGGCGTTGGGCAGGAAGACCAGGCGGAAGTGGTCGGGGCTGGGCCAGTTGAAGCCGGTGCCCTGGACGATCAGCACCTTCTCGTCGGCGAGCAGCTCGTAGGCGAACTGCTGGTCGTCCTCGATCGGGTACATCTTCGGGTCCAGGCGCGGGAACATGTACAGCGCCGCCTGCGGCTTGACCACGCTGACACCGGGAATCTGCGTCAGCAACTCATACGCCAGGTCGCGCTGCTTGCACAGGCGGCCGCCCGGCGCCACCAGGTCCTTGATGCTCTGGTAGCCGCCCAGCGCGGTCTGGATCGCCATCTGGCCGGGCGTGTTGGCGCACAAGCGCATCGAGGCCAGCATGTTCAGGCCCTCGATGTAGTCCTTGGCGCGCTTCTTGTTGCCCGAGACCACCATCCAGCCGGCCCGGTAGCCACAGGAGCGGTAGTTCTTGGACAGGCCGTTGAAGGTCAGGAACAGCACGTCATCGGCCAGCGAGGCGATGCTGGTGTGGGTGACGCCGTCGTAGAGCGTCTTGTCGTAGATCTCGTCGGCGAAGACGATCAGCTGGTGCTCGCGCGCGATGTCGACGATGCCCTGCAGGATCGCGTCCGGGTAGAGCGCGCCGGTCGGGTTGTTCGGGTTGATGACGATGATCGCCTTGGTCTGCGGCGTCACCTTCTTGCGGATGTCATCCAGGTCAGGCAGCCAGCCGCTGCCCTCGTCGCAGTGGTAGTGCACCGGCGTGCCGCCGGAGAGCGACACCACCGCGGTGTAGAGCGGGTAGTCGGGCGAGGGGATCAGCACCTCGTCATGCTCGTCGAGCAGCGCGTTCATGCTCATCGAGATCAGCTCGGACGCGCCATTGCCCAGGTAGACGTCATCCACCGTGACCCCGGCAATCTTCTTCTCCTGGCAGTAGTGCACCACCGCCTTGCGGGGTGCGAACAGGCCCTTGCTGTCGGTGTAGCCGGCCGCCACCTGCGAGGACAGGTTGCGGATCATGTCCTGGACGATCTCGTCGGGCGGCATCAGGCCGAAGGCGGCGACGTTGCCGATGTTCAGCTTGATGATCTTGTGGCCCTCTTCCTCCATCTGCCGGGCCTTGTCGAGCACCGGGCCGCGGATGTCGTAGCCGACGTTGGCCAGCTTGCTGGACTTGGCGATGCTCTTCAAACCGGGGCTCCTCAGCAGGGGGACGTGCACCGCTTTGATGCACTGCAAAAACCTATAATTTAACCATAGGGGGCCAGCCGATCGGCGTCGCGCGCCGCCGCCGCCCGGCCCCCAACGCGATTGCACGGGATCCACCGATGAAATTCCAGCCCGATGCCCTGGACGGCGTCAACGTGATCGCCCGCCTTGAGCCGGGCCGCATCTGGGTGCACCAGACCCCGTTCCAGAGCAGCCTGCTGGTGCCCTGGCGGGGCGAGGTCGAGGCCTGGCCGGCGCAGGCGCCGGGCGAACTGACGGCCGAGCATTTCGGGCGCCTGCTGGCCTGGTCGCCGGAGCTGGTGGTGTTCGGCAGCGGCGAGCGCCAGCGCTTCGTGCACCCGTCGCTGTACTCGGCGCTGATCGAGCGCCGCATCGGCATCGAGACCATGGACACCGCCGCCGCCGCACGCACCTTCAATGTGCTGGTCACCGAGGGCCGCCGCGTGCTGGGTGCCTTCCTGCTGCCACCGGCCTGAGGCCGCGGCCCCGCCCGTCGGAAAAGGGGGGCCCATCCCCTTATAATCACTGGCTAAGCCTCGCCGGGGCGCTCAGCAAGAAGACAAAATCCTCATGACGCCAGCCCTCAACAAAGCCCTTCCCGAGATCGAAGCCCAGGCCACGGGCGGTGTCAAGTTCACCGGCCACGCGTTCCTGGGCCAGACGGTGGTGCTGTATTTCTACCCCAAGGACAACACGCCCGGCTGCACCACGGAAGCCATGCAGTTCCGCGACCAGCACAAGGACTTCGTCAAGGCGGGTGCGGTGGTGTTCGGCGTGTCGCGCGACAACATGGCCTCGCACGAGAAGTTCAAGCAGACGCTGGAGCTGCCCTTCGAGCTGATCGCCGACACCGAGGAAAAGCTCTGCCACATGTTCGGTGTGGTCAAGAACAAGATCATGTACGGCAAGAAGGTCAAGGGCATCGAGCGCTCGACCTTCCTGATCGATGCCCAGGGCGTGCTGCGCGCCGAGTGGCGGGGCATCAAGGTGGCCGGCCATGTGGACGAAGTCCTGAAGGCCGTGAAGGAACTCAAGAAGGCCGCCTGAGGCCCGCACGGGCGGCTGCGGCCGCATGTGTATGATGGGGCCATGCCCGAGACGCTCGCGCTGATCGTCCCCCGATCGCTCCCCAAGAAGCCGCCCGGTTGTCCGCGCGGCTTTTTTGTTGCCTGAACCGCTGTCGCCGTCCATGCCCCTGCCCAAGCCCCCCGTCACCCGAGCCACCATCCTTCCCCCCAGCGAATACGAGGCCCAGGCAGCGCCGAAGACGGCCCGCAGCGCCGCCCGCCCCGCGCCCGATCCCCAGGACGACCGCCCGGTCGCGCCGCTTGAACTCAAGCGTGACGCCGCCCCGCTGCCCGCCGCCACGGCGCCGGTGCGTGCGGCCAAGGCCCCCGCCGCCGCCAAGCCCGCGCCGGCGCCCAAGCGCCGCGCGGCGCCCAAGCGCAGCGGCCCGGCCAAGCTGTTCGTGCTCGACACCAACGTGCTGATGCACGACCCGATGTCGATCTTCCGCTTCGACGAGCACGACATCTACTTGCCGATGATCACGTTGGAGGAACTCGACGGCCACAAGAAGGGCATGTCCGAGGTCTCGCGCAACGTGCGCCAGGTCAGCCGTGAGCTCGACGCGCTGGCCGCCGACGGCAACCTGGCGCCCACCGATGGCATCGCGCTGGCCAAGACAGGCCACCGCGAGGCCCTGGGCCGCCTGTATTTCCAGACCACGCTGCTGGATGCCAAGTTGCCCGCCGGCCTGCCCCAGGGCAAGGCCGACAACCAGATCCTGGGCGTGGTGCAGTCGCTGCGCGAGCAGCACCCCGGCCGCGAGGTGGTGCTGGTGTCCAAGGACATCAACATGCGCATCAAGGCGCGGGCGATGGGCCTGGCCGCCGAGGACTACTTCAACGACAAGGCGCTCGACGACGGCGACCTGCTCTACACCGGCGTGCTGCAGCTGCCCCCCGACTTCTGGGACAAGCACGGCAAGACCATGGAGAGCTGGCAGCAAGGTGGCCACACCTTCTACCGCATCAGCGGCCCGCTGGTGCCGGCGCTGATGGTCAACCAGTTCGTCTACCTGGAGCAGCCGGGTGAGGCGCCACTCTACGCCCGGGTCACCGAGCTCAGTGGCAAGACCGCGGTGCTCAAGACCCTGCGCGACTACACCCACGCCAAGAACGCCGCCTGGGGCGTGACCGCACGCAACCGCGAGCAGAACTTCGCGCTCAACCTGCTGATGGACCCGGAGTGCGACTTCATCACCCTCACCGGCACCGCCGGCACCGGCAAGACGCTGATGACGCTGGCCGCCGGCCTGTCGCAGGTGCTCGATGAGCGCCGCTACACCGAGATCATCGTCACCCGCGTGACCGTGCCGGTGGGCGAGGACATCGGCTTCCTGCCCGGCAACGAGGAAGAGAAGATGGGTCCCTGGATGGGCGCGCTCGATGACAACCTCGAGGTGCTGGCCAAGACCGACGCCACCGCTGGCGAATGGGGCCGCGCCGCCACCAACGACCTGGTGCGCAGCAAGATCAAGATCAAGAGCATGAACTTCATGCGCGGGCGCACCTTCCTGAACAAGTTCGTGCTGATCGACGAGGCGCAGAACCTGACGCCCAAGCAGATGAAGACCCTGATCACCCGGGCCGGCCCGGGCACCAAGATCGTCTGCCTGGGCAACCTGGCGCAGATCGACACGCCCTATCTGACCGAGGGCTCCTCGGGCCTGACCTTCGCGGTCGACCGCTTCAAGGGCTGGCCGCATGCCGGCCATGTGACACTGGCGCGCGGCGAACGCTCGCGCCTGGCCGACTACGCCTCCGAAGTACTCTGAACGGGGCGGGATCAGGGGCATCCCTGATCTCCTCAACCCGAAGAAATCGCGCCAAGTTCTTGTCTCGCTTGAGTTTTCAGCCTTGACACATGCCTGACGCCTGCCTATGCTGCGCGCCGTGATGGATGTGACGCCCCGCGCGACCGGCCGAGCCCGGCGCCTGTTTACCGCGACAGCCCTGGGGCTGGCCCTGCTCACTGGCGAGACCGCCACCTGGGCCAACCCCGACAGCGCAGCGCCCAAAGGTGGCGACGCCGTGATGCGCCTGCTCGAGGAAAAGGGCGTGGTGCCGGCGGCGGCGGCGCCCAGCAGCGCACCCACGCTGCTGTCACAGGTGCGCGACAAGGCGTCTGACCTGGTGCTCACCGCGATGAACTTCATCGGTGTGCGCTACCGCCGTGGCGGTGGCACCGAGGATCAGGGCTTCGACTGCTCCGGCTTCACCCGCTACGTGTTCGAGAACAGCGTGGGCCTGGTGCTGCCGCGCCGTGCGGCCGAGCAGGCAGCGTCTCCTGGCCTGGTGTCGATTCCAATGGAAGACCTCAAGCCGGGCGACCTGGTGTTCTTCAACACCATGCGCCGGGCCTTCTCCCATGTGGGCATCTATGTGGGTGACGGCAAGTTCATCCACTCGCCGCGCACCGGGGAGCAGGTCCGGGTCGAAGACATGCGCATCGCCTACTGGTCGCAGCGCTTCAACGGCGCGCGCCGAGCGCCGCAGACCACCGAGCCGCTGCGCACCCCGCAGTGAGCTTGTCCCTGGCCGGGCCGGGCCTGCTCAGGCGCGGGTCGGCCAACTGCCGTTAGCATGCGCAGGCCATGGGTGAGAAAGTCATTGCCTTGTCGGACCTGCGTGCGCTGGCCGACATCCCCGAAATCCCTGCCGACGCGCCCGCGCCGGACGGGCTGTTGTCCGACGCCCTGGGCCGGCCGTTGCGCGACCTGCGCATCTCGGTCACCGACCGGTGCAACTTCCGCTGCAGCTACTGCATGCCCAAGGAAGTCTTCGACCGGGATTACCGTTTCCTGCCCCAGTCCTCGCTGCTGAGCTTCGAGGAGATCACCCGGCTGGCCTCGGTGTTCGCGCTGCATGGTGTGACCAAGCTGCGCCTGACCGGCGGCGAGCCGCTGATGCGCAAGCACCTGGATGAACTGGTGCGCCTGCTGGCCGAACTGCGCACGCCCGCGGGCGACCCACTGGAGCTGACGCTGACCACCAACGGTTCGCTGCTGGCCCGCCACGCGCCGGCCCTGCGCGCCGCCGGCCTGACGCGCATCACCGTGAGCCTGGACGCGCTGGACGACGCCATCTTCCAGCGCATGAATGACGTCGGCTTCCCCGTGGGTGACTTGCTGGCCGGCATCGACGCCGCCCTGGCCGCCGGCTTCGGCCCGATCAAGGTCAACATGGTGGTCAAGCGCGGCACCAACGAGCACGAGATCGTGCCCTTGGCCCGCCACATGCGCGACCACTATGGCCCGCAGGTGGTGCTGCGCTTCATCGAGTACATGGACGTCGGGGCGACCAATGGCTGGCGCATGGACGAGGTGCTGCCCAGCGACGCGGTGCGCGCGCTGCTGGCCCAGGCCTGGCCGCTGGTGCCATTGCCGGCGCGCAGCCCGGGCGAGACGGCCCAGCGCTTCGCCTACGCCGACGGCCGCGGTGAGGTGGGCTTCATCTCCAGCGTGACCCAGGCCTTCTGCGGCGAGTGCAACCGGGCGCGGCTGTCCACCGAAGGCAAGTTGTTCACCTGCCTGTTCGCCAGCCGCGGCCATGACCTGCGCGCGCTGCTGCGCAACGGCGCCACCGATGTCCAGCTGGCCGCCGCCGTGTCGCGCCTGTGGGGTCGGCGCGAGGACCGCTACTCCGAGTTGCGGTCCGCATCGGCACCGTCCGATGCGCCGCGCCAACGCATCGAGATGCACTACATCGGCGGATGAGGTCGCTCCAGCGACTATGACCTAGGGGGGCAGCGGTTCCTGCGGGTGGCTTGGCGACTGGTTACGCGAGTAACATACGGTAACAGTCGATTCTTCACCCGGAGGAGCCCATGAGCAGCACCCAGGACGTCTATCTGTACAAGTGGTGGTCCACCGCCGACCAGTCGGTGACCATCGACGGCGATATCCGCAATGTGACGATGGGTCGTGGCAACGACAGCGTCACGATCACCGGCAGCGCCGCCTGCATCAACACCTGTGAGGGTGATGATCGCATCCAGGTGGGCGGCAACGTGCAGTCGATCACCGACCTCTTCGGCAGCACCACGGTCAGCGTGGGCGGCAGCGTGGGCAGCATCACGCTGGGGGGCGGCAACGACGTGATCGACGTGGTGGGCGCCGTCAGCTGCCTGAACACCGGCTGCGGTGACGACCAGGTCCGCATCGGCGGCGACCTGGGCACGGCCTCACTGGGATGGGGCGACAACAGCCTGCAGGTGGGCGGCAACGCCGGCCATGTCTATACCGGCGGCGACGACGACACGGTCAGCATCAACGGCAACCTGTGCTTTGCCGACCTCTGCTGGGGCAACAACACCCTGGACGTGGGCGGCAACGTGGGCGCGATGGTCTCGGGCTGCGGCGATGACCGCGTCACGATCGACGGCCAGCTCGGCACGGCCTGCCTGGGCGACGGCAGCAACCACATCACCGTGGGTGGCGACGCCTGCAACATCAACTCGGGCTGCGGCAACGACCGCTATGTCGTGTTCGGCGACCTGGGCGTGGGCTGCGCCAGCAATGGCAACAACTGCATCAATGTGGGCGGCAATGCCGGCACGGTGCTGGCCGGCTGGGGCAATGACGGGCTGAACGTGGTCGAGAACCTGTGCGTGGCCAACCTGGGCGACGGCGCCAACATCGTCAAGATCGGTGGCAACGCCGAGCACCTGTACGTCGGCTGTGGCGACGATCTGCTCTCGGTCCAGGGCAGCGTCGGCGACATGCTGCTGGGCAACGGCCTGAACCAGCTCTACGTGGGCGACAACGTCAACTGCGCCGTCACCGGCGGCTGCGGCACTGACCGGGTGTTCGTCGACGGCAACGCCAACATTGCCAACCTGGGCTGGGGCAATGACCAGCTGCACGTGGGTGGTGCCCTGGGATCGGCCTGGCTGGGCGACGGCAATGACCGCGCCTGGGTCGGCGGCACGCTCAGCTGCGTGCTCGACACCGGCTGCGGCGACGACGCGGCCAGCGTCGCGCGCAACCAGGGCGGCATCCAGATGGGACTGGGCAACGACACCCTGACGGTGGGCAGCTTCTCCAACTGCAGCTGGGTCGATGGCTGCTGGGGCAACGACACGCTGACCCTGGTTGGCCCGGCCTCGCAGTACCAGATCACGGGCTGGAACCCGAGCTGCGTGGCCACCATCACCGACCTGTCGACCGGCGCGAAGATGACCGCCTACGGCTTCGAGTCGATCCAGTTCACCGGCTCGCAGCAGGCCGACGTCTTTGACCTGAGTTTCCTGCAGACCATCAACACGCACGCCTGCTTCCAGATCTTCGATCCGGTGCCCTGAGCGCGCGCCAGGCGCGCTGCCGGCTCAGCGCGCCTGTTCCACACCCCGGTTGGCGAGCGCGTCGGCGCGCTCGTTGCCGGGGTCTCCTGCGTGGCCCTTGACCCAGTGCCAGGACACGCGGTGACCGGCGACCAGTTCATCCAGGCGGCGCCAGAGTTCCTCGTTCTTCACCGGCTTGCCATCCGCGGTGCGCCAGCCGCGGCGCTTCCAGTTGTGGATCCAGGTGGTGATGCCGTTCTTCACGTACTCGCTGTCGGTGTAGATCGCCACCGCACAGGGCCGCTTGAGCGTGGACAGGGCCTCGATGACCGCGGTCAGCTCCATGCGGTTGTTGGTGGTCTGGCGTTCGCCACCGAAGAGTTCCTTCTCGTGGCTGCCGGCACGCAGCCAGGCGCCCCAGCCGCCGGGGCCCGGGTTGCCTTTGCAGGCACCGTCGGTGTAGATCGTCACATCAGTCATGGGGAGCGATTGTCTCGTGCGCCGAGGCGCCGCCGCGCCAGTGTCGGTTGGCCGCCACCGCAGGCCCGGCAGCCAGCCGCAGCCGACGCCGCGGCGACAGGCCGACCAGACGCATGCCGCGCACGCGCTTGACCGCCTGCAGCAGGTACACCGCCCCCAGCACCGGCCACCAGCGCTCGCCCACGCCTTCCATCCAGCGCCAGCGCTGCAGCCAGGCCTGGCTGCGGCAGGGCATGCGGTAGCAGCCAAAGCGACCCCGTTCAGGCTCCAGGTGCACCAGACGCATCCAGTCGCGCAGCCGCCAGTAGCCGATCGCCTCGCCGGTGTCGGGCAGGAACAGTGGGCCGCTGCCCAGGCTGGCGTTGCGGGCCAGGTGCCCCATGCGCTGGCGCAGCATCCACAGGCTGGCCGGGTTGAAGCCCGACACGATCAGGCGCCCTTCCGGCCGCAGCACGCGGGCCGCCTCGGCCAGCGCCAGGTGCGGATCGTCCACCAGCTCCAGCGTGTGCGGCAACAGCACCAGGTCCAGCGACTCGTCCGGGAACGGCAGCGCCTCGGGCTGGCAGCGCAGCGTGGCGCCACCGGTGGGCAGCACGCTGGCCAACCCGTCGGGCACCGGGTCCAGGGCCATGGGCGCGACGGCCTCATCGTGCTCACAGGCCAGCCAGCGGTGCGGCATGCGGTTGTTGCGCAGGCCATCCATCTCGGGCAGGCCCAGTTGCAGCGCATGAAAGCCGAAGGAGTCGGCCACGGCTTCGTCCAGCAGGGTCTGCTCCCAGGCCAGCATGCAGCGGCCTGCCGGGGTATCCAGCCACCCCCCCAAATCTATAATCGCGTGTTCGCCAGCCATCGATGGAACTGCTCGCCCTCCCCGCCTTCGCCGACAACTACGTCTGGATGCTGATCCAGGGCCAGCAAGCCCTGGTGGTGGATCCGGGCGACGCGTCGCCGGTCTTGCAAGCCCTTGCGCAGCGCGGGCTGACCCTCGGCGGCATTCTAGTGACCCACCACCACGCCGACCACGTGGACGGTCTGGCGGCCCTGCGCCCGCATCTGCAAGGCGCGGTCTGGGGCCCCGACGACAGCCGCCTGGCCGGGCAGGTCCAGCCGGTGCACGATGGCGACACGCTGGCCTGGGGAGGCTGGGCCGTGTCGGTGATCGGCGTTCCGGGCCACACCCGCAGCCACCTGGCCTTTGCGGTGGCCGCCGATCCTCCGCTGCTGTTCTGCGGTGACACGCTGTTTTCGGCCGGCTGCGGCCGGCTCTTCGAAGGCACGGCCGCGCAGATGCATGACTCGCTGCAGCGGCTGATGGCGCTGCCGCCCGAGTCCCTGGTGTGCTGTGCCCACGAGTACACGCTGTCCAACCTGCGCTTTGCGATGGCGGCCGAGCCCGACAATGCCGCGCTGGCGTCGCATCGGCAGTGGGTCGAGGCGGTGCGTGCCGACGGCCGCCCCAGCCTGCCCACCACGCTGGCGCAGGAACGACAGATCAACCCTTTCCTGCGCTGCGACCAGCCGGCGCTGGTGGCCAGCGGGCTGGCGCATGGTGCTGCCAGCGACCGCCCCGACGACGTGTTTGCGGCGCTGCGCGCCTGGAAGAACGAGTTCCGATGACCCTTCACCGACTGCTTCCGACCCTGCTGGGCTGCTGCATCGCCCTCCTGGCTGCCGGCTGCGCGACCCCGTCTGCGGGCGTGACCGGCCCGGTGGTCCGCCCAGTGGCCCCGTCACCCGAGCCGCCGCCGCGCCTGACGCTGCAACCCCCGGGCAGCGCGATGGTGCTGGACGCCACGCCCGCCTCGCCGCCTGGCACAACGCCGGTGGCCGCCGAAGCCAGCCCGGTGCGCGCGGCCGAGGAACCGGCCACCGGTCCGATCGTCGACCCGGTGCACCCGGACCGCGTGCTCGACATCAACGACAGCGCCGCGCGCAGCGACCTGTGGGGCCGCGTGCGCAAGGGCTTCGCCATGCCCGACCTGTCGGACGACTGGGTGCGCCGGGCCGAGCAGCACTACGGTGGCAAGCCCGACTACATGCGCCGCATGACCGAGCGCGGCGGGCGCTACCTGTTCCACATCGTCGAGGAGGTCGAGCGCCGCGGCATGCCCTCCGAGCTGGCGCTGCTGCCCTTTGTCGAGAGCGCCTTCAACCCGCAGGCGCTGTCCACCGCCCGTGCCTCGGGCATGTGGCAGTTCATGCCGATGACCGGCAAGGACTACGCGCTCAAGCAGAACATCTTCCGCGACGATCGCCGCGACGTGCTGGCCTCCACCCGCGCGGCGCTGGACTACCTGAGCCGGCTGAACAACATGTTCGGCGACTGGCACCTGGCCCTGGCCGCCTACAACTGGGGCGAAGGCAATGTGCAGCGCGCGATCGCCCGCAACCAGAAGGCCGGCCTGCCCACCGACTACAGCAGCCTGCGCATGCCCGACGAGACGCGCTACTACGTGCCTAAGCTGCAGGCGATCAAGAACCTGATCGCCGCACCCGACAACTACGGCCTGGCGCTGCCCGAGCTGAAGAACCACCCGTACTTCGTCAGCGTGCCAATCCAGCGCGACATCGATGTCGATCTGGCGGCGCGCCTGGCCGGCATCTCGGTCGAGGAGTTCCGCCAGCTCAACCCGCAGATGAACAAGCCGGTGATCCTGGCCGCCGGCACCGAGCAGGTGCTGCTGCCCTTCGACAACGCCGGCCGCTTCGTCGGCAACCTGAAGGCCCACCGCGGGCCGCTGGCCAGCTGGACCGCCTGGGTCGCGCCCAAGACCCTGCGGCCGGCCGATGCGGCCAGGCAGGTGGGCATGAGCGAGTCCGAACTGCGCGACATCAACCGCATCCCGCCGCGCATGCTGGTCAAGGCCGGCTCGACGCTGCTGGTGCCACGCACCGCTGGTCGCAATGCCGATGTGTCCGAGCACCTGGCCGACAACGCCACCATCGCGCTGGCACCCGACCTGCCGCCGATGCGCCGCCTGACGCTGCGCGCCGGCAAGCGCGGCGACAGCGTGGCGTCGGTGGCGCAGCGCTACCGCACCTCGGCGGCGATGGTGGCGCAGTGGAACAAGGTGTCGACCAACGCGGTGTTCAAGCCGGGCAGCACCTACATCGTGATGGTGCCGCAGGCCACCAAGCGCGCCGCGCCGGGTGCCCGTCAGAAGGCACCGGCCACCACCCGCCGCCCGGCCGCGCCCACCCGCACCCGTCGCTGATCTGCTCAGCGGCGGTCGACCAGCGCGTGGGCGATCGTCGAGAGGTCGACGTATTCCAGCTCACTGCCCGCCGGCACGCCGCGCGCCAGGCGCGTGACCTTCAGGCCGCGGGCGCGCAGGGATTCGCCCAGCACATGCGAGGTGGCCTCGCCCTCGGCGGTGAAGCTGGTGGCCAGGATGACCTCTTCCACCTCGCCGTCCAGCGCCCGCGCCAGCAGGCCGTCGGCGCGCAGCTGTTCCGGGCCCTGGCCGTCGATCGGGCTGATGCGGCCCATCAGCACGTAGTAGTAGCCGTGGTAGCTGCCGGTGCGCTCCAGCGCAGCCTGGTCGGCCGGTGACTCGACCACGCAGAGCTGCCGGCGATCGCGACCGGTGTCGCGGCACACCGGGCACACCGGTGCCTCGCTGAAGGTGTGGCAGCGCTGGCAATGCTGCACCGACGCCACCGCGCGCTCCAGCGCCTGCGCCAGCACGCCGGCGCCCAGCCGGTCGTGCTGCAGCAGGTGGTAGGCCATGCGCTGGGCCGATTTCTGCCCAACGCCGGGCAGGCGCCTCAGCGCCTCCACCAGTGTCTCGAGCGCGCCGCTGCCTGCCACGGTGTCAGAACGGCATCTTCATGCCGGGGGGCAGCGGCAGGCCGGCGGTCAGCTTGCCCATGCGCTCCTGGCTGGTGGCCTCGGCGCGGCGCACCGCGTCATTGAAGGCCGCCGCGACCAGGTCTTCCAGCATGTCCTTGTCGTCGGCCAGCAGGCTGGGGTCGATGCTGACGCGGCGCACATCGTTGCGGCAGGTCATCACCACCTTCACCAGACCGGCGCCGGACTGGCCTTCGACCTCAACCTGGGCCAGCTCTTCCTGGGCCTTCTTCAGGTTGTCCTGCATCTGCTGGGCCTGCTTCATCAGGCCGGCCAATTGACCCTTCATCATCGCGATTCTTCCTTTCGTGGATCGTCAGGCGCCAGGGCGGCGCCAGGTGTTCAGTGCGGTCGCACCGTGCCGGGCACGATGCGCGCGCCGGCGAATTGCTGAAGTGCCGCCACCACCAGCGGGTCGGCACGGAAGGCGGCCTCGGCCTCGGCCTGGCGCTGGCGCGCGGCTTCGGCGTCGCGCAGCGCGGGGGAATCCTGGGCCAAGCCCGGCTCGGTGGCCAGCGACCGGCCTGCGTGGCCCGGCAGCTGGCGCAGTGCGGCCTGCAGCTTGTCCAGCAGCGGCGCGTTGCGCAGGCTGTCGCGCTCGACACGCAGGGTCCAGCGCTCGCCGTCGGTGGCCACCAGCTCGGCCTGCATCGCCAGCTCGCGCGCCAGCGCGCTGACCAGGCCCGCCTGCTGCAACGCCGTCACGGCCTCGGCCCAGGCATCGCCCAGCGGCGTGCGGCGCAGGCTGACCGCCGGCGCACTCGCGGCCGGGACGGACAGCTCGATCGGCTCGCTGGCCACCTCGGCGCTGGCCGGGATGATCGTCTCGCCGGGCTCCAAGGCATCGACGGGTGGCGCCTCGTCCATCCAGGGCGGCGGACCGTCCTCGTCCTGGGGTTCGGGCGGGCGCGAGGCGGCGCGCGCACGGGCCTTTTCGGCGGCCTCCTGGGCCAGGCGGGCTGCGGCGCTGACTAGCGCCGCCGCAACGGGTGCAGGCACCGCGACAGGCGCCGGAACTGGTGCCGGAACCGGTTCCGGTACGGGCCTGGCCGCGACCGGCGCCGGTGCCGGCGCCGGTGCCGGTGCCGGAACCGGCATGGCCGCCGGTGGCGCCGCCACAGGGCCCGCCGACATCGCCACCGCCCCCGGGCCCGCCGCGCCGGTGCCGCGTCCGCCAGAGCCGGCACTGCCACCCGACGCCCCCCCTGCACCACCGGCAGTCGCCGGCGGGAAGGCCAGGAAGCGCAGCAGCACCATCACCAGCCCCGCGTGCTCGTCCGGCGCCAGGCCCAGTTCGGCGCGGCCCTGCAGACAGATGCTGTAGAGCAGCTGGGTTTCGTCCGCCGCCAGCGCCGGTGCCAGGCGACGCGCGGGCTCGGTGTCGGGGTCGGACGCGTCCAGGGCGCCAGGCACGGCCTGCTCCACCGCCATCTGCTGCAGCAGCCGGGCCATCTCCTCCAGCGTGGCGCTGGCCGACAGGCCCTGGCGGCGCAGACCTTCGCATTCGTCCAGCACGGCCCGACCGTCGCGGCCGGCCAGCGCCGCCACCAGGCGTTGCGCGTGGCGGCGGTCGACGCTGCCCAGCATCGCCCGCACGCCGGCCTCCTCCAGTCGGCCACCGCCATAGGCGATCGCCTGGTCGGTGAGCGACAAGGCGTCGCGCATCGAGCCGCGCGCGGCGCGCGACAGCAGGCGCAGAGCGCCGGGCTCGGCCGGAATGGCCTCGGCCGCCAGCACGCGCTCCAGGTACTCGGCCACCGTGGGCGGCGCCATCGGCCGCAGGTTGAACTGCAGGCAGCGGCTCAGCACCGTGGGGAGCATCTTCTCGGGGTCGGTCGTGGCCAGCACGAACTTCAGGTACTCGGGCGGTTCCTCCAGCGTCTTCAGCAGCGCATTGAAGGCGTCCTTGGTCAGCTGATGCGCCTCGTCGATCATGAAGACCTTGAAGCGGCCGACGCTGGGCTTGTAGGCGGCCCGCTCGATCAGCTCGCGGATCTCGTCGATGCTGCGGTTGGAGGCCGCGTCCAGCTCGATGTAGTCGATGTAGCGGTCGGCGTCGATCTCGCGGCAGGCACTGCACACGCCGCAGGGACGCGCGGTGATGCCGCCCTGGCCGTCGGCGCCCTGGCAGTTCAGGCTCTTGGCCAGGATGCGCGAGACCGTGGTCTTGCCGATGCCGCGTGTGCCGGTGAACAGGTAGGCGTGGTGCAGGCGTTGCTGCTCCAGGGCGTGCGTCAGGGCACGCACCACATGGTCCTGGCCGACCATGTCCTCGAAGCTGCGCGGGCGGTACTTGCGGGCCAGGACGACGTAACTCATGCCACGGATTCTAGGCGGCCCCCCGCCCCCCGGGGCGAAGGGGGTGGCGTTGGCGTCCCTGGGGGTTGGGCCGGGCGGCAGCGCGGCCGACGATGAAGCCCTCATCACCTGCCCCGACAAGGAGCCCCTCATACCCGTCGTCCACACCCGCTATGTCACCTACACCGCCGCCGGCCGCCGCCGCCATCCGGGCAGCTCGGCCGCCGACATCACGCCCCCCTTCGACAACACCGTCAGCAGCTCACCCTACACCGACTGGGCACCGCCCACGGCCAACTGGACCGATGGCGACGGCGTGAGCCACAGCGCCAACTTCGCCTTCTGGTCGGTCACCGGCGGCGCCGACGGCGCCTTCGTCTCCACCAACCCCGCGCTCAGCGTGCCGGTGGGCGACACGCCGATCGGCGTGACCGCCTGGTACCTGCCCACCGGCGGCGATGGCATCGGCGAGCCGGGCACCTACATCGACGCCTTCGATGTCGACGTCGGTGACTTCTTCGACGACGACTTCGTCAGCGTCGCCCCCGACACCGACCTGAGCTTCAATGCCAATGAACTGGGCCTGGTGCCCACCCGTGCGCCCGAGCAGATCACCGCCTTCGCATCCATCGGGCCGCGCCTGCTGCAGAGCTGGCAGCTGCTGGTCGTGAGCCCGCCGGGGGCCGACAGCGTCAATGGCGCCGTGCTGTCCACCGCCACCAAGAGCATGGCCGTGGCCTTTGCGTTCTACCAGCGCCCGCGCGGTGGCAGCAGCATTCCCAAGCTGGACGGTCGCGTCTACGAAGCCGGTGTGCGCATCATCTTCGGCGTCACCGCCGACGGTGGCGGGCTGACCGACAAGGGCCCGGTGCCGCCGTGGGAGCCGCTGGTGCGTGAGCTGGCCAACGCCATGGCGCTGGCCTACGCCGGTCGGCAAGGCGGTGCCGAGACGCGCCTGGCGGTGGTCAGCGCCGCAGCCAAGCAGCTGGGTGCCACCGCTGCCAAGCTCGGCCGCGCGATGGTCGACGAGGCCAAGCTGGGGCTCTGACGCCCGGCGCCGGATCGGGGGCGGGAGCCCCTGCGGGATAATCCCGCCATGAGTGCTCCCGCCCCCTCCGCATCCACCGCGTCGCTCAGCTACGAGCAGGCCGGTGTCAACTACGACCTGATCGATCCGCTGAAGGTCGCCGCGCAGCGCGCGGCGGCTGCCACCGCCGGCCACCTGGCTGGCCACGGCTTCACCGAAGTGCCGGCCTCGCGCGGCGAGTCGGCCTATGTGGTCGACGTCGGCCCGTTCTACCTGGCCAGCATTGTCGAGTGCCTGGGCTCCAAGGCCCTGGTCGCCGACGAGATGAAGGCCCTCACCGGCCGCAGCTACTACGATGGCATCGCCCAGGACACGATCGCGATGGCGGTCAACGACCTGATCACCGTGGGCGCCACGCCGCTGGTCGTCCAGGCCTACTGGGCCGCCGGTGGCAGCGACTGGTTCGGTGACGCGCAGCGCGCCCAGGCCCTGGTGGCCGGCTGGAAGGCCGCCTGCGACCGCTGTGGTGTCGCCTGGGGCGGTGGTGAAACGCCGGCGCTGGCCGGCATCGTCGAGTCTGGCCGCATCGACCTGGCGGCTTCGTGCACCGGCATCATCAACCCCAAGAGCCGCCTCAGCGTGGGCGATCAGCTAGGCGCGGGTGACGCCATCGTGCTGCTGGCCTCCAGCGGCATCCACGCCAATGGCCTGAGCCTGGCGCGCAAGCTGACCGAGCGCCTGCCCCAGGGCTACCTGACCGAGGTGGCGCCGGGCCTGAGTTATGGCGAGGCCCTGCTCGCCCCCACCGTGCTCTACAGCCCGGTCACCGAGGCCCTGGCCCGCGCCGGCGTGACGGTGCATTACAGCGCCAACATCACCGGCCATGGCTGGCGCAAGCTGCTGCGTCATCCGGCCGAGCTGACCTACCGCATCCACACCGTGCCCGCGGTGCCGCCGGTGCTGCGCTTCATCCAGCAGCACGCCGGTCACGATGACCGCGAGGCCTATTCCACGCTGAACATGGGCGCCGGTTTCGCGCTGTTCGTGCCGCGCGAGCAGGCCGAGCAGACCGTGGCCATCGCCCGCGCCGAGGGTGTCGAGGCGGTGCTTGCCGGCCAGGTGGAGGCCGGTGCCAAGCAGTTGCTGATCGAGCCCCTGGGCATCCGCTTCGCCAGCGACGATCTGCAACTGCGGTGAATCCTCATTTTCTGATCTGAAAGCTCAGATATGATTCTCCCTGATCAGAGGGAGATGAATGGGCGAGCATGGACAGCCATGGCAGGCGACCGACGTCGCAACCGGAGCCAGGACGGACCCGGTGGCGGCGGCGTGGCCGGCCCGTGGCCAGGAAACGGTCAGCCTGGCTCAGTTGCTGCGCCGTCTGCCGCTGTTCGCCAGCCTGGATGAGCCGGCTGCCGACGAGCTCGCCCGCCACTGCAGCAAGCGCCGCGCCCGCCGCGGCGAACTGATCCAGGTCCAGGGCGCCCGCACCTCCGAGCTGGGCGTGCTGCTGTCGGGCCGTGCGCACAGCTTCCGCACCGACCCCCGCGGCCGCGAGGTCATCATCGACCTGATCCGCGTCGGCGACCCGCTGGGCGACCTCGCCCTGATCGACGGCCAGCCGCACTCCAGCAGCGTGCGCAGCGAAGAGGAATGCGACCTGCTGGTGGTGCCGGGCAATGTCTTCGCCATCACCCTGGCCACGCGGCCGCAGGTGGCGCAGGTGCTGCTGCTGCAGCTGTCACAACGGGTGCGCACCGCCTACCGCCGGGTGGCCTCGCTGGCCCACCAGGATGTGGGCGAACGCCTGCTGCAGCGCCTTCTGGACCTGTCCGTGCCCGACGGCGACGAATGGGTGCTGCGCGAGCGCATAGCGCGGCAGGATCTGGCCAAGATGATCGGCGCCTCGCGCGAGATGGTCAGCCGCACGATGAAGGAACTCGAGACGGCGCGTACCATCCGCTACCGGGCCGATGGCTCGATCGTGCTGCGCAGAATGGCCTGATCGCCGGGCCGCCGCGGCCGGCGCCCATGCTCTCGCTGATCTCCGTCCCCTCGCTGTTCGTCGCTTCCTCGATCACCCAGGCCCTGCTGGGGGTCAGCTGCTGGCTGCTGCTGCGCCAGCGCCACGGCAGCGACCGGCTGCGCCCCTGGGCCTTCGCCGCGGTGGCGTCCGGCGGCTGGATGCTGCTGCTGGGCCTGCGCGGCATCGTGCCGGACTGGGCGGGATTCCCCCTCGCCAATGCGCTGGCCTTTGCCGGCATGCTGCTGACCCATCTGGCGCTGCGGCGCGAAGCCGGCGAGTCCTCGCCGCCCGCCTTGCTGGCCGCGTTGTGGCTGCTGCTGAGCACCGCCTACCTGCTGATCGACGTGCTGGCGGGCGTGACGCCACGCTTCCTCTTCGCGGCCAGCGTGCTGGCCGCGGGTTTCGCCATCAACGCCCGCCTGGCCTGGCGGGCGGCGGCGGTGCTGCCCTCGCGCAGCGGCCAATGGCTGGCCGCGCTGCTGGGCGCCTGGGCGGCGGTGGCGGCCAGCCGCGTGGTCTGGGCGCTGTGGGACCCGCCATCGGCCAATGTGGCCGCGCTGACCCCGGCCAATCTGGCCACCTGGGTGATGTGCTACGCGCTGGGCCTGTTCGGCAATGTGGCCTACCTGGGCATGGTGCTGGACCGCGTGCGCTCCAGCGAGGCCCGCGCCCAGGCCGCCGAGTACGCCGAGCGAGCCCGCCGCGAATCGGCCGAGCAGCACGCCGGCCAGCTGACCGAGGCGCTGACCCAGCTCGACGCGCTGGCCCGCGAACGCGAGCAGCTGCTGGGGGTGCTGGCCCATGAGATCCGTCAGCCCTTGCACCGCGCGACCGGCGCCCTGCTGTCGGCCGGGGCGGCGCTGCGCGGCCCGCGGGCCGACGTGCAGGCCATCGCCGAGCGCCTGGACGCCGCCGAGACCGTGCTGGGCGAGCTGCGCTCGGTGCTGGACAACACGCTGGCCGCCGCACAGATCCTGACCCGTCGCGAACAGGTCACGCTGCAGGACGTGGACCTGGACCTGCTGATCGAGCTGGTGATGGGCGACCTGGCCCCCGACCAGCGGCAGCGCGTGGTGGTCGAGCGCCTGACGCGCCTGCGCACGCTGGAGGTGGAGCCGGGCCTGGTGCGCCTGGCACTGCGCAACCTGCTGCGCAACGCGTTCGTCCACGGCGGCGACAGTCAGTCGCTGGTGCAACTGCGCATCGAGGAGAGCCACTCGCCCTATGGCATGGCCCTGTCGGTGTGCGACCACGGCCATGGCCTGAGCGCCTCGCACTGGGCCCACCTGGACGACCCGGCCACCCACCACAAGCCCTTCCCCAGCCAGCGCGGCCAGGGCCTGGGGCTGAGCGTGGTGCGGCAGATCATGTCGGTGCACGGCGGCCAGCTGGTGCTGCGCCCGGTCCAGCCCAGCGGGCTGGAGGCCACGATGCTGTTTCCCTGGCCCGACACCCGCACCAGCCCGCGCCAGCGCCTGGCCTGAGCCGCCGTCAGGCGCGCCGCAACTCGGCCTTGAACAGGTAGCCCTGGCGCGAGCGCGACTGCAGCGGCACCAGCGCCGGGGTGGCCCGCTCGATGCGTCGGCGCAGGCGGTAGATGGTGGCGTGCAGCGCGTTGGGGTCCTCGCTGTCCAGGCCCAGCCGACGCGTCAATTCATCGCGCCCCACGGTCTGGCCGGGGTGTTCCAGCAGGCTCTCCATCACCTGCAGGTCGGTCGGGCTGAGCTCGATCAGCGCACCGTCGGGCGCCCGCAGCGTGGCGTGCGCGGCATCCAGCACCCAGACCTCCTGCTGCGACCCTCCGCGGCCGCTGCGCCGGTAGATCGCCCGGATGCCGGTCAGGATCTGCTCGAAGGTCGCCGGCTTGACCAGCAGCATGTCGGCACCGGCCTCGATGACATGGCCGAAGACGTCGCTGCCCAGCTTGCCCGAGACCACCAGGATGCCGGCATTGGTGCGCTTGCGCAGCAGGCGCAGCAGGTCCAGGCCATCGATGCCGGGCAGCATCAGGTCGACCACGTAGAACTCGTGCTCGAAGGCGCCGTCGCTGGTCAGCAGGTCGTCACTGTCTGCAAAGCTGCTGACCGACACGCCCAGTCCGGTCAGGAACTCGGCCAGGTAACCGCTGAAGTCCGCATCGTCATCGACCAGGGCGAGGGAATGAGGCAGCATGGCTGAGAGTGTAGTGGCCGGCGCAGACGGTTCATCTCGCCTACAATGGGCAGTGACGGGCCTCCTCGCATGGAAGCGCGGCCAACCGGGTCAGGTGGGGAACCAAGCAGCCCTAACCGTTGTGACCAGTGCCGGGGTTCAGGCTCGTCACCCTCTTACCGTCAGCCGCCGTGCGCCCCTGGGCGCCGGCGGCTGATTCATTTCCAGGCACTTTCCCAGGCTCATTTCCAGCTGGGTGCGCGCTTGTCGATGAAGGCCTGCACGCCTTCCAGCGCCGAATCGTCCATCATGTTGCAGGCCATGGTCTGGCCGGCGTCGACATAGGCCGCCTCGATGCCGGATTCCAGCTGGCGATAGAACAGCTGCTTGCCCATCGCCACCGCGACCCGCGGCTTGGCCACGATGCTGGCCACCAGTGCCTCCACCGCCTCGTCCAGCGCCTCGGGCGCGGCCACGCGGTTGACCAGGCCCTTGGCGCGCGCCTCGTCGGCCGAGATGAACTCGCCGGTCACCAGCATCTCGTAGGCCGCCTTGCGGCCCAGGTTGCGGCTCAGCGCCACCGCCGGCGTGGAGCAGAACAGACCCAGGTTGACGCCGCTGACCGCAAAGCGGGCGCTGCTGGCGGCCACCGCCAGGTCGCACATCGCCACCAGCTGGCAGCCGGCCGCGGTGGCAATGCCCTGCACCTTGGCCACCACCGGCACCGGCAGCTTCTGGATCGCCATCATCACCTTGGCGCACTGGGCGAACAGGCGGCGGTAGTAGGCCTCCGACGGGTCGGCGCGCATCTCCTTCAGGTCGTGGCCGGCGCAGAAGGCCTTGCCGGCCGCGGCCAGCACCACCACGCGCACGCTGTCGTCGCGGGCGATCGCGTCCAGCTCGGTCTGCAGCGCGGCCAGCATGGCCTCGGACAGCGAGTTGAAGGCCTGCGGGCGGTTCAGCGTCAGCGTCAGCACGCCGCGCGCATCCTGGTTGCGCAGCAGCAGCGGGTCTTCGGTGGTCAGCATGGGGGTGTCTCCTGGGGTCGTCATTCGAAGGCCTGCGCCGACTTCGCGCGGTCGCGCAGCATGAACTTCTGGATCTTGCCGGTGCTGGTCTTGGGGATGGGCTCGAAACGGATCTCGCGCGGCACCTTGTAGCCGGCCAGCAGGCCCTTGCAATGCGCCACCAGGTCCTCGGCGCTGACCTGCGCACCGGCAGCCAGCTCGACAAAGGCCACCGGCGTCTCACCCCACTTCGGGTCCGGCTTGGCCACCACCGCGCAGGCGGCCACCGCCGGGTGGCGGTACAGCGCGTCCTCCACCTCGATCGAGCTGATGTTCTCGCCACCCGAGATGATGATGTCCTTGCTGCGGTCCTTGATCTTGACGTAGCGGTCGGGCTCCAGCACGGCCAGGTCGCCGGTATGGAACCAGCCGCCCTCGAAGGCCTTGTCGGTGGCCGACGGGTTCTTCAGGTAGCCCTTCATCGCGATGTTGCCGCGGAACATGATCTCGCCCATGGTCTGGCCATCGGCCGGCACCTCGGTCATGGTCTCGGGGTCCATCACCGTCATGCCCTCTTGCAGCGCGTAGCGCACGCCCTGGCGACCGTTCAGGCGGGTCTGTTCGGACAGGCTTTCACCGGCCCAGTGGGGGCGCTTGACCGCCACCGAGGCCGGCCCGTAGACCTCGGTCAGGCCGTAGACGTGGGTGATGTCAAAGCCCAGCCTGGCCATGCCCTCGATCATCGCCGCCGGCGGTGCCGCGCCGGCCACCATGCCGCGCACGCGCTGGGTGATGCCGTCGCGCAGCGCCGGGTCGGCGCTGATCAGCAGGTTGTGCACGATGGGGGCGGCGCAGTAGTGGTCCACACGGTGCTCGCGCATCGCCGCCAGGATGTGGGCCGCATCCACCTTGCGCAGGCAGACATGGGTGCCGCCCAGCATCGCGATGGTCCACGGGAAGCACCAGCCATTGCAGTGGAACATCGGCAGCGTCCACAGGTAGACCGGGAAGTGCGGCATGGTCCAGGTGGCGGCGTTGCACACTGCGTTGAGGTAGGCGCCCCGGTGGTGGGTGACCACGCCCTTGGGGTCGCCTGTGGTGCCGCTGGTGTAGCTCACCGCGATCGCATCCCACTCGTCGGCCGGGCCGTCCAGCCGGGCCAGCGGCGCATGGGCGGCCAGCAGGGCCTCGTACTCGTGGCTGCCCACGCGTTCGGCACGGCCGGTGTGCTCGCTGTCGGCCACGTCGATCACCACCGGGTCGCGGCCATGCTTCTCACGCAGCAGGCGCAGGGCTTCGTACATCACCGGGCCGAACTCGGTGTCGGTGATCACCACCTGGGCCTCGCAGTGGTTCATCTGCCAGGCCAGCAAGGAGGCGTCCAGCCGCGTGTTCAGGGTGTTGAGCACCGCGTTCAGCGCGGGCACCGCATAGTGGGCCTCGACCATCTCGGGGGTGTTGGGCAGCATCACCGTGACGGTGCTGCCGCGCCCCACGCCCAGTGCACGCAAGGCGGCGGCCAGCCGGGCGCTGCGCCCGCGCACCTGGGCCCAGGTGTAGCGGCGCGCGCCGTGGATCACCGCCGGCAGGTCGGCAAACACCTCGGCGCTGCGCTCCACGAAGCTGACCGGCGACAGCGGCACGTGGTTGGCGGGGTTGCGGTCAAGGTGCAGGTCGTAGATCGACGTCATGTGGAAGCTCCCGGGCGGTGTGTGCGGACTGTAGCGCTGCCGGCGGTGGCGATCAGGCCAGGAAGCCGTTGCGGCGCAAGGCCTGCTCCATCTCGGCGCTGAACTCGGCAAAGACGTCCGGGTCGTACTTGATCGGACTGGTGTAGTAATGGGCCAGCGACTCGATGCCCAGTTCGCGCCAGCGCTCGGCCATGTGCGGCACCGCCAGGTAGCGCGCCTTGCCACGCTCCTCGCGCTCGCGGAAATCGCGTTCGATGCTGGCGGCGTCGAGGCGCTGGTAGCGCTCGTCATGGATCCAGGCGCTCGCTGGCAGTCGGTCACGCTGGGCCGGCGCCTCGTCGGGCCAGCCCACCACCAGCGTGGTCACCGGCAGCACGTGGTCGGGGCAGCCCAGCAGCTCGGCAATGGCCGCCATCGAGAACAGCGTGGTGCCCATGTAGCAGATGCCCAGGCCATGGCTTTCCAGTGCCAGTGCGGCGGTCTGGGCGATGATCATCGCGTCGAAGCTGGCCACGTGCCAGCTCACCAGGTCGGAGAAACCCAGCCGGGCGCCACGCTCGGCCAGCCAGGCCCGGGTGCGGTGGGTGTCGGCGCAGAAGGTCAGCAGCAGAGGCGCCTGCAGGATCATGTCCTGCTCGCCGTGCAGCGCATGCAACTGGCGGCGCGAGGCCTGGTCGCGGGTCTTGACCACCGACACCATGTTCAGGTTGCCGCTGGACGAACTGCCCTGCAGCGCGTCCACCAGGCACGCGTCCACCAGAGCATCGTCCACCGGGTCACTGCGAAAACACCGGATCGAGCGGTGGGCCTGCAGCAGGCGGTGGAAAGCATCGGCCTCGGTCATGACGGCGGGTGGGCAATTGGGGTTCGCACATGATGCCTCAGCGGCCGCGCACTGCTACAGTGCCCGCTTGTCAGGAGAGAGCCCCACCCGGGGCCGCCGAAGGCGCAGGGCCCACCCGAACGCTCAGGCAAAAGGACTGGCAAGGCGCGTGGCCCAGGTCACGCGCTCCTCACTGGAGAGAGGCGGACCCTGGAGTCCGTCCACCGAAGGGGCAAGCCCGGCCGTCTGACGCGGCGGGGTCAATCTCTCAGGTAAAGCGGACAGCGGGGGCATTTCGAACGGCCAGACCTTCCCGAACTGCCCCTTGGACACCGCCCTGATGAGCACGCCTGACACCCCTTTGCTGACCACCCCCCTCAACGACCTGCACCTGGAACTGGGCGCTCGCATGGTGCCCTTCGCGGGCTACAGCATGCCGGTGCAGTACCCCGCCGGGCTGATGGCCGAGCACCGCCACTGCCGCACGGCGGCGGCGCTGTTCGATGTCTCGCACATGGGCCAGCTGCGCCTGGTCGGCGCCGACGCCGCCGCTGCGCTGGAAACCCTGGTGCCGGTGGACATCGTCGACCTGCCGGTGGGCAAGCAGCGCTATGCGCTGTTCACCAACGAGCAGGGCGGCCTGCTCGACGACCTGATGGTCACCCGCCCTGCGCTGGACGCGCGCGCGGCCTTCGGTGATTTGTTCGTGGTGGTCAACGCCGGCTGCAAGGCCCAGGACATCGCCCACCTGCAGGCCGGCATCGGCCAGCGCTGCCAGGTCATCCCGATGCCCGAGCGCGCGCTGCTGGCGCTGCAAGGCCCGCAGGCAGTGGCCGCGCTGGCCCGGCTGAACCCGGATGTCGCCAGCCTCACCTTCATGACGGGTGGCCGCTTCGCGCTGGACGGCCTTGACTGCTTTGTCACCCGCTCGGGCTACACCGGTGAGGACGGCTTCGAGATCTCGGTGCACCAGGACCAGGCCGTGGCCCTGGCCCGCGCACTGCTGGCACAGCCCGAGGTGCAGCCCGCTGGCCTGGGCGCGCGCGACACGCTGCGCCTGGAAGCCGGCCTGTGCCTGTACGGTCATGACATCGACACCGCCACCACGCCGGTCGAGGCCGCGCTGACCTGGGCCATCCAGAAGGTCCGCCGCGCCGGTGGCGCGCGCGCCGGCGGCTACCCCGGCGCCGCGGTGATCGACGCCCAGCTGGCCGCCGGCGCCGCCCGCAAGCGCGTCGGTCTGCTCGGCCAGGAACGCGCCCCGGTGCGCGAAGGCACCGCCCTCTTCGCCGCCGACGGCACGGCCCTGGGCACTGTCACCAGTGGCACGCTGGGCCCCACCGTCGGCCAGCCGGTGGCCATGGCCTATGTGCCGCCGGCCTACGTGGCCGTCGGCACCCAGGTGTTCGCCGAGGTGCGCGGCAAGCGCCTGCCGATGACCGTGACCGCCATGCCCTTCACCCCGAACCGCTACTACCGCGGCTGACCTCCCCATCCCCCCACAGGAGCCAACCCATGACGACCAAGTTCACCGCCGACCACGAGTGGATCAACATCGAGGACCATGAGGCCGCCGTCGTCGGCATCACGCTGCATGCGCAGGACGCGCTCGGCGACGTGGTCTTCGTCGACCTGCCCGAGGTGGGCAAGACCTACGCCAAGGGCGACGTGGCCGGCGTGGTCGAGTCGGTCAAGGCCGCTGCCGACATCTACATGCCGGTCACCGGCGAGATCGTCGAGGTCAACGAAGAGCTGCGCAACGACCCCTCGCTGGCCAACTCCGACCCGCTGGGCAAGGGCTGGTTCTTCACCGTCAAGGTCACCGACATGGCCCAGTTCGACGAGCTGATGGACCCGCCGGCCTACGACGCGCTGCTCAAGACCCTCTGATTTCCGGCGCCCCGGCGCCTGACCCTGACCCCCGCCTGCCGCCCATGCCCACCGCCCTGCCCCTGGCCGCGCTCGAGACCGACCGCGAGTTCGCCCCCCGCCACATCGGCCCCGGTGCCGCTGATGAACCGCTGATGCTGGCCGCCATCGGCGCCGCCTCGCGCGAGGCGCTGATGCGCACCATCGTCCCCGAGAGCATCCGCCGTCCGGCGCCGATGGACCTGCCCGCCCCGGTGGGCGAGGCCCAGGCCCTGGCCGAGCTGCGCGCGATCGCGGCGAAGAACCAGGTCTTCAAGAGCTTCATCGGCCAGGGCTACCACGGCACCCATGTGCCGGGCGTCGTGCTGCGCAACATCCTCGAGAACCCGGCCTGGTACACCGCCTACACGCCCTACCAGGCCGAGATCTCGCAGGGCCGCATGGAGGCGCTGGTGAACTTCCAGACCATGGTCTGCGATCTCACCGGCATGGCCATCGCCAACGCCAGCATGCTGGACGAGGCCACCGCCGCCGCCGAGGCCATGACCCTGGCCAAGCGCTCGGTCAAGAGCAAGAGCGACACCATCATCGTCGCTGGCGACTGCCATCCGCAGACCATCGAGGTCATCCGCACCCGTGCCGAGCCGCTGGGCCTGCAGGTGCTGGTGGGCATGGCGCCGCAGCTGATGGCCGAGAACGACTACTTCGCGGTGATCGCGCAGTACCCGTCGACCACCGGCCTGATCCACGACCTGAAGCCCTATGTCGAGCAGGCCCACGCGAAGCAGGCCGCCTTCATCGTCGCGGCCGACCTGCTGGCGCTGACCCTGCTGGTGCCGCCGGGCGAGTTCGGCGCCGACATCGTGCTGGGCAACACCCAGCGCTTCGGCGTGCCCATGGGCGCCGGCGGCCCGCACGCCGCCTACCTGGCCTGCCGCGACGAGTACAAGCGCTCGATGCCCGGCCGCCTGGTCGGCGTGTCGATCGACGCCCATGGCCAGCCCGCCTACCGGCTGGCGCTGCAGACCCGCGAGCAGCACATCCGCCGCGAGAAGGCCACCTCCAACATCTGCACCGCCCAGGTGCTGCTGGCGGTGATGGCCAGCATGTACGCGGTCTACCACGGGCCCGAGGGCCTGACCCGCATTGCCCGCCGCGTGGCGCGCTACACCGCCATCCTGTCGGCCGGCCTGCAGCAGATGGGCCTGAAGGTGCTGACGCCGCATGCCTTCGACACGATCGCGGTCGAGACGGCTGAGCGCACCGACGCCGTGCTGGCCGCTGCGCGCGCCGAGCATGCCAACCTGCGCCGCCTGTCCGATCGCATCGTCGGCATCGCGCTGGACGAGACCACCACCCGCGCCGACCTGGCCGCGCTGTGGCGCTGGCTGGCCCCGGCAGGTGCCGCGCTGCCCAGCGTCGAGGCGCTGGCAGGCGACTGCGACAGCCTGATCCCCGCTGCGCTGCAGCGTCGGTCGGCGTTCATGACCCACCCGGTCTTCAACCGCCATCACTCCGAAACCGCCATGCTGCGCTACCTGCGGCAATTGGCCGACAAGGACCTGGCCCTGGACCGCAGCATGATCCCGCTGGGCTCCTGCACGATGAAGCTCAACGCGACCAGCGAGATGATCCCCATCACCTGGCCCGAGTTCGCCGAACTGCACCCGTTCGCACCGGCCGAGCAGCTGCAAGGCTATGCTGAGCTGAACGCCCAGCTGTGCGGCTGGCTCAGCCAGGCCACCGGCTACGCCGGCATCAGCCTGCAGCCCAACGCCGGTTCGCAGGGCGAGTACGCCGGCCTGCTGGCCATCCGCGGCTGGCATGCCTCGCGCGGTGATGCGCAGCGCACCGTCTGCCTGATCCCCGAAAGCGCTCACGGCACCAACCCGGCCTCGGCGCAGATGGCCGGCATGAGCGTGGTGGTGGTCAAGTGCGACCCCAACGGCAGCGTCGACCTGGACGACCTGCAGGCCAAATGCGAGGCGCACGCGCAGCAGCTGGCCTGCATCATGATCACCTACCCCTCCACCTACGGTGTCTTCGAGCCACGGGTGAAGGAGCTGTGCGCGATGGTCCACCGCTACGGCGGCCGGGTCTATGTGGACGGCGCCAACATGAACGCCCTGGTCGGCCTGGCCGCGCCCGGCGAGTTCGGCGGTGACGTCAGCCACCTGAACCTGCACAAGACCTTCTGCATCCCGCACGGCGGCGGCGGCCCCGGCGTCGGCCCGGTCTGCGTGGTCGAGGACCTGGTGCCCTTCCTGCCGGGCCATGCCACGGCCGGGCAGACCCGCGAGGGCGGCGTCGGTGCGGTCAGCGCCGGTCCGCTGGGCAATGCCGCGGTGCTGCCGATCAGCTGGATGTACATCCGCATGATGGGCGCCGACGGCCTGAAGGACGCCACCGAGGTGGCCATCCTGAACGCCAACTACGTCGCCGCGCGCCTGGCGCCGCACTACGACATCCACTTCAGCGGCGGCCATGACGGCATCGCCGGCGGTGGCGTGGCCCATGAGTGCATCCTGGACCTGCGCCCGCTGAAGGACAGCTCCGGCGTCAGCGCCGAGGACGTCGCCAAGCGCCTGATCGACTATGGCTTCCATGCGCCCACGCTGAGCTTCCCGGTGGCCGGCACGCTGATGGTCGAGCCCACCGAGAGCGAGAGCAAGGCCGAGCTGGACCGTTTCTGCGACGCGATGATCGCGATCCGCGACGAGATCCGCCAGGTCGAGGCCGGGGCCTGGCCGCGCGAGGACAACCCGCTGAAGAACGCCCCGCACACGGCTGCCAGCCTGCTGGCCGCCGACTGGACGCACCCCTACACCCGCGAACAGGCCGCCTACCCGGTGGCCAGCCTGCGCGCCGGCAAGTACTGGTCGCCGGTGGGTCGGGTCGACAACGTGTGGGGCGACCGCAACCTCAGCTGCAGCTGCCCGCCGATGTCGGACTACGCCTGAGCACTGAGCCATGGCTGTCTCGGTCTTCGACCTCTTCAAGATCGGCATCGGGCCGAGCAGCTCGCACACCGTGGGGCCGATGCGCGCCGCGCGCCTGTTCACGCTGCGCCTGGCCCATGAGGGCCTGCTGGCGCGCACCGCGCGCGTGCACTGCGGCCTGTACGGCTCGCTGGGCGCCACCGGCAAGGGCCACGGCAGCGATACCGCGGTGCTGCTGGGCCTGGCCGGTCATGAGCCCGACACCGTCGATGTGGACCAGGTGCCGGCGCTGCTGGCGGCGATTCGCGGCGGTGGCCGCCTGCTGCTCCAAGGCGAGCATGCGGTGGCCTTCGAGGAGGCGCGCGACCTGGCCTTCTTCCGCCGCGAGAGCCTGCCCTTCCACGCCAACGGCATGCGCCTGACGGCCTTCGACGCCAGCGGTGCCGAGCTTTGTCAGCGCGTGTACTACTCGGTGGGCGGCGGCTTCGTGGTCAGCGAGGAGGTGGCCGCCGACGGCAGCCGCCAGAAGACCATCGCCCCCGACGCCACGGTGCTGCCGCTGCCTTTCACCAGCGGCGAGCAGTTGCTGGCGCTGTGCGCCGAGCACGGCCTGTCGATCGCCCAGCTGATGCGCCGCAACGAGCGCCACTGGCGCAGCGACGCCGAGATCGATGCCGGTCTGCTGCGCATCTGGGCGGTGATGCAGGCTTGCGTGGAGCGCGGTTGCCGCACCGAGGGCACGCTGCCCGGCGGCTTCAAGGTCAAGCGCCGCGCCAAGGCGCTGCGCGAGGCGCTGACCGCCAAGCCCGAGGAGGCGCTGCGCGACCCGTTGCAGGTGCTGGACTGGGTCAACCTCTATGCGCTGGCGGTCAACGAGGAGAACGCCGCCGGCGGCCGCGTGGTCACCGCGCCCACCAACGGCGCGGCCGGCATCGTGCCGGCGGTGCTGCACTACTACACCCGCTTCGTGCCCGGTGCGTCCGAGGCCGGGGTGGTCGATTTCCTGCTCACCGCCGCCGCGATCGGCATCCTCTACAAGGAGAACGCCAGCATCTCCGGCGCCGAGGTCGGCTGCCAGGGCGAGGTGGGCGTGGCCTGCTCGATGGCCGCCGGCGCGCTGTGCGCGGTGATGGGCGGCACGCCCGAGCAGGCCGAGAACGCCGCCGAGATCGGCATGGAGCACCACCTGGGCCTGACCTGCGACCCGGTGGGTGGCCTGGTGCAGATTCCCTGCATCGAGCGCAACGCGATCGCCTCGGTCAAGGCCATCAATGCCGCGCGCATGGCACTGCGCGGCGACGGCAGCCACTTCGTCAGCCTGGACAAGGTCATCAAGACGATGCGCGAGACCGGCGCCGACATGATGACCAAGTACAAGGAAACCGCGCGCGGCGGTCTGGCGGTCAATATCGTCGAATGCTGAGTGCGGCCCGCCACCCCAGCACAAGGGGTGGCGGCGCTGGCTGGCCGGCGCTACAACAGCGGGACGCCGGCGCGACGACCGGCCAAGCGGAGCCACCATGCCTACAAGCGTCCATCGTCTCCCGACTGGCCTGCGGGGCGGCCTGGCCCTGTGCATGACGCTGGCCGTGTGCCCAGCGCCTGCCCAGACGCCCGCCGACGCCGCCACACGCTTCGCGCAGATCCGCCAGGCCGCCGTGGCCGCCGCACCCAGCCTGAGCCGCCCTGCCATGCGGACTCCCGGCGAACCGACGATTCCCTTGCTCGACTGCCTGGACGCGGGCCTCGACCTGGGCGTCGGCGAGAAGGACCCGGACAGCATGGTCATCCAGGTCGCGATGGAGGTCGAGCAACTGGGCCAATCGCTGCGTGCGCTGGCACTGCCCCCCGCGCTGTGGCAGCCCTTGCTCGACGGCATGCAAAGTGCCGCGATCGAGGCGCTGGCCGAACCCAGCACCCGCGGTGCGGCGCATCAACGTAGCGTCGAGCGCCTGTCCGCGCGCCATCAGGCGCTCAAGGGGCAACTCGAGCAAGCCGCGGTGCGCCATCAACGCCAGCGCCGAGGCCCGCCGGTGGTGCTTCAGGACGGCTGCGGTGCCGGTGAGCTGCCGGTGGAGTTGCGGACGCGGCCGGCCGGAGGGCGCATCAGCTATATCACGCTGTTCAGACACCGGCTGTGCGAGGTCCAGCGCATTCCGCCCACCGACCGCCAGCGTTGCCGCGGCTGGGTGGATGTGGTGAAGGCCCAGGAATTCCTCAGCGGCCAGTACGCCTACCAGGTGCGCTGGCCGGATGGTCAGCTCAGCTCGGGCGTGTTCGACACCCGCCCGGCCTCAGTGGTCGATGGGCCTGCCGACGACATTGTCCGTATTGAGCTGCGCCGCTGAATGAGCCGCCCGCCAAGCCCCGCGGCCCGGCGTCCGGGCCTGACCCGCAGCCTGCTGTTGCTGCGCCACCTGGAGCCGCCCTGGTGGGTGTTGCTGGCCCTCGCCACAGTGGCCCTGGTGCTGTCGGCGGGTGGCACGGCACCGCCGTGGCCGGCGCGCAGCGGCTCGCTGACGGCGGTGCTGGCGGTGGCCGGCGCGCTGGCGCTGGGTCGCTGGCGGGCCCATCGCCCATCGGTCTGGAGCGTGGGCCTGCAGCGCGGCGCGCTGTTGGCGCTGCTGCTCTGCGCCGCCCTGTTCCTGGGCCTGATGTCGCGCTTTGGCTTCACCATCCCCGCCACTGGCGAGACCGGTGTCAAGGGCTTCGTCTGCACGCCAGAGGCGCGCCTGATCTACCCGCAGACCTGCCCGGACGACGATCTGGATGCGCTGCGCTCGGCCGAGTACGAGGCCACCCGCATCTGGCAGCCCTGGAGCGTCGATCTGGTGCGCCTGGCGCTGCTGCTGTCCTGGGCGCTGGCCTGGTGCGCCGCCTGTGTACTGGCCACCGGACTGGCCCGGCCGGGCTTCCAGGCATTGATCCGACGCGCGCCGAGCACCGCGTCGGAGGGCAGGCCCTATGTGTTCGTCAGCTACGCCCATGCCGACCTGGCTGCCTTGCTGCCTGTCCTGGACCGCCTGGACGCCGCCGGTCAGGCGCTGTGGTTCGACAAAGGCCTGGAGGGCGCCACCGACTGGGACACCAGCCTGGCGCTGCAGGTGCAGAACTGTCAGGCCCTGCTGCTCTTCCTGTCTCCGGCCAGCGTGGCGTCACCCTGGGTACAGCGCGAGGTGCGCTATGCCGACGACCTGGGCAAGCCGGTGTTCGCGGTGCGCATCGGCGACGTCGCCCTCAGCCCGGCATTGGCACTGCGTCTGGGCCGCAACCAGGTGATCGAGGGCAGCGCCGAGGAAATCGCCGAGCGATTCCTGCAGCGCTTCCAGCCCACCACCCGCGCCGGATGAGACGCCGCCGGCCGCCCGCTCAGCCCCGCTTCTCGCGCACCAGGTAGCTGTAGATCACCGGCACCACCACCAGCGTCAGCAGCGTCGAGGTGATCACGCCACCGATGATGGCGCGGCCCATCGAGGCCTGGAACTCGCCGCCCTCATTCAGCGCCAGCGCCAGCGGCAGCATGCCGAAGACCATGGCCGCGGTGGTCATGACGATGGGCCGCATCCGGGTCTGGCCGGCCTCGAGCAGGGCGTCCATCATGCCGGCGCCGCGCTGGCGCGCATGGTTGGCGAAGTCGACCAGCAGGATCGCGTTCTTCGTCACCAGGCCCATCAGCATGATCAGGCCGATCAGCGAGAACAGGTTGATCGTGGACTGGCTGATCCACAGCGCCAGCATCACGCCGATCAGCGACAGCGGCAGCGAGGCCATGATCGCCAGCGGCTGGATGAAGCTGCCGAACTGGCTGGCCAGCACGATGTAGATGAAGATCACCGCCAGGCCCAGCGCGCCGAAGATGGCGCCGAACACCTCGTCCTGGTCCTTGGTCTGGCCGCCCACATCGAAGCGGTAGCCCGGCGGCAGCGAGGTCTGCTCGACCAGCTTCTTCACGTCGGCGCCCACGTCACCGGCAGCGCGGCCCGAGCCATGGTCGATGCCGGCGTAGATGCCCTGGCGGCGCTGCAGGTCCTGGCGCTTGATCAGCTGCGGGTTGGTGACCGCGGTGATCGTCGCCACGCGCTCCAGCGCCACCGGCGTGCCGTCCTTGGCATAGGCCACCGGCAGCTGGCGCAGCTGGTCGATGTCGCGCCGCTGGTCCTGCGGCAGGCGCAGTTGCACCTCCACCTGCTGGCCATCGGGCGTGGTCCACCAGGTGGCCACGTCGCCGTTCACATAGGCGCGCATCGAGCTGGCCAGTGTCTGCGCCGACAGGCCCAGCTCGCGGGCGGCATCGGGCTTCAGGCGCACCGCGTAGGCGGGCACACCGGGCTTGACCGAGTTCTCCAGGTCGGCGATGCCCTTGATCTTGCGGATCTTCTCGGTCAGCTGGGTGGTGATCTGGTCCAGCACTTCCGGGTCCGGCCCCAGCACGCCCACATAGATCGGGCGGTCCCAGCCCAGGGCCACGTCAACGCCGGGCACGCTGGCGAAGGCGGCGCGGATCGCGTCCTCGACCTCTTTCTGGCTGCGCTCGCGCTGCTTGCGCGGCTTCAGGTTCACACCGATCGTGCCGGCCGATCGTCCCTGCTCGCCACCGATGTTGGTGTTGACCGTCACCACCTCGGGGAAGCGGGTGACGATGGCCTCGAGCTGGCGGAATTTCTCGTCGGAGCGCTCCAGGCTGGAGCCCACCGGCAGCTTGACGTTGATCTGGATGAAGCCGTCATCGGTCTGCGGGATCATCTCGGCGCCGATCAGGCCCGAGGCCGGGATGGCCAGCGCGGCCACGAAGCTGAAGGCGGCGATCCACAGCACCACCCCGCGCGGGCTCAGCGTGGCCCGGCGCCAGCGGCGCGGCTCGCCCTTCTGGCGGTGGCCATCGGGGCCGAACGGATGGCCGTAGGCGGGCCAGGGCAGCCGGTATCGGCTGGGCCCCATCGCCCAGCGGATCAGCGCGCCATACAGGCTGTGCAGGTGCTCCATGCCCGCATCCACCGCGGCCAGCAGGTGCCGCACGACGGGCAGCCGGCTGAAGCGGTCACCCGGAGGATCCTTCCAGACGGCCGAGAGCATCGGGTCGAGCGTGAAGCTGACGAACAGGCTGACCAGCACCGCCGCCACCACCGTGATGCCGAAGGGATAAAAGAACTTGCCGACGATGCCGTGCATGAAGGCCACCGGCGTGAACACCGCGCAGATCGCGAAGGTGGTGGCCAGCACTGCCAGGCCGATCTCGTCGGTGCCTTCGCGGGCCGCGGTGTGGTGGTCCTTGCCCATCTTCACGTGGCGCACGATGTTCTCGCGCACCACGATCGCGTCATCGATCAGCAGGCCGATGCACAGGCTCAGCGCCATCATCGTCATGAAGTTCAGCGTGAAGCCGAAGGCGTACACCGCTAGGAAGCTGGCAATCACCGAGATCGGCAGCGTCAGGCCGGTGATCACGGTGCTGCGCCAGCTGTGCAGGAACAGGAAGACGATGCCCACGGTCAGCAGCGCGCCCTCGATCAGGGTGCGCTTGACGCCGTCCAGCGAGTCCTTGGTCCAGTCGCTGCGCGCCCAGATCAGACGCATCTCCATGCCCGGCGGCAGGCTGCCCTTGATCTCCTCGTAGGCCGCCTTGACGGCCTCGCCGGTGGCCACCAGGTTGGCGTCCTGCTGCTTGACGATGTTGAAGGTCACCGCCTGCTTGCCGTTGATGCGCGACAGCGAGTCGGGTTCCTGCTCGCGCTCCACCACCTGACCCAGGTCGGCCACGGTGACCACGCCGGCCGCGCCGGAGGACACCACCACCTCGCCGAATTCCTTGGGCGTGCGGATGCGGCCCTCGATGCGCACGATGGCATCGATGCGCTCGCCGCTGAGCAGGCCCACCGGCTGGTCGGCGTTGGCGCGCTGCAGCGCGGCGGCCACGTCAGCCGGCGTCAGCGCATGGGCGCGCAGGCGCTGCGGGTCCAGGTCGATGCGCACCTGGCGCACCACCAGGCCGCCGATCTGCACGCGCGCCACGCCGTCGACCCGCTCGAAGCGGCGGCGCAGCGTCTGGTCGGCCAGCAGCGACAGCTCGCGGGCGCTGCGGTCGCTGGCCATCAGCGCCACGATGACCGTGGGCTGCTGGTTGTCGCCATCGAAGCGGGCGATCAGCGGCTGCTTGACGTCGCGCGGGAAGCTGGCCTGGACCTGGGCTACCTTGTCACGCACGTCCTGCACGGCGCGGCTCATGTCGGCGTCGACATTGAAGCGCAGGTAGCTTTCGCTGCGGCCCTCGAAGCTGTTCGAGGTGATCTGCTTGATGCCGGCAATGCCGTTGAGGGCCTGCTCCAGCGGCTGGGTCACCTCGGTTTCCACCGCCGGTGGCGAGGCGCCGGGGTAGGCCACCTGGACGAACACCATCGGCGGCGAGACGTCGGGCATCTGCTCCACGCCCAGGCGGTTGTAGGCGAACAGGCCCAGCACGCAGATGGCCACCATCACCATCGTGGCGAAGACGGGGTTGTTGATCGAGACGCGGGTCATCCACATGGCTGGAACCTCCGGGACATGGGATGAGGGATCAGCGCGACGCGGCGGCGGCCGGTGCGCTGGCCGTGGCGTCGCCCACGCGGGCCGTGCGGCCTTCGCGCAGGTTCTCGAAGCTGCCCGCCAGCACCACCTGGCCGGCGCTCAGGCCCTGCAGCACCTCGACCTCGCCACTGGACGGGTCGCGGCGGCCGGTCACCACGGTGCGGCGGATCAGCTGGTCCTTCTCCAGCGCCCAGACGTACTCCTGCCCCGAGGCCGTGCCCACCGCGGTGGCCGGCACCGCCAGGGTGGGCTGCTCGGCCGGCAACTCCACCCGGGCCAGCGCAAACTGGCCGGCGCGCCAGCGCTCGTCAGGGTTGCCCAGGGTCACTGTCACCTGGATCGACCGTGCGCCGGCATCCACCGACGGCGCGATGCGCGCCAGCTGGCCATCGACCGCGCGGGGGTCGCCCTCGATCAGCAGGCGCACCGTCATCCCGGGGCGCAGCCGCGCGATGTCGCGCGTGCCCACGCTGCCGGCCATCTCCAGCGTGCGCAGGTCCACCAGGGTCAGCACCGGCTGCTCGGCCGACACTTTCTCGCCCGGCAGCGCATGGCGCTTGGCGACGATGCCATCGATCGGCGCCACCAGCGCGGCCTCGCGCAGCGCGATGCGGGCCGATTCCACCTGCGCCTGGGCCGCACCCAACTGGGCGCGGGCGGTGTCGAGCGCGGCGCGCGAGTTGTCCAGCGCGATCGGCGAGATGAACTGCTGGTCAGCCAGCCGCTGGTTGGACGCATGGGTGCGCTCGGCCTGGGCCAGCGTGGCCTGGGCCGAGGCCACGCCAGCCTGGCGCTCCTGCAGCCGGGCCGTCAGGTCGGCCAGATCAAGCATGCCCAGGGCCTGGCCGCGCTTCACCCGGCTGCCCTCGGACACCGACAGCGACAGCAGCGTGCCCGCTGCCTTGGCCTTGACGGTGGCGGTATTGGGCGAGACCAGCGGCCCCGAGAAGGTGATCACCTGGGTCAGCGCGCGCATCTGCGCGGTGGCCACTTCCTTGGGTGAGAACACCAGCGGCGGCGGTGGCGGCTCCTTCTTGTCAGCCGCCTGGGCACTTTGCTGGCCCTTCCACCACATGCCAGCACCCGCCAGCACCACCAGCGCCACAACGCCAAAAACCCATTGCTTGCCTGACCGCATCCTCGTCCCCTGTGCCCGGTCGACCATCGACCGCGTGATTGCCCTCGTGAGGCGTGGCGCAGTGTAGAGGCAGCGGCTTGATCTGGCGCAGTGCCCGATGAACGGCGTGGCCGTCCGACGAAGTGCAGCCGGGGCCGACGAAACGGGGAACCCGCCCGGGCCGTCTTCAGGCGTGGGCCTCGGTCGCCGGTGCGGCGGCGGAGGCGCCCGCACCCGCCACCGGCGGTGATGCGGCGTCGCTGGTCGGGCCCGGGCGGTAGACGCCCACGCCCAGGAAGGCGCCGTCACCCAGGTCTTCCACCCAGGCGCTCTTGCGACCGGAACCGGACAGGTCGGCCAGTGCGAATTCGTACTCGACCCAGCCACCGCCCTGCTCGGCCATGGCCCGGCCGGCGTTCAACAGGGTCTCGGCCCCGCTGGGCGGCAGGCCGGGGATGTCCAGCACGCAGCGTCCGACCCGGTCTGGAGCGTTGCCACAAGCAAGGTAGCGGCCCTCGGCGTCGAAGGCGAAGACATACATGTCCCGGTCCAGGAACGGGCCGTCGGGCCGGTGGAATTCCTCGGCCGCCTTGGTCCAGCCGACCTCGGCCACCCGCCGACGGGCGGCTTCGCTCATCGCGCGTGCCTCATCGGCCGTGCCCTGGCGCAGCCGGAACGCCGCCACCGAGGTCTGCAAGGCCTCGGATTGCTGGACCATGGCGCGCGAGGCGTCCTCGGTGGCCAGCACGCTGCGCGCATATTCCTGGCCCAGCGCCTGCAGCGCCTGCACCTCGCCATTGACCTCGGCCAGCGCGTCGGCCTGGCGCTCGGCGGCCTGACCGATGTCGTGCACCCGGCGGGCCATCGACCCGATGCCCTGCCCCATGCCTTCCAGCGCCTGACCAATGCCCGCGATGCGCGTGGCCGAGTGGTCGGCGCCGTCGACGATCAGCTCGATCGTCTCGCGCACCTCGCCGGCGGCTTCCGCGCAGCGCAGCGCCAGCTGGCGGATCTCCGCCGCAACGACCGAGAAGCCGCGACCACTCTCACCGGCCCGTGCCGCCTCGACCGAGGCATTGAGCGCCACCAGGTTGGTCTGGAAGGCGATGTCGTCGATCACACCGTTGATCTCGGCCACCCGGCGCGAGCTGTCCTGCAGGGCGGTCGCCGTCTCGACGGCGTGGCGCATCGCCTCGCCACTCTCGCTGGCGCGCTCCTCCAGGCGTCGGCACATCGTGCCCAGATCGGCCACCGCCTCGGCGGTGACCCGCACCTCGTCACCCAGGCGCCCGACATCCCGCACCGAGCGGGTCAGGCGTTCGGTCTGCCGCTCGTTGCGGGCGGCCAGCGACAGCGCCTCGTCGGCCACCTGCGCGCCGCCCTCGCGCACGCGCACTGCGGTGGTGCGGATCTCGGCCACCATCGCCGACATGCGCTGTCCCATGCGGTCGACACGGCGCCCCAGCGCGGTCAGCTCGTCCTGGCCGGGCACATCGGCACGGTGGCCGAGGTCGCCGTCAGCGATGGCGCGAATCGCGCCGCCCAGCGCAGCAAAGGATTGCAGCAACCCGGAGCGCAGCAGCAGCACGGTGATGACCACCACGCCCAGCCACAGCAGGGCCACCAGGGCCGTGGCCCACAGCGACCAGCGCGCACGCGCCAGCGCGGACCGAGAGTCGTCCATCTGCGCCTCAAGCAGGGCCACCTCGGTGTTGCCCAGTTGCTGCAGCACCTGCTGCCCGCGTCCCGGCAGGTCCACCTGGCCGGCCGCGCCGTCGGGGTCCTGCAGCGCGGCGTCGGCCTCGCGCAGGTAGGCGCGCATGGTCTGCCGCGCCTGGGACCAGGCGGGCGACTGCAGGTTCTCGGCGCCAAGCAGCATATCGGTGCGCTGATCGATCGTCTCGGTGTCGCGCTCCAGCATCGCCAGCTGGGTCCGCAGTGCCGAGCGCTCGCCGTCGCCCATGTCGGGCATCTGACCCGGGGTCAGGCGCGGTGCGATCTGGCCCACCTCGTCCTGCAACGCCGGCAGCAGATCGGTCGACAGCGACAGGCGCAGGGCCTCGGTGGCACTGCCCGACTCCAGCGTGCCGCTGTCGCGCGCCACGCGCAGCGCCAGGCGCTGCAGGTCGGCCAGCAAGGCCGACCGCAGCACCGGTGCGGCCTGCGCCGGGCGCTGCGCCAGGCGCTCACGCAGCGCGTGCCAGCCGGTCTCACTGTCCGGCATGTTCAGCGCAGCCAGAGCGGTGTCCACCGCCGCCAGATCGGTCAGATCCGCCGGTGCATCCAGGCGCTGCTGGACACGCAGCAGCTGCTCGGTGGCCAACAGGCCATCCAGCCGGCGCGACAGGCGCTCGACCTCGCCCAGGCGTTCGTGCAGGGACTGCCCGAGCAGCGCGACCAGCGGCAGCCCCAGCACCAGCAGCATCAGGCCCAGCTTGGCATACAGGCCCCGCCGCTGCGTCCACGCAACGCCGCGCTCCCAGATCAACGACACCATGTCGCGCCCCTCAACCGAAGACGAAGTGCTGCATCGAGCGCTTCAGGTGATCACCTTGCTCACGCAGCCCCGCCGAGGCCTGGGCCAGCTGTTCGACCATCCGCGCATTGCCCCCGGCCGACTCCTCGACCTGGCGGGTGATGCCCACCACCTCGCTGGACTGGTCCCGTCCGGCCTGGGTCAGCCGGACGATGTCGCCCATGATGGCGCTGACCTCGCCGACCCGCTCGTCGGTCTTGCGCACGCTCTCGCCCACGCGCTCGGTCAGCAGATTGCCCTGGGCGATCTCGTCCACCGACGCCTTGACGATCTCGGCGATCTTGTGCGCCGCGGTCTCGCTGCGGCGGGCCAGCTGGCGCACCTCCTGGGCCACGACCGCGAAGCCCTTGCCGGCCGCTCCGGCGCGCGCGGCCTCGACCGAGGCGTTGAGCGACAGCAGCCGGGTCTGGTGGGCCACCGACTCGACCAGCATCACCACGCGGCCGATCTCCCGGCTCTTGGCCTGCAGGCCATTCATGCACGACGCCAGTTCCTGGGCTGCGCGCCGGCTGCGGTGCGCGTCGACGCGCACCTCACGCATGTGCTCGGCAATGCGGTCGACTTCGCCGCCGGCCCGGTTCATCGCCTCCATCGAGGCCCGGGCGCGCTGGCCCACGTCCTCGATCGAGCGCTGGATGTCGCCGGTGCGGCCGTTCAGGCCGGCATTGCCCACCGCCACCTCGCGCGAGGCGAAGGACACCGCGGCCACGCCCTGCGTGACCGCCTCGAACAGCGTGGACATCCGGTGCGTCGACATGGACAGCGCGGTCAGCGCCTGGCCGACCTCGTCCGTGCCGCGCGCTTCGGGCTTCTCGCTCAGGTCGCCCTTGGCCAGGGCATCGACGCGTGAACACAGCTCGCTCAGGCCGCCGCCCACCACCTTCACCACGCAGACCAGCAGATAGGCCATCACCGCCAGACAGGCCAGCGTGCTCAGGGCCACGCTCAGCAGCGCCGCACGGGTGTGCGCCAGGCGTTGCTGCTGGGTGCGCTCGGCCAGGTTCATCAACTGCTCGTGCAGACCGCGTGCCAGGGCCTGACTGCCGCGCGCCTGGCGCAGGAAGCCGGCCACGTCCATGCCCATGGCCCGGACCACCTCGGCCTCGGAGCCGGCCGTCTGGGCCACGCCGGCCAACCGGCGCGCCAGGGCGCCGAAGCTGGTCAGCTGATCGATCGAGCGGCGCAGGTTGGCGATCTCGGGCAGGCCGTCGTCGCTGAGCGAGTCGAGGTGACTGCGCAGCACATCCACCTCGCGCTGCATCACCACGGTGCTCTCCAGCAGCCGAATGCCGTGGGCGGCGCGCCCCTCCTCGGTGAACACGCGCACGCCGGGGCGCTCGCTGCGCCACAGGTGGCGGTTGACCAGGGGCATGGCGTCGAGCGCACCGGCATTCAGGGCAAAGGCGACATGCTGGTCATGCAGCGCCTTGCCGCCCTCCTGCAGCACCGCGGTCCGGAAGGTGTCCAGGCCGGCTTGAACGTCCAACAGACCCATGTACTTGGCGGGCGGGCGGCCGGCCGCACCGCTTCGGGTATCGGCCACCAGGGCCTGCAGCGTGCGGTCGTCGTCGCGCAGCACGTACAGGGCTTCGCGCAGACGCTCGGCGGTGGCGGGCTCGCTGGCCAGCTGCTGGCGCAGATCGGCCGCCGCCTGCTGGGCCGCCTTCAGCGCCTGTGCCACCTGCGGTGCGGCGGCGGGGTCGCGGTCGGCATCGAACATCGCCACCCCCAGCTGGCCCAGCGCCAGTTGCTCGTTCGCGACCGCGCGGTAGACCTTCAGCGCCGCCACCGAGCGCTGCAGTTCGCGCCATTCGGTCCAGCCGGCCAATGCCAGTTGCGTCAGCAGCAAGGCCAGCGGCATCGCCAGTGAGACCAGCAACAGCATGATCTTGCTGCGAAAGCGCAGGTTCTGCAGCAGGCGCACGCCCGGGCCCCACAGGCCGTGGTAGCGCAGCAGATGCAGCTGTTCGACGCTGCCATCGCTGCGGCGGCGGTGCAGGCCGAGAAGGTGTCGTAAGTCGATCATGCAGGTCGCGCGTGGGGCGTGGGAAACCCCGCACGCGCGCCAGACGACCACGGGCGGGGAACCGATGGACGCATCCTAGGCAGGCGCCATCCCCCCCATGGACCGAAGAGCAGACGCTTTTCAGGCCTGATCGGTCGATCAATCCGCGACCGAGCCCTACACACTTGGCTGCATTGGTCGATCCAGTGTCGGGCCCTTCAGGCCCTGCACATCCATCGGAGCCCTTTCGCATGCACCTTCCAAGCTCGCCGGGTGATGACGCCATCGACGGGACCCGCCCGTCGATCCGCGCCGCCGCATGGCAATCCTGGCTGCCCGGGCTGGCGCTGGCCAGCGCGTTGGCGTTAGGCGCCACCCTGGGAACCCAGCAGGCGGCACCGCTGGCGCTGGGCGCCGGCGCCTGCCTGGCCGTCGGCTGGTACTGGCAACGGCGCGCCGTGCCACGGTCCACAGGCGCTGCCGCAGCGGCATCGGCGGCCACCCCGTCGGCCCCCGCAACGCCGGCCAGCGGCCTGACGCGGCAGATCGTGCCGGTGTGGCGCCGCAACGTCGACGGCGCGCGGCTGCATGCCGAACAGAGCATGTCGGCGCTGGTCGAAAGCTTCGCCGAGATCGCCTCTCAGCTGGACCAGGCGCTGCAGACCGGCGGCCAGGCGCCGCGCCTGGACGCCGCCTCCATTGACCAGCTGCTCGACAGCCACCGCGACGAGCTTGAAACCCTGCTGGCCTCCACCCGCGCCATCACCCAGCTCAAGGACGAGCTGCTGGGCGGGCTGTCCGAGCTGGGCGGCACGCTCGACCAGATGACCGCGCTGAGCAAGGAAGTCCAGACGATCAGCCGCGCCACCCACTTGCTCGCGCTGAACGCCTCCGTCGAGGCCCAGCGCGCCGGCAGCGGTGGCGGCGCCCAGGCCGGCCACGGTTTCGCCGTGGTCGCCCAGGAGGTGCGCCAGCTGGCCGACCAGTCGCGCCAGGCCGGCGCCGCACTGGGCCGCCACCTGGCCCAGCTGCAGTCCAAGGTTCAGGGCCTGCGCCGCCATGGCCAGTCGGTGGATACCACCGAGGACGAACTGCGCCTGCAGGCCGAACAGGGCGCCCGCGCGGTGCTGCAGGCCCTGCTGGTGGGTATCGAGGATGTCGCCCGCTCGCAGCGCACGCTGCACGAGGCCGGACACCAGGTCCAGCAGGAGGTCGAGCAGATCCTCGTCAACCTGCAGGCCCAGGACCGCCTGAGCCAGATGCTGGTCTCGGTCACCGACGACATGCAGCGCCTGCAGCGCTGGCTCGAGGGCGAGCCCGACGAGGCCGCGCAGTCGGCCAACCGCTGGCTGGACCGCCTGGAATCCACCTACACGATGGAGGACATGCGCTCCTCCCACCATGCCACGGCCAAGGTCGACGCCAAGTCCGAGGTCGAGTTCTTCTGATCGATGGAGCACACCATGAACAAGACCGTGATGGTCGTCGACGATTCCGGCAGCTTCCGCACCGTGGTCAAGCTGGCCCTGCAGAAGGCGGGCTACGACGTGGTCGAGGCCACTGACGGCCGGGACGCACTGGCCAAGCTGACCGGCCGCAAGCTCAACCTGGTGGTCTGCGACATCAACATGCCCCAGATGGACGGCATCAGCTTCGTCAAGCAGCTCAAGGCCAGTCCGCTGCACAAGTTCACGCCGGTGGTGATGCTGACCACCGAGACCCAGCAGTCCAAGAAGGACGAGGCGCGGGCAGCAGGCGCCAAGGGCTGGCTGGCCAAGCCCTTCCAGACCGCGCAGCTGCTCGATGCCGTGAACAAGCTCTGCATCTGACCCCCGTCATCCCCACACGCTTTCATTTCCAGGAGATATCGACATGAGCAAGACCATCATGGTGGTGGACGATTCCGGCAGCTTCCGCACCGTCGTCAAGCTGGCGCTGCAGAAGGCCGGCTACGCGGTCGTGGAGGCCTGTGACGGCAAGGACGCGGTCGCCAAGCTCAACGGCCAGAAGCTCAACCTGATCGTCTGCGACGTCAACATGCCGCAGATGGACGGCCTGAGCTTCCTGCGCCACCTCAAGACCATGGCGCAGTACAAGTTCACCCCGGTGATCATGCTGACCACCGAGTCGCAGGAATCCAAGAAGGCCGAGGGCAAGGCCGCCGGCGCCCGCGCCTGGATCACCAAGCCCTTCCAGCCCTCGCAACTGGTCGACGCCGTCGGCCGCCTGTGCGTCTGAACACCGGGAGCGCGCGATGAGCGAGCCGATGGCGGTGCGCCTCGAAGGCGGTCTGGGGGTGGTCGATGCCGCGCGTCAGCGCGAGCAGCTGATCGCGCTGCTGGACAGCCACCCGGGCGACCTGAGCCTGGACCTGACCCAGGTCGATGAAGCCGACACCTCGGGCGTGCAGCTGCTGCTGGCCACCGACCGCAGCCTGCGCGAACGCGGCCACCGCCTGCACCTGGTGCAGCTGTCGTCCGCCGTCGAGCAGGCGCTGCGCACCTACGGGCTCGACGCCTCGCTGAGTCCCTCCTCCACCGCCCCTGCCGGAGAGCCTGCATGAGCCGTGACGACGACGAGATCCTGGCCGTCGCACGCGAGGGCTTCCTCGACGAGGCCGGCGACATGCTGCGCCAGTTCGAGCAGGCGCTGCTGGTGATGGAAGAGAACCCGCAGGACAGCGAGAACCTGAACGCGGCCTTCCGCGCCGCCCACACCATCAAGGGCACCGCCGGCCTGTTCGGCTTCGAGGCCGTGGTGGCCTTCACCCACGAGGCCGAAACCCTGCTGGAGCATCTGCGCTCGGGCACCCTGGCCGTCGACGAGCACGTGACCCAGCTGCTGCTGCGCAGCCGCGACCAGATGGAGGCGCTGCTCGACGAGGTGCGCACCGGCGCCCGCGATGCCGCGGTGGCCGATGTCAGCCGCACCCTGGGTGCCGAACTGCGCGCCGCCGCGCAGGCCGCCGGCGGCCAGCCAGCGCCGCAGGAGCTGGTCGACGATACGCCGGCGGCCGACGCCGACGCCGACGCCGACGCCGGCGTTGCCGGCGCCTGGCAGCTGTCCTTGCGCTTCGGCCCCGACGCCCTGCGCAACGGCCTGGACCCGCTGGCCTTCCTGCGCTATCTGGAATCCCTGGGCCGGGTGGCCGGCATCCGGCTGCTGACCGAGCAGGTGCCGCCGCTGGCGGCACTGGATCCGGAGTCCTGCCATGTCGGTGTTGAGCTGCGTTTTGACAGCGCGGCCAGCCGACAGGAGATTGAACAGGTGTTCGAGTTCTGTGCCGACGATTGCGACATCGCGATCCTCGAGCCGCAGGCCGACCCCGCGCAGCGCCTGGCGCTGCTGGAGCGCCGCGCCGCGCAGGACGCCGCGGTGCGTGATCGGCTCAGCCAGACCTGGCAGGCCTTCGGCTTCGACCTGAGCCCTCCCGCCAGCCAGGCGCCCGAGGTGCCACCGGCCGCCGCCCCGGCCGTCGCCGTGGCGGCCGCCCCTGTCACCGCATCCGCACCGGCCCCCGCGACGACGCCGACCGCTGCTGCGGCCGCCGCCGCCACCACCGCGGCCCGCCGCCCAGGCGACGACACCCGGTTCATCCGCGTGCGCGCCGACAAGCTGGACCACCTGATCGACCTGATCGGTGAGCTGGTCATCGCCAGCTCGGGCGCCCAGCTGGTGGCCCAGCAGGAGGCCTCGCCGGCCTTCATGGAAGCCGCGCTGCGCATCGAAGGCCTGGTCGAGGAAGCCCGCGACGGCGCCCTGGGCCTGCGCATGGTGCCGGTGGGCGACACCTTCTCGCGCTTCCAGCGTGTGGTGCGCGACCTGGGCAAGCAACTGGGCAAGGACGTCGAGCTGGTGATCACCGGCGGCGACACCGAGCTCGACAAGTCGATGGTCGAGATCATCGCCGACCCGCTGATGCACCTGGTGCGCAACAGCATGGACCATGGCCTGGAAACGCCCGAAGGCCGCCAGGCCGCCGGCAAGCCGGCCGTGGGCAAGCTGCGCCTGAACGCGTACCACGAGGCCGGCGCCATCGTGATCGAGGTGGGCGACGACGGTCGCGGCCTGAACCGCGAGCGCATCCTCGCCAAGGCGATCGAGCGCGGCCTGGTGCCGGCGCACGCCGACCTGGCCGACGAGGACATCGACCAGTTGATCTTCCTGCCCGGCTTCTCCACGGCCGAGCAGGTGACCAATGTCTCTGGCCGTGGTGTCGGCATGGACGTGGTCAAGCGCAACATCGAGTCGCTGCGCGGCCAGATCCGTGTCTACAGCCGCCCGGGCAAGGGCGCGACGATGCAGATCCGCCTGCCGCTGACGCTGGCGATGATCGACGGCTTCCTGACCCAGGTCGGCGGCGTCTGCTATGTGCTGCCGCTGGAGATCGTCTCGGAGTGCATCGACGTGCCCGAAGCCTGCACGCGCGACACCCAGCGCGTCTCGGGCTGCTTCGACCTGCGTGGCGAGGTCCTGCCCTGGCTGGACGTCGCCGCGTTCTACCGCCACGCCCCGGCGCCCCTGGCGCCCAACGCCCGGCGCAGCCTGGTCATCGTGCGTGACGGCATGAAGCGCGTGGGCCTGATCGTCGATCGCCTGATGGGCGAGCACCAGACCGTGCTCAAACCCTTGTCACCGATCTTCCGCCACCTGCGCGCCATCGCCGGCTCGACCATCCTGGGCTCGGGCGAAGTCGCCCTGGTCCTGGATGTGCCGGCTCTGGTGTCCAGCGCTGTCGTGCACACCACCCGTTCCTTCACCCACCCGACCCACCAGGCCGTCTCGTCGAGCGGCCTGCAGCCTGTCCTGTCCGGAGACGCCCGATGAAGAACCTGCTTGCCCGCCTGCTGCTGTGGCAGAAATTTGCCGTGCTGGGCGTTCTGGCCCTGGTGCTGTGCGCCGTGCCGCTGGCCTTGCTGATGCGCACCGAGTTCGCCACGCTCGGCTCCACCCGCCTGGAGCTGGCCGGTGTCGAGCCGATCCGCCACACCCATGCCCTGCTGCGGGCGGTGGAGACGCGCCGCACCGCAATGGTCCAACTGGCCAGCAGCGACGAAGCCGTGCGACGGTTGGCCCCTGCGGGGGACGGCGGATTCTCTGCCGCGTACGCCACAGTCGAGAAGACCGTCGGCACGATCACCGGCGACGACGAGATCAGCCATCACTGGGGCGAGATCGCCAAGGCCAGCCAGGCGCTGGCGGCCCTGGGCACGGTCGACGACTCCAAGCTGGACGACGCGATGGCGCAGTTCGACGCGATGCTGCAAAACGGCCGGGACCTCCAGGAGCACATCGCCGACCACTTCGGCCTGACGCTGGATCCGGCCGCCGATGGCTACTTCCTGCAGGCGGCCGCGGTCATGGATGCCGCGCTGACCACCAGCGCGCTCACCGAGCTCCATGCCGACAGCCAGCGTCTGCTGGCCGGCGCGGGTGGCGACGTGGCAGGCCTGACCGAGGCGGCGGCCACGCTGCGAGCCCTCACCAACGTACAGAACCACTACACCACGCAGATCGAGAAGATCCTGGCCGCCGACGCCTCGTTGGAAGGCAGCGTCGGCGCCCTGGCCAAGAAGACCGACGAGGCCCAGCAGGCGGCGGTCAAGTTCGCGGCCGCGGTGCTGCGCCCGGGCGCCAGCCAGAGCGGCAACGCGATCGACGCCCACAAGGCTTTCTACCCGGCGGTGCAGGCCCACTACCAACTGGTGGATCAGTTGCACACCGCGCTGCAGGCCAGTCTGCAAGCGCGCGAGTCGGCCCATCTCAATGAGATCACGACGCTCATCGCGACCGTGGCCCTGCTGGCCCTGAGCGGCCTGGGCTTCTCGGTGCTGATCGTTCGCTCGGTCACCCGGCCGATCGCGGATGCCGTGGCCGCTGCGCAGGCGGTGGGTGCCGGTGAGCTGGACCACGTGATCCCTGTGGACAACGGCCGCAGCGAGGCCTCGCAGCTGCTGCAGTCGCTCTCGCGCATGCAGAGCGACCTGAAGCAGCGCATCGAGCGTGATGCCCGCATCGCCTCGGAGAACCTGCGCGTGCGCCAGGCGCTGGACACCAGCAGCACCAACATGATGATCGCCGACGCCGATGGCCAGATCGTCTACATGAACCGCGCTGTCGAGCAGATGCTGCAGCGCCGCGAGGCCGCCATGCGCACCGCCCTGCCCGGCTTCAGTGCCAGCCATGTGATGGGCCAGAGCTTTGACAGCTTCCACCGCAACCCCAGCCACCAGCGCAACCTGCTGGGTCACCTGCGCGGCGAGCACCGCGCCAGCATCGAGATCGGCGGCCTGAGCTTCTCGCTGATCGCCAACCCGATCTCCGACGCCAACGGCCTGCGGATCGGCACGGTGGTCGAGTGGAACGACCGCACCGACGAGGTGGCAGCCGAGCGCGAGATCGGCGCCATCGTCGAAGGCGCCGGCCGCGGCGACTTCGCCGCCCGCATGGACACCGAAGGCAAGCAGCCGTTCTTCGCCACGCTGGGCAACCTGTTCAACAACCTGCTCGAGACGGTCAGCCAGACGATCATCGAAGTCCGCGCGGCGGCCGAACAGCTGACCTCGGCCTCGGCGCAGGTCTCGTCGACCTCGCAGATGCTGTCGCAGTCGGCCTCGGAGCAGGCGGCCAGCCTGGAAGAGACCACCGCCTCGCTGCAGGAGATGTCGTCGTCGGTGCAGCAGAACTCCGACAACGCCAACCAGACCGACAGCATGGCCACCAAGGCGGCCCGCGAGGCCACCGAGGGCGGTGAGGCCGTGGTGCGCACCGCCGCCGCGATGCGCCAGATCGCCACCCGCATCTCCATCATCGACGACATCGCCTACCAGACCAACCTGCTGGCGCTGAACGCCGCGATCGAGGCCGCCCGCGCCGGCGAACACGGCAAGGGCTTTGCGGTGGTGGCGGCCGAGGTGCGCAAGCTCGCCGAGCGCAGCCAGGTCGCGGCACAGGAAATCGGCACGCTGGCCACCGATTCGGTGCAACAGGCCGAGAAGGCCGGCGCCCTGCTGGCCGAGATGGTGCCCTCGATCAACCGCACCAGCGAACTGGTGCAGGAAATCGCCGCCGCCAGCGCCGAGCAGGCCGGTGGCGTGAGCCAGATCACCGCCGCCATGGACCACCTCAACGGCGCCACGCAGCAGAACGCCTCGTCGGCCGAGCAGCTGTCGGCCACGGCCGAGGAGCTGTCGGCCCAGGCTGCGCAACTGCAGGAGCTGATGGCCTTCTTCCAGGTCGCCGGCGACGAGGGCAGCGGTCGGGCAGAGAGCCGGGCCGTGACCCGCAGCCCGGCCCAGGCCGGCGCCGCAGCCCGCCCGCGCGCCAGCGCGCCACGCCAACGCACGCCCGCCGCCCCGACGCCTCTGGGCGAATCGGTGGATGAAGGCTCCTTCGCCCCGTTCTGAGGCCGGCCCCCCCGCCTGCTCGAAGCCATGCGCAACAACCAGCCCGTCACCCAAGTCGAGTACCTGATGTCGGAGGGCGAGACCATCGTCTCGCGCACCGACCCGCAGGGCCGCATCACCTACGTCAACCAGGATTTCGTCCGGGCCAGTGGCTTCACCGAGCAGGAGCTGCTGGGCCAGCCGCACAACCTGGTGCGTCACCCTGACATGCCCCCCGCGGCCTTCGAGGACATGTGGCGCACGCTCAAGGACGGCCAGCCCTGGTCGGGCCTGGTCAAGAACCGCCGCAAGAACGGCGACTTCTACTGGGTGCAGGCCAACGTGACGCCGCTGTACGAGGGCGGCCGCATCGCCGGCTTCATGTCGGTGCGCACCCGTCCCGAGCGGGCCCGTGTCGAGATGGCCGAGGCCCTGTACCGCCGGATGCGCGAGGACGCCGGTCACGGCATCGAGCTGCGCCAGGGACGCGTGATCAGCGGCCGCCTGGCCGCCTGGGGCGACCGCTTCAGCCGCGGCCTGGATGCCCTGGGGCTGATTGGCAAGGCCGGTCTGCTGGGCCTGTCCATGCTGGCCAGCGGCGCCCTGGGCGGCCTGGCCTATGCCAGTGGCTCCTGGCCGCTGGCGCAGGTCTGCGCCGGCGTGCTGGCGGTGTCCGGCGTGGCCAGCTGGCGCTTTGCCCGCCGCCTGTCCAGCTCGCTGGCGGTGACCGCCCAGCAGATGCAGGCCTTCGGCCAGGGCCGCTTCGACGGCGCCATCGACGTGCATGGTCATGACCAGCTGGCGACCATGCTGATGTCGCTCAAGCAGGTGCAGACGCGCCTGGGCTTCGAGTACGCCGACGCCCGCAAGCAGGCCGAGGAAGCCTCGCGCGTGCGCCAGGCGCTGGATGAGGCCGCCACGCCCACCCGCATCGCCAACGCCGAGGGCACGATCATCTTCATCAACAAGGCGCTGGACCGCATCCTGCGCCGCGATCTGACGGCTTTCCGCGCCTCGCTGGGCCCGCAGTTCAATCCGGACACCATCGTCGGCTCCTCGGTCGGCGTGTTCTACGTCAAGCCGGACGAGGCGCTGGCGCGCCTGCGCAGCCTCAAGCAGCCCACCACCACCCGCATGATGCTGGGTGGGCGCACCTATGACGTGATCACCTCGCCGATCTTCGCCCCCGATGGTCGCCAGGTCGGCTCGGTCGGCCAGTGGAACGACATGACCGAGCAGCTGGCGGCCGAGGCCGAGATCAGCCAGCTGGCCTCGCTGGCGGTGGAGGGCAACTTCACGCTGCGCATCGGCACCGAGGACAAGAGTGGCTTCTACAAGGAGCTGGCCGAGCGCTTCAACGGCCTGGTCCAGACCGTCAGCCGCACCATCGTCGAGGTGCGCCGCTCGGCCCAGCAGCTGGGTTCGGCGGCGGGCCAGGTGTCGTCCACCTCCCAGGTGCTGTCGCAGTCGGCCTCGGAGCAGGCAGCCAGCCTGGAAGAGACCACCGCCTCGCTGCAGGAAATGGCCTCGTCGGTGCGCCAGAACGCCGACAACGCCACGCTGACCGACCAGATGGCCAACCAGGCCGCCCAGGAGGCCGCGCGCGGCGGCGAATCGGTGGCGCAGACGGTGGAGGCGATGAAGGTCATTGCCCGCAAGATCTCGATCGTCGACGACATCGCCTACCAGACCAATCTGCTGGCCCTGAACGCCGCGATCGAGGCCGCCCGCGCCGGCGAACACGGCAAGGGCTTTGCGGTGGTGGCTGCCGAGGTGCGCAAGCTCGCCGAGCGCAGCCAGGTCGCGGCGCAGGAAATCAGCACGCTGGCCACCGAATCGGTGGGCAAGGCCGAGCAGGCCGGCCAGCTGCTGGCCAGCATGCTGCCGGCGATCAGCCGCACCAGCGCGCTGGTCCAGGAAATCGCCGCCGCCAGCGCCGAGCAGGCGGGTGGCGTCAACCAGGTCTCCACCGCCATGGACCACATCAGCCAGGGCACGCAGCAGAATGCGTCGCTGTCCGAAGAGCTGTCGGCCACGGCCGAAGAACTGTCGGCCCAGGCCACCCAGCTGCAGGAGCTGATGGCCAGCTTCCAGCTGGCCGACGATGCCGCGCCGGCGGCCAAGCCCGCGCGGCGGGACGGGCCTGCCGCGCGCGCCCGTCCGCGGCGAGCGGCCGCCGAGTCCGACGCCTTTGCCCCCTTCTGACGGAGAGCCGCCATGCATGCCATCCCGTCCGGCGACACCGGCCTCCTGGCCGACCTGCAGGGCGCCTCGTCCCAGTTCCTGCGCTTCGCGCTGGGTGACGGCATCTTCGCCGTGCCGATCGATGCGGTGCGCGAGATCCTCGAGCTGGGCCCTTCGACGCCGCTGCCGCTGATGCCCGCCTTCGTGCGCGGCGTGATGAACCTGCGCGGCGCAGTGGTGCCGGTGATCGACCTCGCGGCGCGCCTGGCCCTGCCCCCGGCCGTGCCGGGCCGGCGCAGCTGCATCATCGTCGTCGAGGTGCCGCCGTCTGAGCTGTCCGACCACGGCGCCCAGGTCATCGGCCTGATGGTCGATGCGGTGCACGAGGTGCTGGACGCTGACGCCCAGCAACTGGAAGAGCCACCGGCGCTGGGCAACCGCATCGATCCGCGCTTCATGGCCGGCATTGCCCGCCACCGCGGTGACATGGTGCCGGTGCTGGCGCTGTCGCGCACGCTGGCGCTGGAGGAACTGGCGGACCTGATCGGCCAGCCGCTGGCCGCCTGACCATGTCCGACAGCCTGTCCAAGGAATCCTTCCTGGCCGTGGTGGGCCTGTTCGAGAGCGTCTCGGGCATCCGCCTGTCCGAAGCCAAGCGGCCGCTGGTCGAAGGGCGCCTGCACAAGCTGGCGCAGCGCCTGGGCGTGCGCCGGCTGGACGACTACGTGCGCCAGCTGCTCGAGCAGCGCGACCCAGCCGAGATCGTGCGCGTGGTGGACAAGCTCACCACCAACGAGACCTATTTCTTCCGCGAACCCCAGCACTTCGAGTTCCTGGCGCGGCTGGCCGAGGACCACGACGGCCACGAGCCGTTCCGCGTCTGGAGCGCCGCCAGCTCATCGGGCGAGGAGGCCTACAGCATCGCCATGCTGCTGGCCGAGAAGCTGGGAGCGACCGGCTGGGAAGTGATCGGCACCGACCTGTCCACGGTGATGGTCGAGACCGCGCGGCGCGCCGTCTACCCGATGGAGCGGGCGCGCCATGTGCCGCGCGAGTACCTCAAGCGCCACTGCCTGCGCGGCCATGGCGACCAGGAAGGGCGTCTGCTGATCTCGCGCAGCCTGCGGCAGAACGTGCGCTTCGACAATGCCAACCTGATGGAGACCCTGCCCGCGCTGGGCAGTTTCGACGTCATTTTCCTGCGCAACGTCCTGATCTATTTCGACAACCCGGCCAAGGAGGCGATCGTCAACCGGGTCGCGCCCTTGCTCAAGCCCCAGGGATACCTGTTCACAGGCCATGCGGAATCACTCAGCAATCTCGCCACCCAGCTCCGGCCGGTTCGCACCGCGGTCTACGCCCGCTAGCGCGCTGCCCCCGGGCCGCGGCGGCATGGTCGCGGAGTCCGGGCAGAAGCTGTTCCTGATGCCGGGCCAGTGGTACTTCGGCGGCAAGGCCTCGGAGCTGCGTACGCTGCTGGGCTCCTGCGTGGCCGTCACGCTGTGGCACCCGGCCAAGCGCTGGGGCGGCATGTGCCACTTCCTGCTGCCCGAGCGCAAGGGGCCGACCGATGGCGTGCTCGACGGCCGCTACGGCTCGGAGGCGATCGACCTGCTGGTGATGCGCCTGCGCGAGCTGGGCACGCGGCCGGAAGAATACGTCGCCCACCTCTATGGCGGCGCCGACACCATGCCCGACCAGACCGGCGTCAAGCTCAACGTGGGCGAGCGCAACATCGAACAGGGCTGGACGCAGATCGACAAGCACGGCTTCCAGCTCGAAGGCGTCGATGTCGGTGACCATGTCCCGCGCACCGTCACGCTGGCGCTGGGCAGCGGGACGGTCGAGGTGCGGCGCGGCGGACGACGACACGCATGAACGCCCCCCGGCCACCCCGCACCCGCGTGATGATCGTCGACGACTCGGCGGTCGTGCGCAAACACCTGTCGGACCGGCTGGAGGCAGCCGGCATCGAGGTGGTGGCCACCGCCTCCGACCCGCTGTTCGCCTGGCCCAAGCTGCGCTCGCTGCAACCCGATGTGCTGGTGCTGGACGTCGAGATGCCGCGCATGGACGGCATCAGCTTCCTGCGCCAGGTGATGGCCGAGCAACCCACCCCGGTGGTGATGTGCTCCACCCTCACCGAGGCCGGCTGCGAGGTGACACTGGAGGCGCTGGCCGCCGGCGCGGTGGGCTTCGTCACCAAGCCCAAGGCGGGGCTGAAGTCCTTCCTGGAAGACCAGGCCAACGACCTGGTCGACACCGTGCGCAGCGCCGCACGCGCCAACCTGGGCGCGCTGGGCGCGCTGCCGCAGGCCGCCCGTCCGGCGCCGCTGACGCCGCCGCCGCTGCCCGCGGCGCCGCTCGGCCCCCCGGGCAGCCGGGTCATCGCTATGGGCCTGTCCACCGGCGGCGTGCAGTCGATCGAGGTGGTGCTGCGCGCCCTGCCCGTGCAGACGCCAGGCATCGTCATCGTTCAGCACATGCCGGCGGGGTTCACCGCCTCACTGGCCGCGCGGCTGAACGGCCTGTGCGACATCGAGGTGGCCGAGGCCCGCCACGGCGAGCGTGTGCTGCCCGGCCGCGCGCTGATCGCCCCCGGCGGTCGCCACATGCGCCTGCGCCGCCAGGGCAGCCAGTTCGTGGTCGAGGTGATCGACGGGCCGCTGATCAACCACCACCGGCCGTCGGTGGATGTGCTGTTCCGCTCGGTGGCCCAGCAGGCGGGTGCGGCGGCGATCGGCGTGATCATGACCGGCATGGGCGACGACGGCGCCCGCGGTCTGCGCGACATGCACGACGCCGGCGCCCTCACCGCCGCCCAGGACCAGGCCAGCAGCGTGGTGTTCGGCATGCCCAAGGAGGCGATCCGCCTGGGCGCGGCCGACGCGGTGCTGCCGCTGCCCGAGATCGCGCCCTGGCTGCTGCAGCAGGCCCGCGTGGCGCCGGGTCAGCGGGTGGCGCGGGCGATATCGGGCGTCAACACCGACACATCGCCGCACTGAGCACGCCGCCGCAGTGCGTGGTCCATCAGGACCAGCGCCAGCAGCGCCTCGGCGATCGGTGTGGCGCGGATGCCCACGCAGGGATCGTGGCGGCCGTGGGTCTCGACCACCGCCGGCTGCCCGTTCAGGTCGATCGAGCGGCGGGGCAGCCGGATCGAGCTGGTCGGCTTGATCGCCACGTTCACGGTGATGTCCTGGCCGCTGGAGATGCCGCCCAGGATGCCGCCGGCGTGGTTGCTCAGAAAGCCCTCGGGCGTCAGCTCATCACCATGCTCGCTGCCGCGCTGACGCACGCAGTCGAAGCCGGCACCGATCTCGACGCCCTTGACCGCATTCAGACCCATCATCGCGTGGGCGATGTCGGCGTCCAGGCGGTCGAACAGCGGCTCGCCCAGGCCCACCGGCACGCCCTGGGCCTCCACATAGAGCCGCGCGCCGACCGAGTCGCCGGACTTGCGCAGCGCATCCATGTAGGCCTCGAGCTCGTCGATGCCCTGGGCGGTGGCGGCGAAGAAGGGGTTGCGGTCGACCTGGGTCCAGTCGTCGCGGGCGATCTCACGCTCGCCGATCGCCGTCAGGCAGCCGCGGAACGTGGTGCCGTAGACCTGGTGCAGCCACTTGCGGGCCACCGCGCCGGCGGCCACGGTGGGCGCGGTCAGGCGTGCCGAGCTGCGGCCGCCGCCGCGCGGGTCACGGATGCCGTAGCGGTGCCAGTAGGTGTAGTCGGCGTGGCCGGGGCGGAAGGTCTCGGTGATGTTGCCGTAGTCCTTGCTGCGCTGGTCGGTGTTGCGGATCAGCAGGCAGATCGGCGTGCCGGTGGTGTGGCCCTGGTAGACGCCGGAGAGGATCTCCACCGCGTCGGCCTCGTTGCGCTGGGTGACGTGGCGACTGGTGCCCGGGCGGCGCCGGTCCAGCTCGGGCTGGATGTCGGCTTCGCTCAGCGCCATCCCCGGCGGGCAGCCGTCGATCACGCAGCCGATGGCCGGGCCGTGGCTTTCGCCGAAATTGGTGACGCGAAAGAGTTCGCCGAGGGTGCTGCCGGACATCGCGGGCGGACCGGCCAGGGGCGGTCCGGGGTCGTGTGAAGAGCTGCTGATTTTACGGGCCTGTGCCCGGCCTGGCCTCGCCACCGAACAGGACCGTTTTTTGCCCGGGACTCCGGGCATCGTGAGGGGTGGCTTCGCGGCACAGTGAGGTCTGTAACCCTGTCCGTTCTGCAGCCTGATGCCGCTTCGCCCCCCGCCCGCCCTGTTGCGCACGATGCCCCGCCTGCTGGCGCTGGGCACCGCCTGCGCGAGCGCACCGGCCTGGGCACAGAGCTCGGCGAGCGGCGCCTCCGGGCTGGTCGGCCTGGGCCTGCTGGCGCTGGGCGCCGGTGCTGGCTGGGCCTGGGCACGCCGCCGCAGCCACCCGGCCAGCCCGCCCAACGAGGACCTGATGTGCCAGGCGATGCTGGAGCAGGGCCCGCAGTTCATCGGGCTGATGGATGACAGCGGCCGCCTGTTGAAGGTCAACGCTGCGGGCCGCCCCTGGCTGGACGGCCAGGACCGGACCACCCGACCGCTGTGGGAATGTGCCGGCTGGCATGAGCCGGCGGCCCAGGCGCAGCGGCTGCAGCAGGCGGTCCGAGCTGCGCTGGACGGCCAGCCCGCACGGCTGGACCTGCGGCTCGACAGCCCCGGCCAGGGCCGCCGCGAGATCGAATTCCAGGCCCGTCGCATCAACGGCCTGGGCGCGCCGGCACGCCTGCTGATCGAGGCACGCGACATCACGATGCGCCGCCTGGCCGAGGACAAACTGATGCTGGCCGCCGCGGTCTTCGACCAGGCGCGCGAGGGCATCATGATCACCGACCCGCGCGGCGTGATCGTGTCGGTGAACCCCGCCTTCAGCCAGATCACCGGCTACGACGCGCACGAGGTCCAGGGCCACTACCCGGCGATGCTGACCACCGCGCTGGAAGACCCCCACCTGCACCGCCGCATCCGCCGCCAGCTGCTGCGCAGCGGCCACTGGCAGGGCGAACTGCGCAGCCTGCGCAAGGACGGCGAGCTCTACACCGCCTGGGTGTCCATGAGCCGGCGTGTCGACGGCGAGGGCCGCACCACCCACCTGATCTGCATCATCAACGACATCACGCGCACCCGGGAGACCGAGCAGCGCATGCAGCGCCAGGCGCACTACGACGCGCTGACCGACCTGCCCAACCGCCACCTGCTGCTCGAGCGCGCCGACGCCGCGGTGGCCCAGGCGCGGCGCCAGGGCCAGTCGGTGGCGATGCTGGTGATGGACCTGAACCGTTTCCGGGACATCAACGACAACTTCAGCCACACCGCCGGTGACGCGGTGCTGCTGGAGATGTCGCTGCGCCTGCGCAATGCGCTGCGCGAGGGCGACACCGTGGCGCGCCTGGGCGGCGACGAGTTCGCCGTCCTGCTGCCCGACACCGACGCCAACGGCGCCGCCCATGTGGCCGGCAAGCTGCTGGAGCAGGTGGCCCAGCCCTTCATGGTGATGGGTCACGAGCTGAGCATGACGCTGTCGGTGGGCATCGCCGTCTACCCGGCCGACGGCCCGGACGTCGAAGCCCTGGTGCGCTGCGCCGACACCGCGATGTACCGCGCCAAGCAGGAGGGTCCCGGCCGCGTCGCGTTCTTTGCGGAAGGCATGCAGCAGCGCTCGGTGCGCCAGCTGCAGCTGGAATCGGCGCTGCGTCGCGCGGTGGAGCGCGACGAGCTGCTGCTGCACTACCAGCCCCAGCTGGCGGTGGACACCGGCGAAGTCAGCGGCATCGAGGCCCTGGTGCGCTGGAAGCACCCGGAGCTGGGCATGGTCTCGCCCGGTGAATTCATCCCGCTGGCCGAGAGCAGCGGCCAGATCCTGGCGATCGGCGAGTGGGTCATGCGCACCGCCGCCCACCAGGTCAAGGCCTGGATGGCCGCCGGGCTGCCGCCGATCACCGTGGCCGTCAACCTGTCGGCGCTGCAGTTCCGCGACCCCACGCTGCCCGACCGGGTGAAGGCCATCCTCGACGAGGCCGGCATCCCGGCCTCCTGCCTGGAGCTGGAACTGACCGAGAGCGTGGCCACCGGCAACCCGGCCGCGGCGATGGCCATGATGGAGCGCCTGCACGCGCTGGGCGTGCGCCTGTCGATCGACGACTTCGGCACCGGTTACTCGTCGCTGAACTACCTCAAGCGCTTCCCGATCCACACGCTGAAGATCGACCAGAGCTTCGTGCGCGACATCTCGACCGACGCCGACGACCGCGCGATCGTGCAGGCCATCATCCAGCTGGCCCGGGCGCTGCACCTGAGCACGATCGCCGAAGGCGTGGAGAACGACGAGCAGGCGCGCTTTCTGCGCGCCCACGGCTGCGACATGGTCCAGGGCTACCGCTACTGCCGTCCGGTGGACGCCGATGCGGCCTTTGCCTGGATGATGGCGCGTCAGCCGGCCGCGTCCCGCAGCCCGGCCGACGCCACGGCCGCCTGATCAGGCGCCGGGCACGGCGGTGTTGCCGGGCGCGCCTTCCTCGACGGGCCAGTCGCGGATGTAGGCCTTGAGCATGCGGTTCTCGAAGTCCTGCGCCTCGACCACGGTCTTGGCGACGTCGTAGAACGAGATCACCCCCATCAGCGTGCGCTCGTTGAGCACCGGCATGTAGCGGGCATGGCGGCCCAGCATCATGCGGCGCACCTCGTCGATCTCGGTATCGGGCGAGCAGGTCAGCGGGTGGCTGTCCATGACGCCGCTGATCGTGGTGGCGCCGACCTGGCCGCCGTTCTTGACGATCGCCAGGATCACCTCGCGGAAGGTCAGCATCCCCACCAGGTTGCCGTGGTCCATCACCACCAGCGAGCCGATGTCATGCGTGGCCATGGTGGTGACAGCGTCGGCCAGTGGCTGGTCCGGCGTGACGGTGAACAGCGTGTTGCCCTTGACGCGCAGGATGTCGCTGACCTTCATCGTGGGTTCTCCTTCCGACCGTGGGATGCCTGGGCGCCGCCACGGGGTCAGCGTCTCCCGGACCCTGTGACGGCATGCGCCCAACATAGCACACAATGCGTGCCATTCAAGCTCTGGCTGCCCCTCAAACGGCCCCCTCTTCATGCCTGGCGCGACAGATCCCGGTTTCGACACCCTGGCCCTGCATGCAGGCGCCGCCCCGGACCCTGCCACCGGCGCGCGGGCGGTGCCGATCCACCTCAGCACGTCGTTCGTCTTCCAGGACAGCGCGCACGCCGCGTCGCTGTTCAACATGGAGCGGCCGGGGCATGTGTACAGCCGCATCTCCAACCCCACGACCGCGGTCTTCGAGGAGCGCATGGCCGCGCTGGAAGGCGGGGTCGGGGCGATCGCCACCGCCAGCGGGCAGGCGGCGCTGCACCTGGCGGTGAGCACCATTGCCGGCGCCGGCAGCCACATCGTGGCCAGTGCCGCGCTGTACGGCGGCTCGCACAACCTGTTGCATTACACCCTCGGGCGTTTCGGCATTGAAACCACGTTCGTGCCGCCCCACGACCTGGACGCCTGGCGCGCCGCGATCCGCCCCAACACCCGGCTGCTGTTCGGCGAGACCCTGGGCAACCCGGGCCTGGATGTGCTGGACATCCCGGCGGTCAGCGCCATCGCCCACGCCCACCGCCTGCCGCTGCTGGTCGACTCGACCTTCACTCCGCCCTGGCTGCTCAAGCCCTTCGAGCACGGCGCCGACCTGCTGTTCCACTCGGCCACCAAGTTCCTGGGCGGACACGGCACCGTGGTGGGCGGGGTGCTGGTCGATTCCGGTCGCTTCAACTGGGCCGATGCGCATGCCGCCAGCGGGCATTTCGCCGAACTGTGCGAGCCCTACGAGGGCTTTCACGGCATGGTGTTTGCCGAGGAAAGCACCGTCGGCGCCTTCCTGCTGCGCGCCCGGCGCGAAGGCCTGCGCGACTTCGGTGCCTGCATGAGCCCGCACACCGCCTGGCTGATCCTGCAGGGCATTGAAACCCTGCCGCTGCGCATGGCCCGCCATGTCGAGAACACGCGGGCGGTGACGGCCTTCCTGGCGGCCCACCCGATGGTCGAGCGCGTGGCCTACCCCGGCCTGCCCGACCACCGCGACCACGCCCTGGCCCAGCGCCTGCTGCCGCGCGGCGCGGGCGCGGTCTTCAGCTTTGACCTCAAGGGCAGCCGCGCCCAGGGCGTGGCCTTCATCGAGGCGCTGAAGATCTTCTCCCACCTGGCCAATGTGGGCGATTGCCGCTCGCTGGTGATCCACCCGGCCTCGACCACCCATTTCCGCATGGACGACGCCGCGCTGCGCCAGGCCGGCATCACGCCCGGCACGATCCGCCTGTCGGTCGGCCTGGAAGATGCCGCCGACCTGATCGATGACCTGGGCCGCGCCTTGAAGGCGGCCGAGAAAGCGGGGGCCTGAGATGGAACTGAGCGTCCACGGCCGCCGCGCCTATGCCTACACCGGCGGCAAGCCCTTCAACCCCGCCCTGCCCTGCGTCGTCTTCCTGCACGGCGCGCTGAACGACCACAGCGTCTGGAACCTGCTGGCGCGCTGGTGCGCCCACCATGGCTTCGGCGCGCTGGCGCTGGACCAGCCGGGCCACATGCGCTCGGAGGGCCCGCTGCTGCCCGACATCGAATCGCTGGCCGACTGGACCGTGGCGGTGCTGGACGCCGCCGGTGTCGCCCAGGCGGCCCTGGTCGGTCACAGCATGGGCTCGCTGATCGCGCTGGAGGCGGCCGCGCGCCACCCGCAGCGGGTGTCGCGGCTGGTGATGGTGGGCACCGCCTACCCGATGGCGGTGTCGTCCAGCCTGCTCGACGCCGCCGAGCAGCGTCCCCAGGCCGGCATGGACATGGTCAATGCCTTCTCGCTGTCGACCTGGGCGGCCAAGCCCAGCTACCCCGGGCCCGGCATGTGGCTGCATGGCGGGGGGCGCCAGCTGATGGCCCAGGTGCAGGCCCATGGGCCCCAGGGCGCGAACGTGTTCCGCCACGACTTCGGGCTGTGCAATGCCTACGCCCACGGCCACGAGGCGGCCGATGCCGTGCGCTGCCCTGCCCACCTGGTGCTGGGCCAGGCCGACCAGATGACACCGCCCAAGCTCACCCGCGAACTGGCGCAGCGCCTGCGCGCCACCGTGCACCGGGTGCCCGGCGGGCATTCCATCATGACCGAGCAGCCGGACGCGCTGCTGGCCGCGCTGCGGGCCGCGCTGGCCTGATCGGGCGATCGCCCCCGGCCACCGGGGGATTTCACGCCAGTGGGTGGGGCAAATGCCCCAGCCGGCCGATGCTGGCCCCGGACGCCAGGCGACGGGACCCACACGAATCCTTATAAATCAACAACTTACGAAAAGTGTGCACCTTGCACACTTGCTGGCACGTCCATTGCGAATCATGGATCGTCCCGGTCGCCGAGGTCCTGCCCACCAAAGCGCCGGGGCATTTCTCCTCCTCCCATCCATCCCTCACCACACTGGAGCAAGCCATGACCCGTCGCATCACCACCCTGCTGGGCCTCGCCATCGCCTCGCTGACTGTCGCCACCGCCGCCCAGGCCGAACTGCGCGTCAAGTGCGAAGTCCGCAGCGACCGTTCGACCGCCTCGGTCGACGGCAAGAGCGTTCCCAACGGCAACTACTACGCCGTGCTGACCTCGGGCGCCAACAGCGCCACCTCGACCGCCCAGCCCACCATCCAGCGTGAAGTCGAGATCGACTTCTCCAGCCGTCCGCGCGACATCAACAAGGGTGCCACCCCGCTGGCGGCCGACTTCATCGTCGGCGGCCAGGCCACCGGCGCGCTGTACACCGAAGCCGGCGCGCTGGTCGCGACCAAGACCGTCGCCTGCCGCGTGCGCTGATCCCTCAGGTCACCGGGTCCGGGCACAATCGGCAGCGGCCTGCCCCCGCTGCCGATGCCCGCCCCGATGCCTGACATCCTATCCCCCTCAATGACCACGGTGGGCCGCCCTGCGGCCATCACGCGCTGGTTCATGATCGCCGGCTCGATCGGCGTGGCCCTGTTCGCCATTGGCATGGCCTGGCTGCTCGATGCCTTCATCGAGTCGCGCCTGCTGCACCGCGATGCCGAACTCAGCCGCGACTTCGTGCAAAGCGTGGCCGACACCCAGAAGGCCGCGGAAGCCTTCCGCCACCCAGAGCGCGCCAGCGACCCCGACTTCGTCGAATTCCTGGCCCACGTCGCGGCGATGCCCGATGTGCTGCGCATCAACGCCTACACCACTGAACAGCGGGTGCTGTGGTCCAGCAGCCCCGAGATGATCGGCCAGACCTTCGGCCACAACGACGAGCTTGAAGAGGCGCTGGCCGGCGAGGTGGTGGCGAATTTCGACGCCGAGTCCGACAAGTCCGAGCATGTGATGCTGGGCTCGCCGCGCGAGTTCGTCGAGAACTACATCCCCGTGCACGCCGCCCGCAACGGGCCGATCGTCGGCGTGATCGAACTCTACCGGCGCCCGGTCGCCCTGACCCAGGCCCTGGCCGAGGGCCAGCGCCGCATCTGGGGCGCGGCGCTGCTGGGCGGCTCGCTGCTGGTGCTGTCGCTGCTGTGGTTCGTGCGCCGCATCGAGCGGGCGCTGGGCGAGCAGCAGCGGCGCCTGGTCGACAACGAGGCCCTGGCGATGGTGGGCGAGTTGTCGGCCGCCGTGGCCCACAACATCCGCAACCCGCTGGGCTCGATCCGCAGCGCGGCCGAGCTGACCCGCGAACTGGGGCCGACCATGCCGCTGGACCACGAAGAGGTGATCCGCCACGTCGACCGCATCGAACACCTGGTGCGCACGCTGCTGACCAGCGCCGGCGACCCCACGGGCCGACCCCACCGCTGCGCCGTGCGGCCGGTGCTCGAAGCCGCTCGCGCCCGCATCGCCCCCGACCTGGCCGCACAGCACAAGCAGTTCAGCCATGACTGGCCCGATCAGCTGGGCGAAGTGGCCCTGGACGACATCCTGCTGACCCAGTCGCTTGCCTCGGTCCTGACCAACGCGGCCGAGGCCACGCGCAGCGGCGACCAGGTCAGCCTGCGCGCCAGCCAGGCCGACGGCCAGCTGCGCATCGTGGTCGAGGACAGTGGCATCGGTCTGCCCACCACCGGACGCGAGCAACTGCTGCAGCCCTTCTTCACCACCAAGCCGCGCGGCCTGGGACTGGGCCTGCCGCTGGCCCGCCGCGCGATGGAACGCGCTGGCGGCAGCCTGCGCATCGAACCCGCGACGCCGCATGGCACGCGCGTCGTCCTGAGCCTGCCCTTGCTGCCGGCCAGCCCCACCTGAGACCGCTTCACCACCATGTCTGAACGCGCCGGCCACGCCGTGCTGATCATCGATGACGAGGCCGCGCTCGCGCGCAACCTGGCCACTTTCCTGTCGCGGCAGGGCTGGGATACCCGGGTGGCGGAGACCGCCGAAGAGGGCCTGGCGCTGTACCCCGAGTTCCGGCCGGACCTGGTGCTGCTGGACCACAACCTGCCCGGGATGGACGGTCTGCAGGCGCTGGGCCGCTTCAGGGCCATGGACCCGGACTGCCGGGTGGTGCTGATGACCGGCTTCGGCAGCGTGGACCTGGCCGTCAACGCGCTCAAGAGCGGCGCGCTGGACTACCTGTCCAAGCCGCTGGCGCTGGGCGAGGTGCGCCTGCTGATCGAGCGCCTGCTCAGCCAGGACCGGCTGCAGCGCACCGTGCACTACTACGCGGGCCGAGAAGCGGCCGGCAGCGGCCTGGACAAGATCGTCGGCGACTCGCCCGCGATGCACCAGCTGCGCCAGCGCATCCGCCAGATGCTGGCCTCGGAAAGCCAGCTGGAAGACGCCGACGGGCCGGCCGTGCTGATCCACGGCGAGACTGGCACCGGCAAGGAACTGGTGGCCCGCGCGCTGCACTTCGACGGCCCGCGCCGCGACGGCCCCTTCGTCGAACTGAACTGCGGCGCCCTGCCGGCGCACCTGGTCGAGGCCGAGCTGTTCGGCTACGAGAAAGGCGCCTTCACCGATGCCCGCCAACGCAAGGCCGGCCTGGTCGAGACCGCCGAGGGCGGCACGCTGTTCCTGGACGAGATCGGCGAGGCCGACGCCGCCACCCAGGTCAAGCTGCTCAAGCTGCTCGAGGACAAGCGCTTCCGGCGCCTGGGCGGGCTGCGCGACCAGGCGGTGAACGTGCGCATCGTCAGTGCCACCCACCAGTCGCTGGAGAAGATGGTGGCGGAGGGGCGCTTTCGCGCCGACCTGTACTACCGGCTGCGCATCGTCGAATTGCAGGTGCCCCCGCTGCGCGAGCGCGGCGAGGACGTGATCGTGCTGGCCCGGCATTTCCTGGCGCACCATGCGCAGCGCTACCGCCGCGGCGAGATGCGCCTGAGCGAGGGCGCCGAGCAGCGGCTGCGGGCGCACCGTTTCCCAGGCAATGTGCGTGAGTTGCGCAACCTGATGGAACAGGCGGTGCTGCTGGCCACCACCGACCGGGTGACCGAGCTGGAACTGGCCGGTCTGCGCACCGTGGCGCCTGCCAGCGCCGATGCGCCGCTGGACGCCGGCAGCGACCTGAACCTCGAGCGCGCGGAGCGCCGACTGATCGAGGAGGCGCTGCGGCGCAGCGAAGGCAACGTCACCCAGGCCTCGCGCCTGCTGGGCGTGAGCCGCGACACCTTGCGCTACCGCCTGGAGCGCCTGGGCCTGCGCGCCACGGGCTGACACCTGCGCGACAGCACGCCGGGGCAAGCCCGGATGGCCGAGCCTGCCCGCGCGCGCTGCAATCGGGGCCAAGCCGTTGCACGGAGCCGCCGCATGAACACAGCCCCCCCTTCCAGCGTCACCACGCCCGACCTGGGCGCGATCCGCAGCTTCGCCGAGTTCTACCCGGTCTACCTGGGCGAACACGCCAACCGCACCTGCCGTCGTCTGCACTTCCTGGGCAGCACCCTGGCCCTGGTCTGCCTGGCGATGCTGCTGTGGACCGGTCGGCCGCAGTACCTGCTCTACGGCCTGCTGTGCGGCTATGGCTGCGCCTGGATCGGCCACTTCGTCTTCGAGAAGAACAAGCCGGCCAGCTTCAAGCGCCCGCTCTACAGCTTCATGGGCGACTGGGTCATGTACAAGGACATCTGGACCGGCCGCATCCGCTTCTGATCAGCGGACCTGCGGCGCCAGGTTGGCCAGCATATCGGCGGTCATCGCGGCCAGATCGACCTGCGGCTGCCAGCCCCAGTCGGCGCGGGCGGCCGAATCGTCGATCGAGCGCGGCCAGCTGTCGGCGATCGCCTGGCGAAAGTCGGGCGCGTAGTCGATCGTGAAGCCCGGGCGCTGGCGGGCGATCTCGGCAGCCAGTTCCGCCGGGGTGAAAGACACGCCGGCCAGGTTGTAGCCGTGGCGCTCGCGCAGTGCGTCGGCCGGTGCGTCCATCAGCGCCAGCGTGGCGCGGATCGCATCGGGCATATACATCATCGGCAGCGCGCTCTCGGGCCCCAGGAAGCAGGTGTAGTGGTTGGTCTTGAGCGCCTCGTGGAAGATCTCCACCGCGTAGTCGGTGGTGCCGCCGCCGGGCGGCGTCTTCCAGCTGATCAGGCCGGGGTAGCGCAGGCAGCGCACGTCCACGCCATGCATGCGGTGGTACCAGGCACACCAGCCCTCGCCGGCCAGCTTGGAGATGCCATAAACCGTGGTGGGCTCCATCACCGTCTTCTGCGGCGTGTGGTCGCGCGGCGTGGTGGGGCCGAAAGCGGCGATCGAGCTGGGCCAGAACACCCTATCCAGCTTGTGGGTGCGGGCCAGCTCCAGCACATTCAGCAGGCCCTTCATGTTCAGGTCCCAGGCCCAGGTGGGGTGCTGCTCGCCACGCGCCGACAGGGCGGCGGCCAGCAGGTAGACCTGGGTGATGGCGTGGCGCTCGGCCACCTGGATGAGTGCACCGGCGTCGGTCACGTCCAGCGCCTCATGGGCCAGGCCGGGCACACGCCCCCTCGGCGACAGGTCGCTGGTCACCACGGCGCTCTGGCCGTGGCGGGCCGCCAGGGCCTCGGCCAGCTCGGTGCCGATCTGGCCGTTGGCGCCGATGATCAGGATCTTCGGCGTGGCGCTCATTTCAGGATCCCCAGCTCGCGGCCGGCCTGGGTGAAGGCGGCCACGGCGCGCTCCAGGTCGTCGCGGCTGTGCGCGGCGCTGAGCTGCACGCGGATGCGCGCCTGGCCCTGGGGCACCACCGGGAAGAAGAAGCCCACCACATAGACACCCAGCTCCAGCAGGCGGGCTGCCAGGCGCTGCGCCAGCACCGCGTCGTAGACCATGATCGGCACGATCGGGTGGGTGCCGGGCTTGATCTCGAAGCCGGTGGCGCTGATCGCCTGGCGGAACCACAAGGCGTTGTCGGCCACGCGGTCACGCAGCTCGGTGGAGCCCTCCAGCAGATCCAGCACCGCCAGCGAGCCGCCGACGATGGCCGGCGCCAGCGTGTTCGAGAACAGGTAGGGCCGCGAGCGCTGGCGCAGCAGCTCGATCACCTCGCGCTTGCCGGCGGTGAAGCCCCCCGAGGCGCCGCCCAGGGCCTTGCCGAAGGTGCCAGTGACGATGTCGACGCGGCCGAAGATGCCGCGCAGTTCGTGCGTGCCGCGGCCGGTGGCGCCAACGAAGCCGCTGGCGTGGCTCTCGTCGATGCCCAGCATCGCATCAAAGCGGTCGCACAGCGCGCGGATCTCGTCCAGCCGGGCGATCGTGCCGTCCATCGAGAACACGCCGTCGGTGAAGACCAGGATGAAGCGGGCGCCGCCGTCACGGGCTTCCTGCAGGCAACGCGCCAGGTCGGCCATGTCGTCGTGCGCATAGCGCCAGCGCTTGGCCTTGCACAGGCGGATGCCGTCGATGATGGACGCGTGGTTCAGGCTGTCGCTGATGACGGCATCGGCCTCGCCCAGCAGCGGCTCGAACAGGCCGCCGTTGGCGTCGAAGGCGGCGGCGTAGAGGATCGCGTCCTCGCAGCCAACGAAGCGGGCGATGCGCTGTTCCAGCGTCTTGTGCTGGTCCTGGGTGCCGCAGATGAATCGCACCGAACTCAGGCCATAGCCGTGGCTGTCCAGCGCCGCGTGGGCGCCTGCGATGGCCGCTGGGTGGCTGGAGAGCCCCAGGTAGTTGTTGGCGCACAGGTTGATCAGCGTGCGGCCATCGGTGGTGCGCACATGCGCGCCCTGCGGCGTGGCGATGACGCGCTCGCGCTTGAAGAGGCCGGCCTGGTCGAGCTGATCCAGCTCCTGGCGGACATGGGTGAGAAAGGCGTCGGTGGAGCTCATCGGCGGGGTCCTGGCGGCGTGTTCACTGCTTGCATGCGATGTTCGATATATCGAACTTTCGTGCAGTATCATGTGAAGCGTTCGATCCGTCAAGGACTGCCCCTCAAGGACTGCGATGGCCCGCCCAGCCCCCTCCCCCGAACCGCCCCGCGTGGGTCAGGCCCTGGCGCAGCTGCGCCATGCGCGCAAGCTGTCGCTGGACGACCTGTCGCGCCAGGCCGGTGTGTCCAAGTCGATGCTCTCGCAGATCGAGCGCAACCAGGCCAACCCGACCGTCGCCGTGGTCTGGCGCCTGGCCAACGCGCTGGGCGTGCCGCTGACCGATCTGCTCACGCCGGGCGACGCACCTGAGCCGCCTTCGATCGCCGCGGTGCCGGCCCACGCCGTGCCCACGCTGCGCAGCCCGGATGGCCAGTGCGAGCTGCGCATCCTGGGCCCGATCGAGCTGGCCGGCCAGTTCGAGTGGTACGAGCTGACGATCCAGCCCGGCGGCATGCTGGCCTCGGAGCCGCACGAGCCCGGCAGCCGCGAACACCTGAGCGTGCTGAGCGGCCAGGTGGAAGTGCATGCCGGCGAGGCGCGCCAGCGCCTGGCCCCGGGCGAGACCGCGCGCTACGCCGTGGACCAGCCCCACGCGCTGCGCAACCCCGGTCGCGGCGAAGCCCGCGCACTGCTGGTGGTGGTGCACCCGGCCTGAGCCGGGCCCTCAGGCCAGCAGCTCGGCCAGCGTCATGCGCGCCAGGCCGGCGCGTTCGCGGAACGCCGCCACCCGGCCATCGGGCCGCAGCAGCAGGCGGTCGACGAGTGGCGCCGCGGGGGTGAGCGCCGGATCGCGCAGCAGCACATAGCGCTGTTCGCCGCCCTCTTCCAGCCGGCCGACCCAGTCGGGCTCGAACAACTCGTCCAACTCGGGCTCGATCTGCAGCGGGTCAATCCGCAGCACGCCGGCCAGCGCGCTGAGCGTCAGGCCAGCCTGCCCGGCCGCCCTCGCCGCGGCCAGTTCACGCAACACCGCCAGCGCGATGACGAAGCGATGGCCTGGCGTGTCGGAATGCCGCACCACCCTCATCTGCAGACTGGGCGCATAGGCGGCGATCACCGCCCCCATCAGCACGATCACCCAGCCGGTGAACATCCACAGCAGGAAGATCGGCGCGGTGGCGAAGGCGCCATAGATCGTGGCGTAGGTGGCCACCTTGGAGACATACCAGGCCAGCAGCGACTTGGCCAGCTCGAAACCGAGCGCCACGAAGGCCCCACCCGCCAGCGCATGCCGCCAGCGCACATGGGTGTTGGGCACGTAGTGGAACAGCCCGCCCATCGTGGCCCACAGCAGGCCGAACTGCAGCACGTCGAGCACCAGGCCGACGCCCCCGGGCAGGCCCTCGACCAGGCCCTTGGAGGCCGACAGCGCATAGCTGGTCAGCGTCAGGCTGACACCCAGCACCAGCGGCCCCAGCGTCAGCGCCGCCCAGTAGACCAGCACGCGCTGGGCGATCGGCCGCGGTGTGCGCACGCGCCAGATCGCGTTGAGCGTGCGGTCAATCGTCAGCATCAGCATCAGCGCGCTGACCAGCAGGAAGATCAGGCCGGCGGCACCCACCCGACTGGCCTTGCTGGCGAACTGGGTCAAGGCGGTGAGCACCGGGCGGGCGATGTTGTCCGGCACCAGGCTCTGCAGGAAGTACTTCTGCAGCGCCACCTGGAACTGGCTGAAGATCGGGAAGGCGGTGAACACCGCCAGCATCACGGTCAGCAGCGGCACCAGCGCGATCAGCGTGGTGAAGGTCAGGCTGCCGGCGGTCAGGCCCAGCCGGTCTTCGCGAAAGCGCAGGCGCAGCGTGCGCAGGGTGTCGAACCACGGCCAGGTGCGCAGCGACTCCAGCAGCAGGGCCAGGGTCACGCGTTCGGCGCGGGGGTTCGGATCGAGGACATTCATCGGCCGCTATGATGCCAGCCCATGTCGACCTCGCCGCCCCCGCTGACGCTGGAAGCCGACGCCGTGACCCGGATCACGCGCTGGGTGGCGGTGGGCGCGTTGCTGGCGCTGATCGCCTTGTGCCTGGCCTGGGAGCTGTGGCTGGCGCCCACCGGCCGGCGCACGCTGGTGATCAAGGTGCTGCCGCTGCTGCTGCCGCTGGCCGGACTGCTCAAGCACCGGCTCTACACCTACCGCTGGGTCAGCCTGCTGGTCTGGCTGTACTGCGCCGAGGGCCTGGTGCGCGCCACCAGCGAGCCGGCGCCGGGCGCGACCCTGGCCATGATTGAGATCGCGCTGTGCCTGGTGCTGTTCGCGGCCTGCGCGGTGCAGGTGCGCTGGCGGCTGCAGCGGGCCAAGGCGGCCACGGCGCTGGGATGACGACCCTGCTGGACGCGCTGCGCGCCACGGTCGGCGCGGCCCACGTGCTGCACGACGGCGACCTGTCCGCCTACGAAGTCGACTGGCGCAAGCGCTACCGCGGCCGCGCGCTGGCCGTGGTCCGACCGGGCAGCACGGCCGAGGTGGCCGCGGTGGTGCGCCTGTGCCGCGAACACGGCACCAGCCTGGTCCCGCAAGGCGGCAACACCGGCCTGGTGGGCGGCGGCGTGCCCGACGACAGCGGACGCCAGGTGCTGCTGAGCCTGGGCCGGATGCAGCGCATCCGCCAGATCGATGCCGACAACCTGACCCTCACCGCCGAGGCCGGCTGTGTGCTGCAGACCCTGCAGCAGGCTGCGGGCGAGGCTGGCCTGCTGTTCCCGCTGAGCCTGGCCGCCGAGGGCAGTTGCACGATCGGCGGCAACCTGGCCAGCAATGCCGGCGGCACGCAGGTGCTGCGCTACGGCAACGCGCGCGAACTGTGCCTGGGCCTGGAGGTGGTGACCCCGCAGGGCGAGGTCTGGGACGGCCTGTCCGGGCTGCGCAAGGACAACACCGGCTACGACCTGCGCGACCTGTTCATCGGCAGCGAAGGCACGCTGGGCGTGATCACCGCGGCCACGCTGAAGCTGCACCCCCGCCCGGGCGCCACGATGACGGCACTGGCCGCTTGCGGGTCGATCGAGGCCTGCGTGGCCCTGCTGCGGCGGGCACGCCAGCGGCTGGACGCCGGGCTCACCGGCTTCGAAGTCATGGAGCGCTTCGCGCTGGACCTGGTGGCGAAGCATTTCTCCACCCTGCCCCAGCCGCTGCCCGCGGCCCGCTGGACGGTGCTGCTGGAACTGGCCGCGCCCGACGAAGCCCAGGCCCGTGCGCTGCTGGAAGCGGTGCTGGGCGAGGCCCTGGAATCGGGCGAGGTGGACGACGCCGTGGTCGCCGAGAGCCTGGCGCAGTCCCAGGCGCTGTGGCACCTGCGCGAGAGCATCCCGCTGGCCCAGGCCGAGGAAGGCCTGAACATCAAGAACGACATCGCGCTGCCGGTGTCGGCCATCCCGGGCTTCGTCACCGAGATGGCCGACACGCTGCGCGCCCTGGTGCCCGGCATCCGTCTGGTCACCTTCGGTCACCTGGGCGACGGCAATCTGCACTACAACCTGCAGGCCCCGCAGGGTGAGTCCGCGGCGGCCTTTCTGGCACAGCATGAGGCGGCGCTGAACCAGCGCGTCTATGACGCCGTCATGGCGCGAGGCGGTTCGTTCTCGGCCGAGCATGGCATCGGCGCCTTGAAGCGGGGCGAGCTGGCCCGGCGCAAATCGCCGGTGGCGCTGGGGATGATGCGGGCCATCAAGCAGGCGCTGGACCCCGACGGACTGATGAACCCGGGGCGGCTGCTGGGGCCCTGAGGCGCGCAGCCGCCCGGCAGGGGTGCGACCACTCTGCGGTGCGACCGGGCGGCCCTGCCGCGGCGCGGCGCTGCTGGGCCGAGTGGCAGGTCAGTGCGTCGGCCCGCCCGACCCCGGCGGCAGCGGCAACGCGAAGACCTCGATGCCTTCGTCGCGCAGGGCCTCGCGCTCTTGTGGCGTGGCCTGGCCACGGATGCCCCGGGCCTCGGTTTCGCCGTAGTGGATGCGGCGGGCTTCTTCCGGAAAGCGCGGGCCGACGTCCTCGGTGCGTTGCATCAGATCCTGCACGACGGCCTGCAGCGCCGACTGCAACTGGGCAGCGAGTTCGGGCTGGGCGCTGCGGGCCGGCTCGGCCGGCGGCCGCGGCTCGGCAGTCGGCGAGGGCTGAGCACCAGAGATGTTCAGCCGTGGGGCGCTGGGCAGCCGGGTGATGGCGGCGCTGGCGCACAGCGGACAGCTGAGCAGGCCCCGATCCAGCTGGTCCCGGTAGTCGTCCTCCGACGCGAACCAGCCTTCGAAACCGTGCTCGTGCTCGCAACGCAGGTTCAGGACCTTCATGCCCCGGATGATCGGTCAGAAGCCAGGTCCTGTGCAGACTGCCACTGCAATTCCCACAGACCGGCACGCCATTTCTGCAGCCACAGCAGGCCGATCAGCGACTTGGCATCGGTGAGTTCGCCGCGCGCCGCCAGGCGATCCAGTTCGGCCTCATCCACCAGACACACGTCCAGGAACTCACCGTGGTCGAGTTGCTGCTGGCCAGGCTCCAGTCCGCGCGCGAACCAGATCTCGATCAGCTCGTTCGAGTAGGCCGGCGCGTTGTGCATCAGCGCCGCGCAGGCCCATTCGCGCGCGCGGTAGCCGGTTTCCTCCAGCAATTCGCGCTGGGCACAGCGCCAGCGAGGCTCCCCGGGATCGAGCTTGCCCGCCGGGAACTCCAGCAGCACGGTCTGCAGAGGGTAGCGGCACTGCCGCTCCATCACCAGCCGGCCGTCATCGGTGATCGGCACGACCATCACCGCGCCGGGGTGGACGATATATTCGCGCGTGGCCTCGCTGCCGTCGGGCAGGCGGGCGACGTCGCAGCGCACGTCAAGGAAGCGCCCCTGCCAGACCTGGGCCGGACGCAGCGGGCGCTCGATCAGGTGCTCGTCACTCATGCGCCGCCGCCGACGCGCCGCGCCGCAGGTAGCGCCAGACGAAGCCCGGCGAGGCCAGGGTCAGCATCAGGCAGGTCCAGGCGGCGTAGAACTCCCAGCCCTGGGGCGCCCGCTGGCCCAGCGAGGCCTCCAGCGCGCTGCCCAGCAACAGGGTCAGCCCGCCGGCCACCACCAGCTCCAGCAGCCGCCAGCCGAAGGCCTTGGGCGCGCGCCGCGGCCCGACGACGAACAGGCGTTCGTTGACGAAGGGCAGGTTCGCGGCCAGCAGCGCGACCGCCACCACGAGCCAGGTGGCTGCCCCGGCGCTCATCGGATCAGCCCTGCAGCGCGGCGACGATCACGTCGCGGCACAGGGCCATCAGGCCTTGCGGCAGCAGGCCCAGCACCAGCGCGGCGGCACCATTGAGTGCCAGCAGCGCCGACACACCGGAGCCGGAGGTCAGCCCAGCGCCGGACTCGGCGGGTTGGTCGAAGTACATGACCTTGACGATGCGCAGGTAGTAGTAGGCCGCGACCAGGGACAGCAGGACCGCGACAATGGCCAGCGTGATGTAGGTGCTGTCACCGGTGGTGACCAGCGCCTGCAGCACCGCGAACTTGGCGTAGAAGCCCACCATCGGCGGCACACCGGCCAGCGAGAACATGAAGACGGTCATCACACCCGCCAGCCAGGGCGCACGCTTGGCCAGGCCGGCCAGGTCGCTGATCTCCTCGCTCTCGAAGCCCTGGCGGGCCAGCAGCATGATCAGGCCGAAGCTGCCCAGCGTGGTCAGCACATAGGTGACCACATAGAACAGCGCCGAGCTGTAGCCGTTGGCGGCCGAGGTGGTGTTGGCGGCCACCACGGTGGGCGTCAGGCCCAGCAGCATGAAGCCCAGCTGGGCGATGGCCGAGTAGGCCAGCATGCGCTTGAGGTTGGTCTGGGCGATCGCGGCGAGGTTGCCGATCAGCATCGACAGCACCGACAGCACCATCAGCATCTGCTGCCAGTCGTGGCCCAGCGTGGACAGGCCCTCGACCAGGATGCGGAAGGCGATCGCGAAGGCCGCGAACTTGGGCACGCCGCCGATCATCAGCGTGACCGCGGTGGGCGCGCCCTGGTAGACGTCGGGCACCCACATGTGGAACGGCACCACACCCAGCTTGAAGGCCAGGCCGGCCACCAGGAAGACCACGCCCAGCGTCAGCACGACCGGGTTGATCTGGCCGGCGGCCACCACCGCGTAGACCTCGGGCAGGTCCAGCTTGCCGGTGGCGCCATAGAGCATGGACATGCCGTAGAGCAGGAAACCGCTGGCCAGCGCGCCCAGCACGAAGTACTTCATCGCGGCTTCGGTGGACACGCCATGGTCGCGGCGCAGCGCCGCCATCGCGTACAGCGACAGGCTCATCAGTTCCAGGCCCACGTAGATGACCAGGAAGTTGTTGGCCGAGATCATCACCGACACGCCCAGCAGCACGAACATCGAGAGCGTGAAGAACTCGCCCTTGAGCAGGTCGCGCTCGCCCAGGTAGGGGCGTGCGTAGGCCAGCGTGGCCATCAGCGCCAGCGAGGCGCACATCGCCAGCAGGTGGCCCAGCGGGTCGGACACCACCAGGCCCTGCATGCCGTAGACCGACGCCGCCGCGCCGCTGGCGCCCAGGCCGGCCTGCATGGCGCTGGCGTGCATCAGCGCCACCACGGCCAGCGTCAGCTGGGTGAGCCAGAAGGTCGCCGTGCGCTTCGGGTCGGTGATGTAGAGGTCGATCAGTGCGATCGCGCAGGCGGCGACCAGCAGGACGATCTCGGGAGAGACAACAAGCCAGTTCATAGGATTCATGGTGTGCGCCCTGTCGTCAAGGCAGCTTGGGCTGGGCCACGTGCTTGATCAGCGCGTCCACCGAGGTGTGCATCACGTCGGTGAAGGGCTTCGGATACAGACCCATGGCCAGCACGGCGACGGCCAGCAGCGCCATCATCGCGAACTCGCGGGCGTTGATGTCGGTCAGCTCGCGCACATGGTCATTCGCGATGTCGCCGAAGTAGACCCGCTTGTACATCCACAGCGTGTAGGCGGCGCCGAAGATCAGCGCGGTGGCGGCCAGCGCGCCGATCCAGAAGTTGTACTGGACGGCGCCCAGGATCACCATCCACTCGCCGATGAAGCCCGCAGTGCCCGGCAGGCCGCAGTTGGCCATCGAGAACAGCAGCGCGAAGGCCGCGAACTTGGGCATGGTGTTGACCACGCCGCCGTAGGCTGCGATGTCGCGCGAATGCACGCGGTCATAGAGCACGCCGATCGACAGGAACATCGCGCCGGAGACGAAGCCGTGCGAGATCATCTGCACCAGACCGCCGGAGATGCCCAACTCGTTGAAGATGAAGAAGCCCAGCGTGACGAAGCCCATGTGGGCGATCGACGAATAGGCCACCAGCTTCTTCATGTCGGTCTGCACCATCGCCACGAGACCGATGTAGATCACCGCGATCAGCGACAGCGCGATGATGAACCAGGCGTACTCGCGCGAGGCATCCGGGGCGATCGGCATCGAGAAGCGCAGGAAGCCATAGGCGCCCAGCTTCAGCATGATGGCCGCAAGCACCACCGAGCCGCCGGTGGGCGCCTCGACGTGGGCGTCGGGCAGCCAGGTGTGCACCGGCCACATCGGCACCTTCACCGAGAAGGCGGCGAAGAAGGCGAAGAACAGCAGCGCCTGCGCGTTCAGCGGCAGCGGCAGCTTGTGCCATTCGAGGATCTCGAAGCTGCCACCCGACTTGGCGTACAGGTAGATCAGCGCGATCAGCATCAGCAGCGAGCCGAGCAGCGTGTAGAGGAAGAACTTGAAGGCCGCATAGACCCGCCGCGGGCCACCCCAGACGCCGATGATGATGTACATCGGGATCAGCGTGGCTTCGAAGAAAACGTAGAACAGCAGGCCATCGACGGCCGAGAACACGCCCACCATCAGGCCCGACAGGATCAGGAAGGCGCCCAGGTACTGGTGGGCACGATCGGTGATCACCTCCCAGGCCGCCATCACCACGATGATCGTGATGAAGGCGGTCAGCAGCACGAACCACACCGAGATGCCATCGACACCCAGGTGGTAGCGCACATTGAACCGCTCGATCCAGGCCAGGTTCTCCTCGAACTGCAGCGCGGCAGTGTCGAGGTGGAAGCCGGTGACCAGCGGAATGGTGATGACAAAGCTCAGGACGGCACCGGCCAGCGCGATCCAGCGGACGGCGCCCGCGTTCTCGTCACGGCCAAGTGCCAGCAGCAGGACGCCGAAGGCGATCGGCAGCCAGATGGCAACGCTCAACAGACCCATTTGTAGTTCTCCGCCCTCTGATCAACGGCCGGTCAGGCCGGGGAAATAGGGCCACAGTTGCCAGGTCATCAGACCGAACACGCCCAGCGCCATCACCAGCGCGTACCAGGACAGGTAGCCCGTCTGGACCAGTCGGGTGACGCGCGCGAGGGCGCCCACCGCCTGGGCCGAGCCATTGACCACGGCCCCATCGATCAGGGTCTGGTCACCCCCCTTCCACAGCCCGATGCCCAGGCCGCGGGCCGCACGGGCCAGGATGTTCTCGTTGATCCAGTCCATGTAGTACTTGTTCTCGAGCACGGTGATCACCGGCTTCAGCGCCTTGGCGATGGCCGCCGGGATGCCCGGGGCGACCATGTAGAAGACGTAGGCCGTGACCACGCCGCCCAGCGCCAGCCAGAAGGGCAGCGTGCTGAAGGCGTGCAGGGCCATGGCGGTGGCGCCATGGAACTCGTGCGCCAGCTCTTCCATCGCGTGGTGCGCCTCGTGGTTGACGAAGATCGCGTCCTTCAGGAAGTCGCCGAACAGCATCGGCTGGATCGTCAGGAAGCCGATCACCACCGAGGGGATGGCCAGCAGCAGCAGCGGCGCGGTGACCACCCAGGGCGATTCGTGCGGCTCGTGGTGCTCGCCGTGGTCGTCATGATGGTCATGCTCGCCCGGGAAGGGCTTGTGGTGGAAGTGCTCCTTGCCGTGGAAGACCAGGAAGTACATCCGGAACGAGTAGAAGGCGGTGACGAACACGCCCGCGATGACCGCGAACTGCGCGAAGCCGGCACCCGGCAGGTGGCTGGCAGCCACCGCCTCGATGATCGAGTCCTTCGAGTAGAAGCCGGCGAAGAACGGCGTGCCGATCAGCGCCAGCGAGCCCAGCAGCGAGGTGATCCAGGTGATGGGCATGTACTTGCGCAGACCGCCCATGTTGCGGATGTCCTGGTCATGGTGCATGCCGATGATCACCGAGCCGGCGGCCAGGAACAGCAGCGCCTTGAAGAAGGCGTGCGTCATCAGGTGGAAGACCGCCACGTTGTAGGCCGACACGCCCAGCGCCACCGTCATGTAGCCCAGCTGCGACAGCGTGGAGTAGGCGACCACGCGCTTGATGTCGTTCTGGATGATGCCCAGGAAACCCATGAACAGCGCGGTGATCGAGCCGATGACCAGCACCACGTTCAGCGCGATGTCCGACAGCTCGAACAGCGGCGACATGCGGGTGACCATGAAGATGCCGGCCGTCACCATGGTGGCGGCGTGGATCAGCGCGGAGATCGGCGTCGGGCCTTCCATGGAATCGGGCAGCCACACATGCAGCGGGAACTGCGCCGACTTGCCCATCGCACCGATGAACAGGCAGATGCAGGCCACGGCCAGCAGCGGCCAGTCGGTGCCGGGGAAGGTCCTGGCGGCCAAGTCGCCCGACTTGGCAAAGACCTCGGCGTAGTTCAGCGAGCCGGTGTAGGCCAGCAGCAGGCCGATGCCCAGGATGAAGCCGAAGTCACCGACCCGGTTCACCAGGAAGGCCTTCATGTTGGCGAAGATCGCCGTGGGCTTCTTGAACCAGAAGCCGATCAGCAGGTAGGACACCAGGCCCACCGCTTCCCAGCCGAAGAACAGCTGCAGGAAGTTGTTGCTCATGACCAGCATGAGCATCGAGAAGGTGAACAGCGAGATGTACGAGAAGAAGCGCTGGTAGCCCGGGTCCTCTTCCATGTAGCCGATGGTGTAGATGTGCACCATCAGCGACACGAAGGTCACCACGCACATCATCATCGCGGTCAGGCCGTCGACGAGGAAGCCGACCTCCATCTTCAGCGGGCCCACCGACATCCATTCGTAGATGGTGGCGTTGAAGCGCGCACCATCGACCGCCACCGACTGCAGCACCATGGCCGAGCAGATGAAGGCGACGAGAACGCCGAGGATGGTGATCAGGTGGGCACCGCGGCGGCCGACCACCTTGCCGGCCAGGCCGGCGACGATGGAGCCCACCAGCGGCGCCAGCGGCACCGTGAGCAGCAGGTTCTGGGACAGTTGTGCAGACATGGTCTTCGGGGCTCCTCTTGGCGGTCAGCCCTTCAGGGTGTCGAGTTCGTCGACCGCAATGGTCGCGCGGTTGCGGAACAGCACGACCAGGATGGCCAGGCCGATGGCCGATTCGGCCGCCGCGACAGTCAGGATGAAGAACACGAAGACCTGGCCGTGCATGTCACCCAGGAAGTGGGAGAAGGCCACGAAGTTCATGTTCACCGCCAGCAGCATCAGCTCGATCGCCATCAGCAGCACGATCAGGTTGCGGCGGTTCATGAAGATGCCCACCACCGACAGCGCGAACAGGCAGCCGCCCAGCGTCAGGTAGTGGTACAGGGTGATGCCGGCGCTCATGCCTGGCCTCCTTCCGGGGTCTTGGGCACCGAGGGCGCCTCGATCGTCGGCGCCAGCTTGACCAGGCGGACGCGGTCGGCCGGGCGGGCGCGCACCTGCTGGCTCGGGTCCTGGCCCTTGGCGTCCTTGCGCTTGCGCAGGGTCAGCGCGATGGCGGCGATCATGCCCACCAGCAGCAGCACCGCGGCCACCTGCAGCGGATACAGGTACTCGGTATAGAGCACCACGCCGAGCGCCTTGGTGTTGCCCATGGCCAGCACTTCGGGCGCCATGGGCTTGGCGTCAGGCAGGTTGAAGCCGGCCTTCATCACCAGCGCCACCTCGATCGCGATCAGCACGCCCACCAGCGCGGCCAGCGGGAAGTGCGACCAGAAGCCGGCGCGCATGGTGTCGGTGTTGATGTCGAGCATCATCACCACGAACAGGAACAGCACCATCACGGCGCCGACATACACCAGCACCAGCGTGATGGACAGGAACTCGGCCTTCAGCAGCATCCAGATGCAGGCCGCATTGAAGAAGGTGAGCACCAGGTAGAGCGCCGCGTGGACCGTGCTGCGCGAGGTGATGACCAGGAAGGCCGACACCAGCAGCACCGCGGAGAACAGGTAGAACAGGGCGGAGGTTGCGTTCATTCTTGTCAGCGCGTGGGTGACCGCATCAGCGGTACTTGGCGTCGGCCTCCTTGTTGGCGGCGATCTGCTTCTCGTAGCGGTCGCCCACGGCCAGCAGCATGTCCTTGGTGAAGTACAGGTCGCCCCGCTTCTCACCGTGGTATTCGAAGATGTGGGTCTCGACGATCGAGTCGACCGGGCAGGACTCTTCGCAGAAGCCGCAGAAGATGCACTTGGTCAGGTCGATGTCGTAGCGCGTGGTGCGGCGGGTGCCGTCGGCGCGCTCGCCGGCCTCGATGGTGATGGCCATCGCCGGGCAGACCGCTTCGCACAGCTTGCAGGCGATGCAGCGCTCCTCGCCGTTCTCATAGCGGCGCAGCGCGTGCAGGCCGCGGAAACGGGGAGACAGCGGGGTCTTCTCTTCCGGGAACTGCACGGTGATCGTGCGCGACAGGAAGTGCCGACCGGTCAGTGCCAGGCCCTTCCACAGCTCGGTCAGCAGGAAGGCGCCGAAGAAACCCTTGAGGGAGTTGTTGGTGCTCATGTGTTGGCCCTCCCCTTACTTCCAGATGTTGAAGGGCGACTGGATCCACAGACCCACGACGACCAGCCACACCAGCGTGACAGGGATGAAGATCTTCCAGCCCAGACGCATGATCTGGTCGTAGCGGTAGCGCGGGAAGGAGGCGCGCACCCAGAGGAACATCGTGACGACGACGAAGACCTTGATGCCCAGCCAGATCCAGCCCGGGATGAACGACAGCCAGCTCACCGGCGCGTCCCAGCCACCCAGGAAGAACAGCACGGTCAGCATCGAGACCAGGATCATGTTGGCGTACTCCGCGAGGAAGAACATCGCGAAGGACATGCCCGAGTACTCGATCATGTGGCCGGCCACGATCTCGGACTCGCCTTCCACCACGTCGAAGGGGTGGCGGTTGGTCTCGGCCAGGCCGGAGATGAAGTAGACGAAGAAGATCGGCAGCAGCGGCAGCCAGTTCCAGGACAGGAAGTTCAGGCCCATCGAGGCAAACGTGCCCTTCTGCTGACCGGCGACCACGTCACCCAGGTTCAGGCTGCCCGAGACCATCAGCACGATGACCAGCGCGAAGCCCATGGCGATCTCATAGGAGACCATCTGCGCCGACGCACGCAGCGCGCCCAGGAAGGCGTACTTCGAGTTGGACGCCCAGCCGGCGATGATCACGCCGTAGACCTCCATCGAGGTGATCGCCATCAGGAACAGCAGGCCGGCGTTGACGTTGGCCACCACCGCTTCCGGGCCGACCGGAATCACGGCCCAGGCGGCCAGCGCCGGCATGATGGTCATGATCGGGCCCAGGAAGAACAGGCCCTTGTTGGCGGCGGTCGGGCGGATGATCTCCTTGAAGATCAGCTTGACCGCATCGGCGATCGGCGTGAGCAGTCCGAAGGGGCCGACACGGTTGGGACCGGGACGGACCTGGGTGCGGCCGATGGCCTTGCGCTCCCACAGCGTCAGGTAGGCGACGCAGCCCATCAGCGGCGCGACCAGGACGATGATCTTGATCAGCGACCAGACCACGGCCCAGGCCGGGGCGCCCAGTGTGGCGAGACCCGATTGGTAGATGTTGTCGATCATGGTGTGTCTCGTCCTCAGGCCTTCTCGACGGTGATCGCGCCGAACATCGCGCCCAGGGTGGCGGTGGCCGGGTGGCCGGCCGCCACACGCACCGTGTTGGCGGCCAGGCTGGCATCCTCGATGGCGCCCAGCACGGCACTGGCGCCGCCCTGGCTGACGCGCACCTTGTCACCGGCCTGCAGACCCAGTTGCGCCCACAGCGCGCTGGGCAGGCCGGCGAGCACCGCTTCCTTGGCATCGGCGGTGGCCTGCAGGGCAGGCGCGCGGCGCACGATGGCGTCGGTGGCGTAGATCGACACATCGGACACGCGCTGCAGACCGGCCAGGGGGCCGACCGGCTGCGCCACCGCCGTGCTGGCGTTGGACAGTCGGGCGGCGATGCCGCTGCCGTCGCCCAGCGCTTCGGCGCGGACCTCCTCGACCGACTCCTGCGCGAAACCCGACAGGCCCAGCAGGCTGCCCAGCACGCGCAGCACCTTCCAGGCCGGGCGGCTCTCGCCCAGCGCGGGCACCACGCCCTGGAAGGTCTGCAGCCGGCCTTCGGCGTTGACATAGCTGCCGGCGGTTTCGGTGAACGGGGCGATCGGCAGCAGCACGTCGGCGTTGTCGACGCGGGCGTCCTTGAACGGGGTCAGCGCGACGACCAGCCCGGAGGCGTTCAGCGCCGCGACGGCGGCAGCGCCATCGGCGGCGTCCAGCGCCGGCTCGGTGTTCAGCAGCAGCAGCGCCTTCATCGGCTGGCTCAGCATCTGGCCGGCGTTCAGTCCGCCCTGCTGAGGCTGCGCACCGACCAGCTGGGCGCCGACCGAGTTGCCGGCCTCACCCAGCACACCGACGGTGGCGCCGGTCTGGGCGGCGATGAAGTTGGCCAGCGACAGCAGCTGGCTGGCCTGCGGGTGCTGCACGGCGGCGTTGCCCAGCAGCACGGCCTTGCGCTCGCCCGACAGCAGCGCCTGGGCGACGGCCTCGGCGGCCGCGTCCACCAGCGCGGTGGCCGGTGCGGCCACGCCCTTGGCCGAGGCCACGTAGCCGGCCACGTTGGCCAGCGACTGCACCCAGTCCGACGGGGCGGCGGTGATCTTGCCGGCCACCGGGATCGCCCAATTGCCATGCACAGCGTTCAGGCTCAGCAGCTGGCCGCCATGGCGCACGGCCTGGCGCAGGCGCTGGGCCAGCAGCGGGTGGTCCTTGCGCAGGAAGGAGCCGATCACGAAGGCCCGCTGCAGCGTGCTCAGCGAGGCGATCGAGGTGCCCAGCCAGCGCACGCCGGCAGCGGCCGTGAAGTCGGCGTGGCGGGTGCGGTGGTCGATGTTGTCCGAGCCCAGGCCGCGCACCAGCTTGGCCAGCAGGTGCAGCTCTTCATTGCTGCTGGTGGCCGAGCCGATCGCGCCGATGCCGGCGGCACCGAACTGGCCCTGAACGCTCTTCAGGCCGTCGACGACGTACTGCAGCGCGGTGTTCCAGTCGACCTCCAGCCACTGGCCGTCCTGCTTGATCATCGGACGGGTCAGGCGCTGCTCGCCGTTGAGCGCTTCATAGGAGAAGCGGTCGCGGTCCGAGATCCAGCATTCGTTGACGGCCTCGTTCTCCAGCGGCACGACACGCATCACCTTGCCGTTCTTGACCTGGACCACGAGATTGGCGCCCACGCTGTCGTGCGGGCTGACGCTCTTGCGGCGCGACAGCTCCCAGGTGCGGGCGCTGTAGCGGAAGGGCTTGCTGGTCAGCGCGCCCACCGGGCAGACGTCGATCATGTTGCCCGACAGCTCGGAATCGACCGAGTTGCCGACGAAGGTGGTGATCTCGGCGTGCTCACCGCGGTTGAGCATGCCCAGTTCCATCACCCCGGCGATCTCCTGGCCGAAGCGCACGCAGCGCGTGCAGTGGATGCAGCGGCTCATCTCCTCCATGGAGATCAGCGGGCCGACGTTCTTGTGGAACACCACGCGCTTTTCTTCCTGGTAGCGCGAGGCGGTGCCGCCGTAGCCCACGGCCAGGTCCTGCAGCTGGCACTCGCCGCCCTGGTCGCAGATCGGGCAGTCCAGCGGGTGGTTGATCAGCAGGAACTCCATCACCGACTTCTGGGCCTTGACGGCCTTGTCGGAGCGGGTGCGCACGATCATGCCCTGCGTCACCGGCGTGGCGCAGGCCGGCATCGGCTTGGGCGCCTTCTCCACATCCACCAGGCACATGCGGCAGCTGGCGGCGATCGAGAGCTTCTTGTGGTAGCAGAAGTGCGGGATGTAGGTGCCGGCTGCGTCGGCCGCATGCATCACCATGCTGCCTTCGGGAACCTGGACCTTCTTGCCGTCGAGTTCGATATCGAGCATCTTGTTCGTCCCCGCCGATCAGATGTACGCCGGGACCATGCAGGTCTTGTGTTCGACGTGGTAGGCGAATTCGTCGCGGAAGTGCTTGAGCATGCCGCGCACCGGCATCGCGGCGGCGTCGCCCAGCGCACAGATGGTGCGGCCCATGATGTTCTCGGCCACGTTGTCCAGCAGGGCCAGGTCGTCGGCACGGCCTTCGCCGTGCTCGATGCGGTTGACCAGGCGCCACAGCCAGCCCGTGCCTTCGCGGCAGGGGGTGCACTGGCCGCAGGACTCGTGCTGGTAGAAGTAGGACAGGCGCAGCAGGCTCTTGACCATGCAGCGGGTCTCGTCCATCACGATGACCGCGCCCGAGCCCAGCATCGAGCCGGCCTTGGCGATGGAGTCATAGTCCATCGTGCAGTCCATCATCACCGCCGCCGGCAGCACCGGCGCCGACGAGCCGCCGGGGATCACGGCCTTGAGCTTCCTGCCGCCCTTGACGCCACCGGCGAGTTCCAGCAGCTGGGCGAACGAGGTGCCCATCGGGATCTCGTAGTTGCCGGGCCGCTCGACGTCACCCACCATCGAGAAGATCTTGGTGCCGCCGTTGTTGGGCTTGCCGCACTCCAGGTAGGCCTGGCCGCCATTGCGGATGATCCAGGGCACCGCCGCGAAGGTCTCGGTGTTGTTGATCGTGGTGGGCTTGCCGTACAGGCCGAAGCTGGCCGGGAACGGCGGCTTGAAGCGCGGCTGGCCCTTCTTGCCTTCCAGCGATTCGAGCAGCGCGGTTTCCTCGCCGCAGATGTAGGCGCCGAAGCCGTGGTGCGCATGCAGCTGGAAGCTGAAGGCGCTGCCCAGGATGTTGGCACCCAGGTAGCCGGCGGCACGGGCTTCTTCCAGGGCCGCCTCGAAGCGCTCGTAGACCTCGAAGATCTCGCCGTGGATGTAGTTGTAGCCCACGCTGATGCCCATCGCGTAGGCGGCGATGGCCATGCCCTCGATCACGCTGTGCGGGTTGTAGCGCAGGATGTCGCGGTCCTTGCAGGTGCCCGGCTCGCCCTCGTCGGAGTTGCACACCAGGTACTTCTGGCCCGGGTAGGCGCGCGGCATGAAGCTCCACTTCAGGCCGGTGGGGAAACCGGCGCCGCCGCGGCCGCGCAGGCCCGAGGCCTTGACCTCGGCGATCACCTGGTCGGGCGTCATCGCCTCGCCGCCATCGGCGCCGAGAATCTTGCGCAGGGCCTGGTAGCCGCCGCGGGCCAGGTAGTCCTGCAGGCCCCAGTTGCGGCCGTTCAGGTCGGCATAGATCTGCGGCTGGATGTGGCGGCCGTGGAAGCAGGTCTCGAGGCCCGAGGCCTGGAAGCGCGAAAGATCAAGCGCCATGCTCAGGCCCCCTTCCCTTCGGCGGCCTTGATCGTGGCGACCAGGTCGTCGAGCTTGTCGTTGCTCATGTAGCTCAGCATCTGGCGGTCATTGACCAGCATCACCGGCGCGTCGGCGCAGGCGCCCAGGCATTCGCACTTGGCCACGGTGAACAGGCCGTCGGCGGTGGTGCCGCCGTCTTCCACACCCAGCGCCTTGCACAGGTGCTCCAGCGCGTTCTGGCCGTTGCGCAGCTGGCACGGCAGGTTGGTGCAGACGTTCAGCTTGTACTTGCCAGTGGGTTGCTGGTTGTACATGTTGTAGAAGGTGGTCACCTCGCGCACGGCGATCGGTGCCATGCCCAGGTAGGCGGCGATCTCGGCTTCGGCCTCGGCCGACACCCAGCCCTGCTCCTGCTGCACGATCGACAGGCAGGCCATCACGGCCGACTGCGCCTGCTCCTTCGGGTACTTGGCCACCTCGCGAGCGAAGCGGGCCTTCGTGGCTTCAGACAGACTCATCGATCGATCTCACCAAACACGATGTCCATGGTGCCGATGATCGCCACCGCATCGGCGATCATGTGGCCGCGCGCCATCTCGTCCAGCGCCGCCAGATGGGCGAAGCCGGGGGCGCGGATCTTCAGGCGATAGGGCTTGTTGGCACCGTCGCTGACCAGGTAGATGCCGAACTCGCCCTTGGGGTGTTCGACAGCGGCGTAGGCCTCGCCCTCGGGGACGCGGAAGCCTTCGGAGAAGAGCTTGAAGTGGTGGATCAGCTCTTCCATGCTGGTCTTCATCGCCACGCGCGAGGGCGGCGCCACCTTGTGGTTGTCGGTGATCACCGGGCCCGGGTTGGCGCGCAGCCAGTCGACGCACTGCTTGACGATGCGGTTGGACTGGCGCAGTTCCTCGACACGCACCAGGTAGCGGTCGTAGGTGTCGCCGTTGACGCCTACCGGCACGTCAAAGTCCATCTTGGCGTAGACATCGTAGGGCTGCTGCTTGCGCAGGTCCCAGGCGATGCCCGAGCCGCGCAGCATGGCGCCGGTCAGGCCCATCTGCAGCGCGCGCTCCGGCGTGACCACGCCGATGCCCACGGTGCGCTGCTTCCAGATGCGGTTCTCGGTCAGCAGGGTCTCGTACTCGTCGACCAGCTTGGGGAAGCGCGCGCAGAAGTCGTCGATGAAGTCCAGCAGCGAACCCTGGCGGTTCTTGTTGAGCTGGTCGATCGCGCGCTGGTTCTTGATCTTGCTGACCTGGTACTGCGGCATCGCGTCGGGCAGGTCGCGGTAGACGCCGCCCGGACGGAAGTATGCCGCGTGCATGCGCGCACCCGACACCGCCTCGTACATGTCGAACAGGTCCTCACGCTCGCGGAAGCAGTAGATGAGGATGTTCATCGCGCCGCAGTCCATGCCGTGGCAGCCCAGCCACAGCAGATGGTTCAGCAGGCGGGTGATCTCGGCGAACATCACGCGGATGTACTGCGCGCGCTCGGGCACCTCGATGCCCAGCAGCTTCTCGATGGCCAGGCAGTACGCGTGCTCGTTGGACATCATCGACACGTAGTCGAGGCGGTCCATGTAGGGCAGCGACTGAATGTAGGTCTTCTGCTCGGCCAGCTTCTCGGTGCCGCGGTGCAGCAGGCCGATGTGCGGGTCGGCGCGCTGGATGACCTCGCCGTCGAGCTCCAGCACCAGGCGCAGCACGCCGTGCGCGGCCGGGTGCTGGGGGCCGAAGTTCAGGGTGTAGTTCTTGATTTCTGCCATGGCGTTCGTCCCGGGCTTACTGCAGGCCGCCGTAGTGGTCTTCGCGGATCACGCGCGGCGTGATCTCGCGCGGCTCGATCGTGACCGGTTGGTAGATCACGCGCTTGGTCTCGGCGTCGTAGCGCATCTCGACGTGGCCGCTGACCGGGAAGTCCTTGCGCATCGGGTGGCCGATGAAGCCGTAGTCGGTGAGGATGCGGCGCAGGTCCTGGTGACCTTCGTAGATGATCCCGTACATGTCGAAGGACTCGCGCTCGAACCAGCTGGCCGAGTTCCAGATCGGCGTGACCGAGGCCACCACCGGGAGCTCGTCATCGGGGGCGAAGACCTTGACGCGCAGGCGCCAGTTCTTGCCCACCGACAGCAGGTGCAGCACGGTCAGGTAGCGCGGGCCGTCCCAGGGCTGGTCCTTCCAGGTGGACATGTCCAGGCCGGCCAGGTCGATCAGCTGCTCGAAAGCCAGTTCGGGGTGGTCGCGCAGCGTGGTGCAGACCGCGGCGTAGTCGGCCGCCTTGACGGTGATCGTGATCTCGCCGAGGGCGCGCTTGAAGTGGGCGATGCGCTCGCCCAGCACGGATTCGAGCGCGGCCTGCAGGGTGTCGAGTTTCTGCGTCATGAGAAGTCCCGGCTCAGGCGCGGGCGATGGTGTTTTCGCGGCGGATCTTGGCCTGCAGCTGCAGGATGCCGTAGAGCAGCGCCTCGGCCGTGGGCGGGCAGCCCGGCACGTAGACGTCGACCGGCACGATGCGGTCGCAGCCGCGCACCACCGAGTAGCTGTAGTGGTAGTAGCCGCCGCCGTTGGCGCAGGAGCCCATGCTCAGCACCCAGCGCGGTTCGGCCATCTGGTCGTAGACCTTGCGCAGCGCCGGCGCCATCTTGTTGCACAGCGTGCCGGCCACGATCATCAGGTCGGACTGACGCGGGCTGGGCCGGAACAGCATGCCGAAGCGGTCGATGTCGTAGCGCGCGGCGCCGGCATGCATCATCTCGACGGCGCAGCAGGCCAGACCGAAGGTCATGGGCCACAGCGAGCCGGTCTTGGACCAGTTCATCAGCGAGTCCACCGAGGTGGTGATGAACCCTTCCTTGAAAACGCCTTCAATACCCATGTCTTGCCTCTAGATGTCTCGTGCAGTGAGGAACGGTGGCGGCCGGGATCACTCCCAGTCCAGCGCGCCCTTCTTCCATTCGTAGGCGAAGCCCACCACGAGAATGGCCAGGAAAATCATCATCGCCCAGAAACCTGACGCCCCGATGTCTTTGAGCGCCACGGCCCAGGGGAACAAGAAGGCGATTTCGAGATCGAACAGGATGAACAGGATGGCGACCAGGTAGTAGCGCACATCGAACTTCATGCGCGCGTCCTCGAAGGCTTCGAAGCCGCACTCGTACGGGCTGTTCTTCTGGGCGTCGGGCCGCTGCGGGCCGATCAGGAAACCGATCAGCTGGGGCACGACGCCGACCGCGGCGCCCACCAGGATGAACAGGATGACGGGGAGGTAGGCTTGCAGGTCCATGATGCGCGTCGCTCGTCGTGCAGAGTCCGACGCCCGTGATCCGATCCGGCCACAAAAAAGGCGCGCTGTCCTTGGCCCATGTCTGGCCAGAACGGAGCGCGCCCCCTTTCGTTCCCTGGATCAGCTCAGGGCGCCCGGCCAGTCGCCTCTGGGCAGGCGCTGACCGATGTGTTCATGGTGCCGACGGCGAGACTCGAACTCGCACAGCTTTCGCCACTACCCCCTCAAGATAGCGTGTCTACCAATTTCACCACGTCGGCTCGTCCGGCTCGCCGGTGCCGGCCTTGACGGGGCTGCAGCACAGCCCCTCAAGACCCGCACGCAGCGGGCTTTTCAGCTGCTCGGCTGGCATGAGGATGGCTGGCCGAACAGCCTCGGATTCTAGCCCGAAATCAAGCCACTTCCTAGGGTTCCTGCTGATCTTTTCAGCGGGCCCCGGGGGGCGGTGAGGCGCTGCGGGTGGGCGGAGACGCCCACCCTGCCCGCTCACTGGTTCGGGATGGCCGGGCCGGTGGGCGCGGCGGACGCCGCGGCGGCGGCCGACGCCGGCGTGGCGGCGCTGTCCAGCACGCTGCCGCCGCTGCTGCGCGAGCCGCCCGGGTTGGCGCCGAAGGCCAGCGCCACGGTGGCGACGAAGAAGATCGTGGCGCAGACCGCGGTCGAGCGCGACAGGAAGTTGGCGCTGCCGGTGGCACCGAACAGGCTGCCCGAGGCGCCGCTGCCGAACGAGGCGCCCATGTCGGCGCCCTTGCCATGTTGCACCAGCACCAGGCCGATCATCGCGATCGCGGCCAGCAGCTGCACCACGACGATGAGGTTCATGAAGACTTGCATGTAGAGAAACTCCGCAATGGATCAGGGGCCGGCCGCGTCAACCCGCGGCTCGGCAGATGGCGACGAAGTCGGCTGCCTTCAAGGCGGCACCGCCGATCAGGCCACCGTCGATGTCGGGCTGGGCGAACAGCACCGCCGCGTTGTCGGGCTTGACGCTGCCGCCGTACAGCAGGGTCATCTGGTCGGCGCGCGGCGTGGCGGCGCGCAGCTGGGCGCGCAGCACCGCGTGCACGGCCTGGGCCTGCTCGGGCGTGGCGACCTTGCCGGTGCCGATGGCCCAGACGGGCTCATAGGCCACGACCATCTCGCCGGCGCAGTGGGCCAGCGTATGGATGACCGCCGACAGCTGGCGCTTGACGACCGCCTCGGTTTCGCCGGCCTCGCGCTGGGCCAGGGTCTCGCCGACACAGACGATGGGCGTGATGCCCTTGCCCAGCGCGGCCTTGGCCTTGTCAGCCACCAGTTGGTCGCTCTCGGCGTGGTACTGGCGGCGCTCGGAGTGGCCGACGATGACGTAGCGGCAGCCGAACTCGTGCAGCATGCCGGCCGACACCTCGCCGGTGTAGGCGCCCTGCTCATGCTGCGAGCAGTCCTGGGCACCCCAGCGAACGTCGCTGCCCGCCAGGGCCACCGCCACCTCGGACAGGTAGGGGAACGGCACGCACACGGCCACGTCGCAGCCAAAGGGCCGGGCACCGCTGATGCCGTCCAGCAACTCGGCGTTGGCCTTGTGGTTGCCGTGCATCTTCCAGTTGCCGGCCACGAGCTTGCGTCGCATGGTCTTGCTTCCTTCGAATCTAAGAATGGGTCAGGTCAGGCCCAGCGCAGCGCGATCTTGCCGACGTGCTGGCTGGACTCCATCAGCGCATGGGCCTGGGCGGCCTCGTCGGCGGCGAAGATGCGCTCGATCACCGGTCGCACCTGGCCCGAGGCCAGCAGCGGCCAGACGCGCTCGCGCAGCGCCGCGGCGATCGCGCCCTTGAAGGCCACCGGGCGCGGACGCAGCGTCGAGCCGGTGATCAGCAGGCGGCGGCGCAGCACTTCACCGGCGTTGAACTCGCTCTTCACGCCGCCCTGCACCGCGATGATCACGATGCGGCCGTCGTCGGCCAGGCAGCTCACCTCACGCGCCACGTAGTCGCCGGCCACCATGTCGAGCACCACGTCGGCACCACGGCCGCCGGTCAGGCGTTTGACTTCGGCAGCGAAGTCGGCGCTGCGGTAGTTGATCGCGTGGTCCGCCCCCAGGCGCAGGCAGGCGGCGCACTTGTCGTCAGCGCCGGCGGTGACGATCACCGTGGCGCCGAAGGCCTTGGCCAGCTGGATCGCGGTGACGCCAATGCCGCTGGCGCCGCCCTGCACCAGCAGGGTCTCGCCGGGCTGCAGGCGGCCGCGGTCGAAGACGTTGGACCAGACGGTGAAGAAGGTCTCGGGCAGGCAGGCCGCCTCGACATCGGTGAGGCCGGCGGGCACCGGCAGCACCTGCGGGATCGGCGCCACGCAGAGTTCGGCATAGCCGCCCCCGGCCACCAGCGCGCAGACGCGGTCGCCCAGCGCCAGGCCGGCTGCGGCCAGCTCGGCGGCATCGCCGCCGGCCACCACGCCGGCCACCTCCAGACCCGGCAGGTCCGAGGCGCCGGGCGGCGGCGCATAGGCGCCCTTGCGCTGCAGCACGTCCGGGCGGTTCACCCCCGAGGCGCTAACGCGGATCAAGAGCTCGCCGGCGCCCGGCACCGGGTCCGGCCGTTCAGCCGGGACCAGCACCTCAGGGCCGCCGAATTCGCGGATCGCGATGGCACGCATGGACGCCGACGCCGCCTTACTGCTGCTGCTGTTGCTGCTGCTCGGCCGCGTCGACCGGCGCGTCGCTCGGTGCCTCGACCGGGCGCTGCTCGGCGCGCTCGCGGCGCGGGCCACGGTCGCCGCGATCACCCCGGTCGCCACGGTCACGGCCGCGGTCGCCGCGGTCGTCACGGCGCGGACGCTCGAAGCGCGGCTCGTCCTCCATGCCCTCCGGACGCTCCAGCAGGGCCTTCATCGACAGCTTGATGCGGCCCTTCTCGTCGGTCTCGAGCACCTTGACCTGGACGACCTGGCCTTCCTTCAGGAAGTCCTCGACGCGCTCGACGCGCTGGTGGGCGATCTGGCTGATGTGCAGCAGGCCGTCCTTGCCCGGCAGGATGTTGACCAGGGCGCCGAAGTCCAGGATCTTGGTGACCGGGCCTTCGTAGACCTTGCCCACTTCCGCCTCGGCGGTGATCTCGGTGATGCGCTTCTTGGCGAACTCGGCCTTGTCGGCGTCGGTGGAGGCGATGGTGATGGTGCCGTCCTCGCCGATGTCGATCGTGCAGCCGGTCTCTTCGGTCAGCGCACGGATCGTGGCGCCGCCCTTGCCGATCACGTCGCGGATCTTCTCCGGGTTGATCTTCATCGTGTAGAGACGGGGCGCGAACTGCGAGACCTCGGTCTTCGCACCGCCCATGGCCTCGACCATCTTGCCCAGGATGTGCATGCGCGCTTCCTTGGCCTGCGCCAGGGCGACCTGCATGATCTCCTTGGTGATGCCCTGGATCTTGATGTCCATCTGCAGTGCGGTGATGCCGCCGGTGGTGCCGGCCACCTTGAAGTCCATGTCGCCCAGGTGATCCTCATCGCCCAGGATGTCGGTCAGCACGGCGAACTTGTTGCCTTCCTTGATCAGGCCCATGGCGATGCCGGCCACGTGGGCCTTCATCGGCACGCCCGCATCCATCAGCGCCAGGCAGCCGCCGCAGACCGACGCCATCGACGAGGAGCCGTTCGACTCGGTGATCTCCGAGACGACGCGGATGGTGTACGGGAACTCGGTCGGGTCCGGCAGGCAGGCGATCAGCGCCCGCTTGGCCAGGCGGCCGTGGCCGATCTCGCGGCGCTTGGGGCTGCCCACGCGGCCCGTTTCGCCGGTGGCGAACGGGGGCATGTTGTAGTGCAGCATGAAGCGGTCGCTGAACTCGCCGGCCAGCGCGTCGATGGTCTGCGCGTCACGCTCGGTGCCCAGCGTGGCGGCCACCAGGGCCTGGGTCTCGCCACGGGTGAACAGGGCCGAGCCGTGGGCGCGCGGCAGCACGCTGTTGCGGATCTCGATGGCACGCACGGTGCGGGTGTCGCGGCCGTCGATGCGCGGCTCGCCGGCCAGGATCTGGCCACGGACGATCTTGGCCTCGATCTCGAACAGCAGGCCGTCGACCTCGACGCTGTCGAAGGCCAGGCCTTCGGCGGTCAGCGCGGCCTTGACATTGGCGTAGGCGTCACGACAGGCCTGGGTGCGGGCCTGCTTGGAGCGGATCTGGTAGGCGGCGCGCAGCGGCTCTTCGGCCAGCGCGGTGACCTTGGCGATGAAGGGCTCGTCCTTGGCCGGGGCCTTCCAGTCCCAGACCGGCTTGCCGGCTTCACGCACCAGTTCGTGGATGGCGTTGATCGCCACCTTGCCCTGCTCGTGACCGTAGACCACGGCGCCCAGCATGACCTCTTCGCTCAGTTGGTCTGCCTCGGACTCGACCATCAGCACGGCGGCTTCGGTGCCGGCGACGACCAGATCCATCTTGGAGTCGGCCAGCTGGGTCTTGCCCGGGTTCAGCACGTACTCGCCATTGACATAGCCCACGCGGGCAGCGCCAATCGGGCCGTTGAACGGGATGCCCGAGATCGACAAGGCGGCCGAGGTGGCGATCATCGCGGCGATGTCGGCCTGGACTTCGGGGTTCAGGCTCAGCACGTGGACGACGACCTGGACTTCGTTGAAGAAGCCTTCGGGGAACAGCGGACGGATCGGACGGTCGATCAGGCGGCTGGTCAGGGTTTCCAGTTCGCTGGGGCGGCCTTCACGCTTGAAGAAGCTGCCGGGGATCTTGCCGGCGGCGTAGGTCTTCTCGATGTAGTCGACGGTCAGCGGGAAGAAGTCCTGGCCGGCCTTGGGGGCCGACTTGGCCACCACGGTGGCCAGCACCACGGTGTCTTCGATGTCGACGATGACGGCGCCGCTGGACTGGCGGGCGACTTCGCCGGTTTCCATGCGGACCTGGTGCGGCCCCCACTGGAAGCTCTTGGTGACCTTGTTGAACATGCTCATGGTTTGCTCCTTGCAGCAGTCAGGCGCCCGTTGCGGCGGCGCCGGATTCCGGGAGTTCACCTGGGCCGGGCGGTATGCCATTCCAGCGTGCGCGGCGCGCGCGAACGCTGGAATGACACGACAGTACCCCGGTGGCGGGTGGTCTCCTGCAGACGCGAGAAAGACAAAGAGCCTGTGCTGGCTTGGATTCCAGACAGGCTCCTGGTCATGGGCGTCTTGATTACTTGCGCAGGCCCAGCTTCTGGATCAGCGCGGTGTAGCGGTCGGCGTCCTTGGCCTTCAGGTAGGCCAGCAGGCGCTTGCGCTGGTTGACCATCTTCAGCAGGCCGCGGCGACCGTGGTGGTCCTTGGCGTGCTGCTTGAAGTGGGGGGTCAGCTCGTTGATGCGAGCGGTCAGCAGGGCCACCTGGACTTCGGGGGAGCCGGTATCGGCGGCGCTGCGGGCGTTGGCCTTGACGATGTCGGCCTTGTTGATGTCAGCCACGGACATGGCGATTTCCTTGTAGATGGGAAGCCGCCTTCCCTGACCAGACTGGCCAGGGCGCGGTTTCCGTTGTCGACTTGCGATCGCGGGTGAAACCGACCCGCGTCGTGCTGGTGCTGCGCCCCTTCCAGGGCACAACCCGGTGATTATAGGGGCAAACGGTGCCCCGGGAAACTCCCAATGCCACCCCACGGCCTTGGGGATCGATTTAGCCGGCCTGCTGCGGCCAGAATCGGGCCTCCAGTACACCCACGGAGAAGCGCCCATGCGCACCCTGACCCGCCTTGCCGCCGCCACCGCGGCCCTGCTCGTCCTGTCCGGCCCCACCCTGGCCGCCCGCGACGACCACCTGAGCCACCGCTGCTACACCGTCGCCCCCGAGCCGGAAGAGCGCGCCGCGATCGACCAGCGCTTGAACACCTTCCTGCTGGCCAAGCGGGCCAAGGGCGGCCAGACCCACCGCGCCCCGGGCTCGGTGACCATCCCCGTGTGGTTCCACGTGATCAACAAGGGCGCTGGCCTGGCCAACGGCGACATTCCCCAGTCGCAGATCGATGACCAGATCGCCGTGCTGAACGCCGCCTACGCCAGCACCCCGTTCCAGTTCCAGCTGGTCGGCGTGGACCGCACCACCAACAACAAGTGGTACACCATGGGCTACGGCAGCCGCCAGGAGAAGAAGGCCAAGGCAGCCCTGCGCAAGGGCGGCCCCGAGACCCTGAACCTGTACTCGGCCAACCTGGGTGGCGGCCTGCTGGGCTGGGCCACCTTCCCGTCCAGCTACACCGCGCAGCCCAAGATGGACGGCGTGGTGATGCTGTACTCCAGCGTGCCTGGCGGCACCGCGGCGCCCTACAACGAGGGCGACACCGGCACCCACGAGGTCGGCCACTGGCTGGGTCTGTACCACACCTTCCAGGGTGGTTGCACCGGCGCCGGCGACAGCGTCGATGACACCCCGTACGAAGCCAGCGCCGCCTTCGGCTGCCCGGTGGGCCGCGATTCGTGCACGTCCAAGCCCGGCCTGGACCCGATCACGAACTTCATGGACTACACCGATGACTCGTGCATGAACCAGTTCACCGCGCTGCAAGCCACGCGCATGGACCAGATGCACCTGCAGTACCGCACGCCCTGAGGCGCGCCCCGCTGCCACGACAAGCCGCCCTCGGGCGGCTTTTTTTTTGCGCAGGTCAGGCCGCGGGGCGGGTCATCCGGCAGCTCATGGACGGCGCCAGCTCGTCCACCTCGAAGCGCCGCACCGTGCGAAAGCCAAAGCCCGAGCCCTCGACATCGAAGGCCACTCCGCCCGAGCCGGCGCGGTCCATCACGCTGACGTACAGCGGTTGCAGGAACTGGTGGTCGGCGGCGCGCATCTCGCCGCGGTGCGGCACCCCCACGGCGCGACCGTCGAACTTCAGGCCCTCCAGTGCACGGGCCACCGCCGCCGCCTCGGTGCTGCGGGCCTTCTCGATCGCCTGCGCCAGCATCTCGATCAGCGCCTGCATGCGCGCGTGCAGGTAGTCCTCGCGCGGATCGGGGAAGCGCTGGCGGAAGGCCTTGACCATGGCCGCCGAGCCGGCATCGCCGACGTTGGGGTGCCACTCGGCCACCGCCACCACGGCGCCCACGCCCGCCTCGGACAAGGTGGCCGGCACGCCCAGCGCGTTGCCGTAGAAGGTGTAGAAGCGCGGCGCCAGGCCCAGGTCGCGCACCGCCTTGACCAGCAGCGTCAGGTCATTGCCCCAGTTGCCGGTCAGCACCGCCTGGGCGCCACTGGCGCGGATCTTGGTGGCGTAGGGCAGGAAGTCCTTGACCCGGCCCATCGGGTGCAACTCTTCGCCGACGATCTCGATGTCGGGCCGCTTGCGCGCCAGCATCGCCCTGGCCTGCCGCACCACGTGCTGGCCGAAGCTGTAGTCCTGGCCGATCAGGTAGACCTTCCTGAGGCGCGAATCGGTGCGCATCACCTCGGTCAGCGCCTCCAGGCGCATGTCGGCGTGGGCGTCGAAGCGGAAGTGCCAGAAACTGCACTTGTCCTGGGTCAGCGCCGGCTCGACCGCCGAGTAGTTCAGGAACAGCTGACGCGCCGCCGGCTCGCGCTCGTTGCGCTTGTTGATCGCATCGATCAGTGCCGCCGCCACCGCCGAGCTGTTGCCCTGCAGCACGAAGCCGATGCCCTGGTCACCGGCGAGCTTCAGCTGGGACAGGGCCTCCTCGGTGTTGCCCTTGCTGTCCAGGCGCAGCAGTTGCAGCGGCCTTGCGCCACCCGGAAGGCGCACGCCGCCGCGGGCGTTGACCCGCTCCACCGCCCACAGCAGATTGCGCCAGACCGCCTCGCCGGCATTGCCGAAGGCACCGGACAGGCCCTCGATCATGGCCAGCTTGATCGGCTCGGCCGAACGCAGCGCCCACACCGGCGCCGCCGCCAGTGCCACGCCAGACCCCACCAACGCACGGCGAGCGCCGTCGACTGGATGCATCACATTCACCTCGTCAGCCGGCGCGATGCCAGCCCTTGAAAACAAAAAAGCCGCTTCCAGATGAGCGGCATGGGCCGATGCACACCCCCGTGACGATCGGACCCTCAACCCTGATTGTAGGAGCTGCACCATGTTTCTCGTCCCCGTAGGCCGCCCTTCCAGCGACTTCTCGCGTTCCATCGAACGCCTGTTCGACGAGCACTTCTTCGACCGTTTCGCCGCGCCCGCCGCGGCTGAGCGCGCGGGCCGTACGCCGGCGCTGGACATCACCGAGACCGCCCAGGCCTACGTCGTCCAGGCCGACCTGCCCGGCGTGGCGCGCGAGGACGTGAAGGTGCAGATCGAAGGCCGGCGCATCAGCCTGTCGGCCGCGGTGCGCCAGGACGGCGAGGCCAAGCCCGGCGAGCGGTTGCTCTACCGTGAGCGCTCAGGCGGGTCCTTCGCGCGCAGCTTCACGCTGCCGGTGGAGATCGACCAGTCGGCCTCCGAAGCCCGCCTGGACAACGGCGTGCTGACGCTGACGCTGGCCAAGCGGGGCGCGACCACCGCGTCACAGCTCGAGGTGCACTGAGCCTCAGGTGCCGGCCAGCGCCCAGCGCGGCCGCACCTCGAAACGGTAGTCGGCGCCGGCCTGGTCCAGGCCGGCCTGCAGACGCATCGCCGCCGCCAGCGCGATCATCGCGCCGTTGTCGGTGCACAGCGACAGCTCCGGGTAGTGCACCCGCCAGCCACGGCGCTGCGCCTGGGCGTTGAGCTGCTCGCGCAGCGCCCGGTTGGCCCCCACGCCACCGGCCACCACCAGACGACGCAGGCCGCTGGCCTGCACGGCCTTCACCGACTTGCGCACCAGCACGTCGACGATCGCCGCCTGGGTGCTGGCCGCCAGATCGGCTTGCTGTTGCGCCGTGGGTTGCGGCCCCAGCTTGCGCAGCGCGGTGGCCACGGCGGTCTTCAGACCGGCGAAGGAAAAATCCAGGTTGGGCTGGTGCAGCAGCGGGCGCGGCAGCGCGAAGGCCGCCGGGTCGCCCTGCTCCGCCAGTCGGGACAGCGCCGGACCGCCGGGATAGCCCAGGCCCAGCAGCTTGGCCGACTTGTCGAAAGCCTCACCGGCTGCGTCGTCGATCGTCTCGCCCAGCAGCGCATAGCGGCCCACGCCATCCACCTGCATCAGCTGGGTGTGTCCCCCCGACACCAGCAAGGCCACGAACGGGAACTCGGGCGGATCGGCCGACAGGAAGGGCGACAGCAGATGCCCTTCCAGGTGGTGCACGCCCAGCGTGGGCTTGCCCAGCGCTGCCGCCAGCGCACAGGCCGTGCCGGCGCCCACCAGCAAGGCCCCCGCCAGACCCGGCCCGCGGGTGTAGGCCAGCACATCCACCTCGGCCAGCGTCGCGGCGGCGTCGGCCAGCACCTGGCGGGTCAGCGGCAGCACGCGCCGGATGTGGTCGCGCGAGGCCAGTTCGGGCACCACGCCGCCATAGGCCTGGTGCATCGCCACCTGGCTGTGCAGCGCATGGGCGCGCAGGCGGGGCACCTGCCCGGGCTCGGCACGGACCAGCGCGACACCGGTCTCGTCGCAAGAGGACTCGATGCCCAGCACCTGGCAGCTTGAGGCGGTCAGAGGCGAACCGCTGTGGTGGCTTCCATACATGGTCTTCTCATTTTCATCAATTGGAAGTTGAACTGCGTCAACCTAGGGGGCGCCGACCGACAATATTCTGATCGGCAACGGTGTATCGCTGCACCGCATGGTCCACCACAACAGACACACACCAGCGTTGGGAACATGAAGACCTACAAGCTCAAGGCCTGGCCGGACCTGCCGCCGGGCTTCCGGCGGATGGGGCATCGCCGCGTGCTGAACCAGCTCTCCCAGCGCCATGTCGGCGAGACGGAACTGCTGCGCGAAAGTGGCCTGCCCCCGCAGGACCTGAAGCTGCTGCTGGGCCACCTGAGTGGCCACGGCCTGCTGGACGAGCGCGACACCCCCCCCGCCGACGTGCGCCGCGGCCACGACAGCAGCTGGGCACGCTGGGTCTGGCCGCTGCAGCAGTGGCGCACCCGCCGCGCCGGTTGAGCGCCTGCCCCTGTCGCTGAGCCGCCGGCACGGGCGGCGGTGCGCGGCCTCAGTGGTTCTCGCGCGCGTGGTTGATCGTGTATTTCGGGATCTCGATCGTCAGGTCGGTCTGCCCGACGATGGCCTGGCACGACAGGCGCGAGACCGGCGTCAGGCCCCAGGCCTTGTCCAGCAGGTCCTCTTCCAGCTCATCCGGATCACCCAGCGAGGCATAGCCCTCGCGCACCACCACATGGCAGGTGGTGCAGGCGCAGCTCATCTCGCAGGCGTGCTCGATCGCGATGCCGCTGTCCAGCAGCGCCTCGCAGACCGAGGTGCCAGCGGTCACCTCGATCACATCCCCCTCGGGACACAGCTCGGCGTGGGGCAGGACGGTGATGGTCGGCATGGTTCGGTCGTCGTCAGAGGTCAGAGGTTGTCGATGCGCTGACCGGTCAGCGCCGCCTGGATACCGCGGTTCATGCGTGCGGCGGCAAAGGCTTCGGTGCCGGTGGCCAGGGCTTCGGTGGCCGCGGTCACGGCGGCAGCGTCGGTGCCGCGGGCCGTCTCGGTGAGTTGCTGCAGCAGGTGTTCGATCTCGGCGCGCTCGTCGCCGTCCAGCAGTTCGCCATCGGCGGCCAGTGCGGCGCGAGTGGCGAGCGTCATGCGCTCGGCCTCGACCTGGGCCTCGCGCAGGGTGCGGGCCTGCATGTCGGCCTCGGCACTGGCAAAGCCGTCCTGCAGCATGCGGGCGATCTGCTCATCCGCCAGGCCATAGCTGGGCTTGACCTGCACCGCGGCCTCGACCCCGCTGGTCTGTTCGCGCGCCGACACGCTGAGCAGCCCATCGGCGTCCACCTGGAAGGTCACGCGGATGCGCGCCGCCCCCGCCGCCATCGGCGGAATGCCGCGCAGTTCGAAGCGCGCCAGGGACCGGCAGTCGGCCACCAGTTCGCGCTCGCCCTGCACCACATGCACGGCCAGGGCCGTCTGGCCGTCCTTGAAGGTGGTGAAGTCCTGCGCCTTGGCCACCGGAATGGTGCTGTTGCGCTCGACGACGCGCTCCACCAGGCCGCCCATCATCTCCAGGCCCAGCGACAGCGGGATCACGTCCAGCAGCAGCAGTTCGCCGTCCTGCGCATTGCCGGCCAGCGCATTGGCCTGGATGGCGGCGCCCAGCGCCACCACTTCGTCGGGGTTCAGGTTGGTCAGGGGCTCACGGGCGAAGAACTCGCCCACCGCGGTGCGCACCGCCGGCATGCGGGTGGAGCCGCCGACCATCACCACGCCCTGCACCTCGTCGCGCTGGACGCGGGCATCGCGCAGCACCTTGCGCACCGCCGCCAGCGTGCGGTCGACCAAAGGCCGCGTCAGCAGGTCGAACTGCGGGCGGTTCAGCGGCAGGGCCAGGCGGCCGGTGGAGAGTTCAGCCACCAGCTCCGTCTGGTCCGCGGCCGTCAGTGCTTCCTTGGCGGTGCGCGCCGCCACCAGCAGCGCCCGCCGGTCGCCCGCCGTGCCGACGGCCAGGCCGGCCTGGTGCAGGGCCCAGTCGGCGATGGCCTGGTCAAAGTCATCGCCGCCCAGCGCGGCATCGCCGCCGGTGGCCACCACTTCGAAGACCCCGCGCGTCAGGCGCAGCAGTGAAATGTCGAAGGTGCCGCCGCCCAGGTCGTACACGGCGTACAGACCCTCCAGCGCGTTGTCCAGGCCGTAGGCCACGGCCGCGGCGGTGGGCTCGTTGATCAGGCGCAGCACGTTCAGGCCGGCCAGTTGCGCGGCGTCCTTGGTGGCCTGGCGCTGGGCGTCGTCGAAATAGGCCGGCACGGTGATCACCGCGCCGTACAGGTCATCGTTGAAGGTGTCCTCGGCCCGCTGGCGCAGTGTGGCCAGGATCTCGGCCGACACCTCCACCGGCGACTTCACACCTTCGCGGGTCTGCAGCGCAAGCATGCCGGGCTGATCGACGAAGCGGTAGGGCAGCTTGGCCGCCCCGGCGATGTCGGCCAGGCTGCGACCCATGAAGCGCTTGACCGAGACGATGGTGTTCTCCGGGTCCTCGGCCTGGTGCGCAGCCGCCTCCCAGCCGAACTGGCGCCGACCTTCGCCCAGGTAGCGCACGATCGAGGGCAGCATCAGCCGGCCCTGGTCGTCGGGCAGGCACTCGGCCACGCCATGGCGCAGCGAGGCCACCAGCGAGTTGGTCGTGCCCAGGTCGATGCCCACCGCGATGCGGCGCTGGTGCGGGTCCGGCGCCTGGCCGGGTTCGGAAATCTGAAGCAGTGCCATCGGGAAACAGGAATCAGGGGTCCAGGGCTTCGAGCCGCCGCGACAGGTCGGCCCGGAAACGCTGGACGAACATCAGTGCACGCACCTGCTGCGCCGCCGCGGCAGCGTCGCCCTGCTCGTCCAGCAGGCGCGCCAGGTCATCGAACATGGCGCGCCCGAGGCGGGCGACATCGTCGTCGAGCGCTTCGACCGCGGCCAGGTCACGCGCCTCGTCCAAGGCCTCGCGCCATTGCATCTGCTGCATCAGGAAGGCGGCGGGCATGGCGGTGTTGCGCTCGGCGTCGATGGGCGCGCCACGCAGCTCGCACAGGTACTGGGCGCGTGCCAGCGGGTCCTTCAGGCGGGCGTAGGCCTCGTTGACGCGCACCGCCCACTGCATGGCCACGCGCTGGGCGGCCGTGCCCTCGGCGGCAAAACGGTCCGGGTGCACCTGGGCCTGCAGCTGGCGCCAGCGCTCGTCGAGCTGGGCGCGGGTCTGCGCAAAGGTGGCGGGCACGCCGAAGAGGGTGAAGTCGTCGTCCTGGAGTTTCATGACCGGCGTCGCGAATGGGGGTTCTCGAACAGGCCGGCGTCCTGCCACAGCGCACCGACCCGGCTGCGCAACAGCGGCGCAAGATTCGGGCCCTGGGGCGGCAGAGACAGGCAGGACAGACAGGGACGCATGGGTATCAGGCACGAAAAAGGGCGCGGCGACAGGCGCGGCGCCCCGGCGGACCAGGCAGCTATTGTCGGTCAGACGCGGAACGATTCGCCGCAGCCGCAGCGGTCCTTCTCGCGCGGGTTGTGGAACTTGAAGCCCTCGTTCAGGCCCTCGCGGACGAAATCGAGCTCGGTGCCGTCAAGGTACGGCAGGCTTTTCGGGTCGATCAGCACCTTCACGCCGTGGCCCTCGAAGACGATGTCCTCGGGCGCCACATCGTCGGCGTACTCCAGCTTGTAGGCCAGGCCCGAGCAGCCGGTGGTCTTGACGCCCAGCCGCACGCCCACCCCTTTGCCACGCCGGGCCAGGTAGCGGGTGACGTGACGGGCAGCCGCCTCGGTCAGGGTGACAGCCATCGGATCAGTCCGCCTTGGCGCCGTGACGGGCGCGGTAGTCGTCGACCGCCGCCTTGATCGCGTCCTCGGCCAGGATCGAGCAGTGGATCTTCACCGGCGGCAGCGCCAGTTCCTCGGCGATCTGGGTGTTCTTGATGGTCAGGGCCTGGTCCAGGGTCTTGCCCTTGACCCACTCGGTGACCAGCGAACTGCTGGCGATCGCCGAGCCGCAGCCATAGGTCTTGAAGCGTGCGTCCTCGATCAGGCCGGTGTCGGCGTTGACCTTGATCTGCAGCTTCATCACGTCGCCGCAGGCGGGCGCGCCCACCATGCCGGTGCCCACGGTCTCGTCGCCCTTGTCGAAGGCGCCGACGTTGCGGGGATTCTCGTAGTGGTCGATGACCTTGTCGCTGTATGCCATGTCGGTACTCCTGGTTGGACTGGTGCGCTCAGTGCGCCGCCCACTGGATGGTGGAGATGTCGATGCCGTCCTTGTACATGTCCCACAGCGGCGACAGCTCGCGCAGCCTGGCCACGCGGTCCTTCAGCACGGTCACCGCATAGTCGATCTCTTCCTCGGTGGTGAAGCGACCGATGGTCATGCGCAGGCTGCTGTGCGCCAGTTCGTCCGAGCGGCCCAGCGCGCGCAGCACGTAGCTGGGCTCCAGGCTGGCCGAGGTGCAGGCCGAGCCCGAGGACACCGCCAGGCCCTTGACGCCCATGATCAGCGACTCGCCCTCGACGAAGTTGAAGGAGATGTTCAGGTTGTGAGGCACCCGCTGCGTCAGGTGACCGTTGATGAAGGTCTGCTCGATGTCGGACAGGCCCTTGACCAGGCGGTCATGCAGCGCCTGGATGCGGGCGTGTTCGCCGGCCATTTCCTCACGGGCGATGCGGAAGGCCTCGCCCATGCCGACGATCTGGTGCGTGGGCAGCGTGCCCGAGCGCAGGCCGCGCTCGTGGCCGCCGCCGTGCATCTGGGCTTCCAGGCGCACGCGCGGCTTGCGGCGCACATACAGCGCGCCGATGCCCTTGGGACCGTAGGTCTTGTGCGAGGCCAGGCTCATCAGGTCGACCGGCAGCGACTTGACGTCGATCGCCACCTTGCCGGTGGCCTGGGCGGCGTCGACGTGCAGCAGCACACCGTGTTCGCGGCAGATGGCGCCGATCGCCGGGATGTCCTGGATCACGCCGATCTCGTTGTTGACCAGCATCACCGAGGCCAGCACGGTGTCGGGGCGGATCGCCGCCTTGAAGGCATCCAGGTCCAGCAGGCCGTCGGCCTGGACATCCAGGTAGGTGGCCTCGAAGCCCTGGCGCTCCAGCTCTCGCACCGTGTCAAGCACGGCCTTGTGCTCGGTCTTCACGGTGATCAGGTGCTTGCCCTTGGTGGGGCCGTAGAAGTGCGCCGCCCCCTTGATCGCCAGGTTGTTGGACTCGGTGGCCCCGCTGGTCCAGACGATCTCGCGCGGGTCGGCGCCGATCAGCTCGGCCACCTGGCCACGCGCCTTTTCCACCGCTTCCTCGGCTTCCCAGCCCCAGGCGTGCGAGCGCGAGGCGGGATTGCCGAAGTGCTCGCGCAGCCAGGGGATCATGGCGTCGACGACGCGCGGGTCGACCGGCGTGGTCGCGCCGTAGTCCAGGTAGATCGGGAAGTGCGGGGTCATGTCCATGGCGAAGCGGCGGCCGGCCCGGTGGGCCGCAGCCGTCTCAAAGGGGAATTGGTTTTACTTGGAGAAGGCGTTGCCGAGCGCGAACACCGAGTTCGGCGCCGTCACCTTGATCGGCTTGACCACCGGCGTGCTGCTGATCGCACGCTTGATCGGTGCTTCCTCGATCGAGATGCCCTTGGCCAGCTGCTCATCGACCAGCTTCTTCAGGCTGATCGAATCGAGGTACTCGATCATCTTGGCGTTCAGGTTGGTCCACAGCTCGTGCGTCATGCAGCGTCCGGAATCGTCACCCTGGCAGTTTTCCTTGCCGCCGCAGCCGGTGGCGTCCAGGGCCTCGTCCACCGCGACGATGATGTCGGCCACGCTGATCTCGTCGGCCTTGCGGCCCAGCGAGTAGCCGCCGCCCGGTCCACGGGTGCTTTCCACCAGTTCGTGGCGGCGCAGCTTGCCGAACAGCTGCTCCAGGTAGGACAGCGAAATCTGCTGGCGTTGGCTGATGGCCGCCAGGGCCACGGGCCCGTTGGTCGAGCGCAGCGCCAGGTCGATCATGGCGGTCACCGCAAAGCGGCCCTTGGTGGTCAGTCGCATGTCAATCTCCAGTCGGCCCGGGGTCAGCGGGGGGGCCCGATGAACCCGAGTGATTTGCTCAATTATAGAGGAACCCGAGTCTTTTTGTCGAGATTGGCGCCAGAAAGTTCCCTGCCCCACCGCATTCATCGCCGGGCCACCTCGGCCAGGAAGCCGCGGCAGCCCTCTTCCACCAGGTCCAGCACCTGTTCGAAGCCGGTGGCGCCGCCGTAATACGGGTCCGGCACGTCCCGGCCCGCCAGACCGGGTGCGAAGTCCAGCAGCAGCCGGATCCGGTCGTGCACCAGCACCGGCGCGCGGTCGCGCAGCTCGCGCAGGTGGCCGCGGTCCATGGCCAGGATCCAGTCGAAGCGGCGGAAATCCTCGTCCTGCACCTGTCGTGCCCGCTGGGCCGACAGGTCGTAGCCGCGGCGCAGCGCATGCGCCTGGCTGCGCTCGTCCGGCGGCTCGCCCACGTGGTAGGCGGTGGTGCCGGCCGAGTCCACCTCCAGCCGCTGGCGCCAGCCGGCCTGCGCCGCCAGCGCCCGCAGCACGCCCTCGGCGGTGGGCGAGCGGCAGATGTTGCCCGTGCAGACCATCAGCACACGCACCTTGCCGCTCATCGGCTGCCCCCCTGGGCCACCAGGGGCACCACGTTGCTGTCATGGCCGCCACCGCCGCCCCAGGCCTGCTCACGCAGCAGCGCGAGCTGGTCGCGGATGCGCGCCGCCTTCTCGAACTCCAGGTTGCGCGCATGCTCCAGCATCTGCTTTTCCAGGGCCTTCATGCGCTTGCCCAGGTCCTTCTCGGACAAGGCCTCGACCTCGGCCGCCTGCTGGGCCAGGCGCAGGTCGTCGGCGCCCGACTTGTCGGCCACCACGCCGTCGATCAGGTCGCGCACCTGCTTGCGGATGCCGCGCGGGACGATGCCGTTGGCCTCGTTGTAGGCGATCTGCTTGGCGCGGCGGCGCTCGGTCTCGTCGATCGCCCGGCGCATCGAGTCGGTGATTCGGTCGGCGTACAGGATGGCGCGGCCATTGACGTTGCGCGCCGCCCGGCCGATGGTCTGGATCAGGCTGCGCTCGGCGCGCAGGAAGCCTTCCTTGTCGGCGTCGAGGATGGCCACCAGCGACACCTCGGGGATGTCCAGGCCCTCGCGCAGCAGGTTGATGCCCACCAGCACGTCGAAGTGGCCCAGGCGCAGGTCGCGCAGGATCTCGACCCGCTCCACCGTGTCGACATCCGAGTGCAGGTAGCGCACCTTGACACCGTTCTCGGTCAGGTAGTCGGTCAGCTGCTCGGCCATGCGCTTGGTCAGCGTGGTCACCAGCACCCGCTCGCCGTTGTCGGTGGTGAGGCGGATCTCCTGCAGCAGGTCGTCGACCTGGGTGCCGGCCGGGCGCACCTCCACCAGCGGATCGACCAGGCCGGTGGGCCGCACCAGCTGCTCGACCACCTGGCCGGCGTGGGTCTTCTCGTAGTCGGCCGGGGTGGCCGAGACGAAGATGCACTGGCGCATGCGCTGCTCGAACTCGTCGAACTTCAGCGGCCGGTTGTCCATCGCGCTGGGCAGCCGGAAGCCGTACTCCACCAGGGTGGACTTGCGGGCCCGGTCGCCGTTGTACATGCCGCCGAACTGGCCGATCAGCACATGGCTCTCGTCCAGGAACATCAGCGCGTCCTTGGGCATGTAGTCGACCATCGTGGGCGGCGGATCGCCCGGCCTGGCGCCGCTGAGGTGGCGGGTGTAGTTCTCGATGCCCTTGCAGTGGCCCACCTCCTGCAGCATCTCCAGGTCGAACCGGGTGCGCTGCTCGATGCGCTGCGCCTCGACCAGCTTGCCCTCCTTGACGAAGAAGTCGACCCGCTCGCGCAGTTCGGCCTTGATGCCGTCGATCGCCGCCAGCACCTGCTCGCGCGGCGTCACGTAGTGGCTGGAGGGGTAGATCACGAAGCGCGGAATCTTCTGCCGCACCCGGCCGGTCAGCGGGTCCAGCAGGCTCAGGGACTCGATCTCGTCGTCAAACAGCTCCAGCCGCACCGCCAGCTCGGAGTGCTCGGCCGGGAAGACATCGATCGTGTCGCCGCGCACCCGGAAGCTGCCACGCGAGAAATCCACGTCATTGCGCGTGTACTGCATGCGCACCAGCTGGGCAATCGCATCGCGCTGGCCGATCTTGTCGCCCACCCGGGCGATGAAACGCATCTGGGTGTAGTCCTCGGGCTTGCCGATGCCGTAGATCGCGCTGACCGAGGCCACGACGATGGTGTCGCGCCGCTCCAGCACGCTCTTGGTCGCCGACAGCCGCATCTGCTCGATGTGCTCGTTGATCGCGCTGTCCTTCTCGATGAACAGGTCGCGCTGCGGCACATAGGCCTCCGGCTGGTAGTAGTCGTAGTAGCTGACGAAGTACTCCACCGCGTTCTTCGGGAAGAACTCGCGGAACTCGGCGTACAGCTGGGCCGCCAGCGTCTTGTTGGGCGCAAACACGATGGCCGGGCGGCCCAGGCGGGCGATCACGTTGGCCATGGTGAAGGTCTTGCCTGAGCCGGTCACGCCCAGCAGCGTCTGCCAGGCCAGGCCGTCCTGCACCCCTTCCACCAGCTGGTCAATGGCCGTGGGCTGGTCGCCCGCCGGCGGGTAGGGCTGGAACAGCTGGAACGGCGAATCGGGGAAGCTGACGAACTGGCCTTCGGCCGGCGCATCCACCTCGTGCACATCGGTCATGGGGGTATTCCCGGGGCTGCGGATAAAATGACGCCGCTCAAGGGCCTGCCGGCCCACGAGCGAACCTGACAGCGTAGCGCATCCGGCCGTTCGATGCCGGGGCCGCTGTCCCCCCGCCCGCTCCCGCACCTTCAGAGGCAACGCATGTCGCTCTTCGCCGCCGTCGAAATGGCCCCGCGCGACCCGATCCTGGGTCTGAACGAACAATTCAACGCCGACGCCAATCCGGCCAAGGTCAACCTCGGCGTCGGCGTCTACACCGACGAGAACGGCAAACTGCCGCTGCTGGCCTGCGTCAAGGCCGCCGAGCAGCAGCTGATCGAGGCCGCCCGCGCCCGCGGCTACCTGCCGATCGACGGCATCGCCGCCTACGACAAGGCGGTGCAGGGCCTGGTCTTCGGCGAAGGCAGCCCGCTGCTGGCCGCTGGCCGCGTGGCCACGGTGCAGGCCCTGGGCGGCACCGGCGGCCTGAAGGTCGGCGCCGACTTCCTCAAGAAGGTCAACCCGGGCGCCAAGGTGCTGATCAGCGACCCGTCCTGGGAAAACCACCGCGCGCTGTTCACCAACGCCGGCTTCACCGTCGACACCTACCCCTACTACGACGCCGCCCGGCGCGGTGTCAACTTCGAGGGCATGCTGGCCTGCCTGAAGGGCTCGCCGGCCGGCACCATCGTCGTGCTGCACGCCTGCTGCCACAACCCCACCGGCTACGACATCACCCCGGCCCAGTGGGCCCAGGTGGTCGAGGTGGTCAAGGCCCAGGGCCTGGTGGCCTTCCTGGACATGGCCTACCAGGGCTTCGGCGATGGCATCGCCGAAGACGGCGCGGTGATCCAGCAGTTCGTCGACGCCGGCATCGACTTCTTCGTCTCCACCTCGTTCTCCAAGAGCTTCTCGCTCTACGGCGAGCGTGTCGGTGCGCTCAGCGTGGTCTGCGCCAGCAAGGACGAGCAGGCCAAGGTGCTGAGCCAACTGAAGATCGTCATCCGCACCAACTACTCCAACCCGCCCACCCACGGCGCCCAGGTCGTGGCCACCGTGCTGACCACGCCGGCGCTGCGCGCGCAGTGGGAGCAGGAGCTGGCGGGCATGCGCAACCGGATCAAGGCGATGCGCGTGGCCCTGGTCGAGCGCCTGAAGGCCGCGGGCGTGCAGCAGGACATGTCCTTCATCGCCGGCCAGCGCGGCATGTTCAGCTACTCGGGCCTGAGCAAGCCCCAGATGGAGCGCCTGCGCAGCGAGTTCGGCGTCTATGGCGTCGATTCGGGCCGCATCTGCGTGGCGGCGCTCAACGAGAAGAACATCGGCTACGTTGCCGAGGCCATCGCCAAGGTGCTCTGAACCCGCTGGCCCTGACGGACCAAGGCCCCGCATCGCGGGGCCTTTTTCGTGGACGCCGGGAGGTTCAGGACAGGCGGCTGCTGTCGAAGCCCACCCGCACCGCACCCCAGTGGCGGTCGCCCAGGAAGATCGGCATCGACATGTCGTTGATCACCTCGCCGGTGTCGCGCAGGTAGGTCTGGAACAGGAAGGGCTTCTGGTTCGCCGCCAGCTTCTGCCCCACCGGGTCGTCGAAGATGCGCTTGTGGCGGCTGCGCAGCAGGTCCTGCGCCGGATCGCCCGTGGGGGGCTGGGAGAACACCTTGTTGTGCGCCGGGGCGTAGCCCTGGGCGTCCACCGCCAGCGCATAGACGCAGCCGCCCAGCGAGCCCAGCACGGCGTCGTACAGCGCCTGCAGCTCGGCCTCCACCGCCTGGTCGTAGCTGGTGTGGAAACGCGGCGGGTTGGACTGCTCGATCCGCTGGTAACGCCGGTCGAACACGTCCAGACCCTTGGCACCGTGGCGGCGCAGGACCTCCGCCACGTCGCGGCGCAGCCGGGTGGTGGCCTGCACCAGCTCGTCAAAGGTGGTGCCGCCGGTGCGGAATTCGGCCAGCACGCCCTGCATGTCCTCGGTGCCCAGGCGCAGCTCATCCACCCGGTGGGCGGCGTCGTCCATCAGCCGGTGCACCTGCTCGGCCGAGCCGGCGACGGCCTCGATGCGCTGGTTCATCTCGCGGTTGACGCTGGCCAGGTCCTGGATCGAGCCGGCGATCTGCTCGACGGTGCTGGTCATCGCCCGGAAATCGCGCATGAAATGGCCGAAGCGGTCGGCAGTGCTGCCGACCTCACCCACCGAATGCTCCACGCCCTCGCGGATCTGCTGTGTGCCCACGGTGGTCGATTCCACCAACTGGATCATCCGGGCGCTGCGTTCGCTGATCTCGCGCGTTTCGGCATTCACCCGGGCGGCCAGGCCGCGCACCTCCTGCGCCACGACCGAGAAGCCGCGCCCGGCCTCGCCGGCCCGCGCGGCCTCGATGGCGGCGTTCAGCGCCAGCAGGTTGGTCTGCATCGCGATGCCCTGGATGACGCCGCCGATGCTCTCGATCGCCTTGGCGCCCTCGGCCAGTTCGCGCACCGTGCCGGCGAAGGTGGCCACGGTCGCCTCGATCTCGCTCATGCGAGCGCGCACCCGCTCCAGTTCGTCCATCGACTGGACGGCCGCACTGAGGTTGCGGCCCGACATGTCGGCAATCTCCTGCGCGCCGCACTCGACCAGCCCGGACAGCTCGGTGACCCGCTGCGCCGAGACCGCCAGTGCCTGCGCATCCTCACGCTGCTGACCGGCGCGCTGGGCGCTCAGGTCCACGTGCTTCTTCAGATGGGCCGCATTGATCGCGGTGCGGATGCTGCCACCGCGGGCGATCAGCACCAGCTCGCGGATGCGGGCCAGGAACCGGCCCAGCGTGCGGCCCAGTGCACTCAGCGGGTTGACCGAGGTGTTCAAGGGCACCGCACCCCGGATGATGGCGGCCATCTTGCCCCGGGAGGTGATCGGCCCCACGGGCCAGCGCCAGGTGATCTTCACAAACCGTCTCCTGCAGTGTGTCGACGCCGCTGCAGCCTGATCGGCGGCTGGCCACGTTGCGTGCAGGATGGTGGCCGAAGCCGGCCGCCCGGAAGCCCGGAAATGCGGCGCCGCAGCGGGGCAGTTCCCTCCGGCGGGCCGGCACTGCACCAGAACGGGACAGTTCAGCGGGTTTTTTCGGTGGATTCCCGCTGCGCGTCCCATCGCAGCATCGGGGATGTCACTGTGCGGAGAGACACGTACGCCACTGAACCATGCTGCAGTGCACAATAGAGCCTTGGATGTCAGCGTCCTCTCAGCGAGGCGGGTGCATCATGCCGTCCGACCCTTGACGTCTCTCAAGTCATTCCTGGAGCCACCGCGATGCTGTATCAACTCTACGAAACCCAGCGTGCCCTGATGGCACCGTTCTCCGAGTTCGCCAGCGCCTCGGCCAAGCTGTACAGCCACCCGCTGTCGCCCTTCACCCACACCCCGATGGCCCAGCGCGTGGCCGCCGGCCTGGACCTGATGCACCGTCTGGCCAAGGAGTACGAGAAGCCCGAGTTCGGCATCAAGACGGTCAAGGTCGACAACGTCGACGTCGCGGTGCAGGAGCAGGTGGTCATCGACAAGCCCTTCTGCCGCCTGATCCGCTTCAAGCGCTTCACCGACGACCCCACCGCCCTGGCCGACATGAAGCAGCACCCGCTGGTGCTGGTGGTGGCGCCACTGTCGGGGCACCACTCCACGCTGCTGCGCGACACCGTGCGCAGCCTGCTGCAGGACCACAAGGTGTTCATCACCGACTGGACCGACGCCCGCATGGTGCCCACCGAGGTGGGCCCGTTCCACCTGAACGACTATGTCGCCTATGTGCAGGAGTTCATCCGTCACATCGGCCCCGAGGTGAATGTCATCTCGGTCTGCCAGCCCACCGTGCCGGTGCTGGCCGCGGTGTCGCTGATGGCCACCCACGGCGAAGCCACGCCGCGCACCATGACCATGATGGGCGGCCCGATCGACGCCCGCAAGTCGCCCACCGCGGTCAACAACCTGGCGATGAACAAGAGCCATTCCTGGTTCGAGAACAACGTCATCTACCGCGTGCCGCCGAACTTCCCCGGCGCCGGCCGCCGTGTCTACCCCGGCTTCCTGCAGCACACCGGTTTCGTGGCGATGAACCCCGACCGCCACCTGAACTCGCACTACGACTATTTCCTGGACCTGGTCCGCGGCGATGACGACTCGGTCGATTCGCACCGCCAGTTCTACGACGAGTACAACGCCGTGCTGGACATGCCCGCCGAGTACTACCTGGAAACCATCAAGACCGTGTTCCAGGATTTCGCCCTGGTCAACGGCACCTGGGTGGTCAAGGGCACCACGGTGCAGCCGGCCGACATCAGCACCACCGCGCTGCTGACGGTGGAGGGCGAGCTGGACGACATCTCCGGCGCCGGCCAGACCAAGGCCGCGCATGAGCTGTGCACAGGCATCCCCAAGGAGCGCCAGTTCCACTATGACGTGGCCGGCGCGGGCCACTACGGCATCTTCTCGGGCCGCCGCTGGCGCGAGATGGTCTACCCGGAGGTCCGCCGCTTCATCCAGCGTTTCAACGAGGACGCCAACAAGCTGGACCTGCCCGGCCGCAAGCCGGCCAAGCCGTCTGCCACACCGGCGGCCACGCCAGCGGCGACGAAGGTCGCCAAGCCTGCCGCCAAGCGTTCCAGGCCGGCGGCCGTGAAGCCGGCCGAGTTGGCGGCGCCGGCCCAGCCGGCTGTCCAGGCCAGCGCCCAGCCTGCCACCAAAGCGCCTCGCAAGGTCCCCGCCAAGGCCACGCGCAAGACCGCACGCGGCTGAGTGCCGTCAAGCCCGGGCGCCCGCGGCTCGCGGGATAATCCGGTGCGTGAACCTGCCAGACCCCCACGGGGCCGCGCCTGACGCGGCCCCGCCTGTTTCCGGCCTGCCCCCGGCCCCGATCGGCCGCGACCAGTTGCCCCCGCTCGACGACGCCGGCCAGGCGCTGGCGCGGCGCATCGATGCCGTCCTGCCGCAGACCCAGTGCACCCGCTGCGGCTACCGCGACTGCGCCACCTACGGCCACGCGATCGCCGCCGGCGAGGCGGCGATCAACCAGTGCCCGCCCGGCGGTGCCCAGGGGATTGCCCGGCTGTCAGAGGTGACCGGACGGCCGGTGATCCCGCTGAACATCGAGCATGGCCCGGAGCGGCCGCGCGCCGTGGCGGTGATCGACGAGGCCTGGTGCATCGGCTGCACGCTGTGCATCAAGGCCTGCCCGGTCGATTGCATCCTGGGCGCCTCCAAGCGCATGCACACCATCGTCGAAGCCGACTGCACCGGCTGTGAGCTGTGCGTGCCGGCCTGCCCGGTGGACTGCATCTCGATGGAGGCGGTCACCACGCCACGCACCGGCTGGGACGCCTGGAGCCCCGAGCTGGCCCAGCAGGCGCGCCAGCGCTACGCCTTCCACCAGCTCCGCGTCGTGCGCGACAAGCAGGAGAACGACGCCCGGCTGGCCGCCAAGGCGGCGCACAAGCTGGCCGACCTGGAGAACCAGTCGCTGCACACCGACCCCGACGTTCTGGCCAGGAAGCGCGCCGTGATCGAAGCCGCCATGGCCCGCGCCAAGGCCCGCCAGGACGGTGGCGGATGACGCGCTGGCAGGCCAATGGCCTTCTGCTGCTGGCGTCGGTGATCTGGGGTTCGGCCTTCGTCGCGCAGGTGCTGGGCATGGACGGTGTCGGTCCCCTGGCCTTCACCGGCCTGCGTTTCCTGCTGGGCGCTGCGGTGGTGGCGCCGCTGGCCTGGCGCGAGTGGGGCCAGCTGCGCGCCCGGGACCACCGCCCCGGTGCCCGCGAGTGGCGCCAGGTGGGCCTGCTGGGCGCGTTGCTGACCGCCGGCGTGGTGATGCAGCAGTTCGGCCTGATGGCCACCACGGTCACCAACGCCGGCTTCCTGACGGCCCTGTACGTGCCGCTGGTGCCGATCATCGCCTGGCTCGTGCACCGTGAACGTCCCGACTGGATCGTCTGGCCCGCCGCGCTGGGCTGCCTGACCGGCACCTGGCTGCTGGCCGGCGGCGCCACGCTGGACATCGGCCGCGGCGACGCCTGGGTGATCGCCAGCAGCCTGCCCTGGGCCTTCCATGTGCTGTGGGTGGGCCGCGTCGCCAACCGCATGCGCGGCGCCTACCTGCTGGCCTGCGCGCAGTTCCTGGTCTGCGGTCTGGTGGCCACTGCCGCCGGCCTGGCCCTGGAGCCGGTCAGCTGGGACGGCCTGCGGGTGGCCGCCGGCGCGATCGCCTACACCGGCGTGCTGTCGGTGGGCGTGGCCTTCACGCTGCAGGTGGTGGGCCAGCGCCATGCGCCGCCGGCCGATGCGGCCATCCTGCTGTCGTCCGAGACCCTGTTCGCCGCCCTGTTCGGCGCCTGGCTGATGGGCGACCGCCTGGGCCCGGCCGGCCTGGCCGGTTGTGCCACCATCCTGGGCAGCATCCTGCTGGTCCAGCTCCACCCCCTGCTTGCCGCCCGCCGCCGATGATGACGCCCGCCCAGGTCGAGACCTTCTTCGCCACGCTGCAGCGGGCCAACCCGCATCCCGAGACCGAACTCGCCTTCACCAACGTGTTCGAGCTGCTGGCCGCGGTCTTGCTGTCGGCGCAGGCCACCGACGTCAGCGTCAACAAGGCCACGCGCGCCCTCTTCGCCCGCGCGCCCACGCCCGGAAAGATGCTGGCGCTGGGGGTCGAGCAGGTCGAGCGGCACATCCAGACCATCGGCCTGTTCCGCACCAAGGCGAAAAACCTGGTCGCCACCTGCCGCATCCTGGTCGAGCAGCACGGCGGCCGGGTGCCGCGCAGCCGCGAGGCCCTGGAGGCGCTGCCCGGCGTCGGCCGCAAGACCGCCAACGTGGTGCTCAATGTCGCGTTCGGCGAGCCGACGATGGCGGTGGACACCCACATCTTCCGGGTCTCCAACCGCACCGGGCTGGCGCCCGGCAAGGACGTGCTGGCGGTGGAGCGGGCCCTGCTCGAACGCGTGCCGCCCGCCTACCGGGTCGACGCCCACCACTGGCTGATCCTGCACGGGCGCTATGTCTGCACCGCGCGGTCGCCGCAGTGCAGCCGCTGCCAGGTGCATGCGGTGTGCGAGCGCCGCGGCCTGTGACGCGCACGGCCGGGCCACGCCCGCCGCCGTGTGACGACGGCATGAACTGACCGCCACCGGGCTGGCTTTTCCGGCCATCGCGGCGGCACCGGGCTGTCACGATGAGCCCATGTTCCGCCGTACCCCCACCCCTTCCGCGCCCGCAGGCCGTTGGCTGGCCCGCCTGATGGGCTGGCGCCCGGCCACCGCGCCTTCCAGCACCCTGGCCCGGATGGATGTCCGGCCACCGGCGCGCTGGGGGCAGGCCGATTCGGTCTGGCAGTCGCTGTGGCAGTGGCTGCGCGAGGACGCCCAGACCGCGGAACCCCACCCCGGACCCAAGCTCACGCTGGCCCGGCAGGACTTCTGCACCGCCCTCAACGGCCTGCTCACCCGCGACGCCCAGGACCTGCGCCAGCGCGCCGCCCATGCCCGCTCGCTGCGCGAGCTGTGGCATCTGCGCGCCGAGCTCTACGGCCTGATCGCCCGCCACCTGGACCAGCGCGAGGCCGAACGCCGCCTGGTCGCGGTGAACCGCCACTTTCCTGTCGACACCCGGGCTGTGGCCCAACGGAGCGCGCTTCCCCATGGACACGACCACGCTGCCTGACACGGGCTCGGATGCCGCCATCGTCGCCACGGCGCTGGCCGGCCTGCCCGGTGACCGCCTGGCCCGGCTGGCTGCCCGCCGCGCCTTTGTCGACCTGAAGACCATGTTCATGCGGGCCGTCGAGCCCTTGCAGGACCGCAAGGGCCAATGGCTGCAGGAAAAGGTCCGCCTGGCCACCGACCCGATGGACCTGTGGCTGCTGCGCGGCCCGGTGCTGGCCGCCCAGTCCGGCAACAGCGCCGACGCACTGGCCCTGCGCGCCGAGCTCTACCGCGCGATCGATGGCGTCTTCCCCCAGGCCTTCGGCAGCTCGCACCTGATGCCCGGTGTGCCCCCGGCGGGTGTGCCCATGCCCAGCCTGGACGCCGCACGCAACACGCGCCAGATGCCCCTGCGCTGAGCGGTCGGCCCGCGTCCCCGGTGCACAATCGGGGACGTGAACATCATCATCCTTGACGACTACCAGGATGCGGTGCGCAAGCTGCGCTGCGCGACCAAGCTGAACGATCTGCAGGCCAAGGTGTTCACCAACACCGTCAAGGGCCTGGGCCAGCTGTCGGTGAGGCTGCGCGACGCCGAGGTCCTGGTCGCCATCCGCGAGCGCACCACCTTCAACCGCCAGCTGCTGGAGAAGCTGCCGCGCCTGCGCCTGATCGCCCAGACCGGCCGTGTCGGGCCGCACATCGACGTCGCCGCCTGCACGCGGCTGGGCATCGCGGTGGCCGAAGGCGTGGGTTCGCCGCACGCGCCGGCCGAGCTCACCTGGGCCCTGATCATGGCGGCCATGCGCCGCCTGCCCCAGTACATCGGCAACCTCAAGCATGGCGCCTGGCAGCAGGCCGGGCTGAAGTCGCAGTCGATGCCGCCCAATTTCGGCCTGGGCATGCTGCTCAAGGACAAGGTGCTGGGCATCTGGGGCTACGGCAAGATCGGCGCGCTGGTCGCCGGCTACGGCCGCGCCTTCGGCATGGAGGTGCGGGTCTGGGCCAGCGGCGACAGCCGCCAGCGCGCCCGCGACGATGGCTACGGCGTGTTCGAAGCCCGCGAGGCGCTGTTCGAGCAGTCCGACGTGCTCACCGTGCACCTGCGCCTGGCCGACACCACGCGCCACCTGGTCACCTCGGCCGACCTGGCGCGGATGAAGCCGACCAGCCTGTTCGTCAACACCTCGCGCGCCGAGCTGGTCGAGGACAGCGCACTGGTGGCGGCGCTCAACCGTGGGCGGCCCGGCATGGCCGCTGTCGATGTCTTCGAGACCGAACCGATCCTGCAAGGCCACCCGCTGCTGCGCCTGGAGAACGCGATCTGCACGCCGCACATCGGCTATGTCGAGCAGGACAGCTACGAGCAGTACTTCGGGGCGGCGTTCGACAACGTCGTCAACTTCGTCCAAGGCACGCCGACCAACATCGTCAACCCCGAGGCGCTGAAGGTCCTGCGGTGAGCGACGCCGCACTGCGCCGGGCCAGCTGGTCGCTGCTGGCCGGCAATTTCGCCATCGGCTGCGGCGTGATGGTGGTGGCCGGCTCGCTGAACGACCTGACGCGCTCGCTGCAGGTCAGCGTGGCCGCCGCCGGGCAGCTGATCACGGTGGCGGCGCTGGCCATGTCGCTGGGCGCGCCGATCCTGGCCGCGCTGTGCGCGGGCTGGGACCGCCGGCGCCTGCTGGCGCTGGCCCTGGCCTGGTACGCGCTGGGCCACGCCGCCAGCGCGCTGATGCCCGACTACGCGGCGCTGCTGCCGGTGCGGGCGCTGTCGGTGCTGGCCGCCGCGGTGTTCACGCCGCAGGCCGCCGCGGCGATCGCCTGGATGGCGCCGCCCGAGCGACGCGGCCGGGCCATCACCTTCGTCTTCCTGGGCTGGTCGGTGGCCTCGGTGCTGGGCATGCCGCTGCACAGCTTCATCGGCGAGACCTTCGGCTGGCGCTGGGCCTTCGGGCTGGTGACCCTGCTGTCGGCACTGTCGGCCTGGGCGGTCTGGCGCGCGGTGCCCGAAGGCGTGCGCCCGCCCAGCCTGGGCCTGGACCAGTGGCGCGAGCTGCTGACCCACCCGGTGCTGATGGCCATGGTGGCGGTCACCGCGCTGTCGGGCTCCGGCCAGTTCACGCTGTTCGCCTACTTCGCGCCCTTCTACCGCCAGGTGCTGCAGGCGGACGCGGCGCAGATCAGTGCCCTCTTCTTCTGGTTCGGCGGTTTCGGCTTGCTGGGCAATGTGCTGCTGAGCCGCCATGTCGACCGCGTCGGCGCCGGCCGTGCGGTGGCCTGGTCGCTGGCGGGCATGGCCCTGAGCATGGCCCTGTGGCCGCTGGCCGGCCAGCTGTGGCTGATGCCGCTGGTGCTGCTGCCCTGGGCGCTGACCGGCTTCGCCAGCAATTCGGCCCAGCAGGCCCGGCTGAGCCAGGCGGCTCCGGCGCTGGCACCGGCGCTGATGGCGCTGAACACCTCGGCCATCTACCTGGGCCAGGCGCTGGGCGCTGGCGGCGGCGGCGCGGTGGTGGCGGCCAGCCTGGCGGCCGGTCAGCCCCCTTATGTGCGCCTGCACTGGATCGCGCTGGCCTGGATGCTGGCCGCGATGGCGCTGAGCCACTGGGTGTCCCGACGCATCGCCCGGGACCCGACCCATGTCTGAAGCCCGTGCCCGCCCGCGGGGTCTGCGGGATGTCTTCCTGGCCTTCACCCGGCTATCGCTGATGGGTTTCGGCGGGGTGCTGCCGATCGCCCAGCGCGAACTGGTCGACCGCCTGGGCTGGCTCACGGCCGCCGAGTTCGCCGAGTTGCTGTCCGTCGGCCAGGTGCTGCCCGGGCCGAACGTGGTGAACTTGTCACTGATGGTGGGCGACCGCTGGTTCGGCCTGCGCGGCGCGCTGGCGGCGGTGGCCGGCATGCTGGTGGTGCCCACGGCCCTGGTCCTGGCGCTGGCGGCGCTGTACCAGGGCTTGGCCGACCAGCCGGCGGTGGTGGGCGCAGTGCGCGGCATGGGGGCGGTGTCGGCCGGCCTGATCTTCGCCATGGGCCTGAAGCTGCTGCCCACGCTGGCGCGCAACCCGCTGGGCCGCGCGCTGTGGGTACCGCTGGCGGCCCTGACGCTGCTGCTGGTGGGCGTGCTGCGCTGGCCGCTGGTGGCGGTGCTGCCGCTGGTGGGCCTGCTGGGTCTGGGCCTGGCCTGGTGGCGCCTGGGACAGGAGGACGACCGGTGATCGACACCCTGCCCTGGCTGTTCCTGCACTGCCTGACGCTGTCGCTGCTGGCCATCGGCGGCGCGGTGGCCACCGTGCCCGAGTTGCACCGCCATGTGGTGATCGAACACGGCTGGCTCAGCGATGCCGACTTCACCGGCTCGGTGGCCCTGGCCCAGGCCGCGCCGGGCCCCAACCTGCTGTTCGTCGCCGTGGTGGGCTACAACGTGGCCGGGCTGGCCGGCGCGCTGGCGGCGATGAGCGGCATGCTGCTGCCCAGCACGGTGCTGACGCTGGTGGTCTCGCGCTGGGGCTCGCGCCGCCGCGACACCCGCGGCGTGCGCGCCTTCGTGGCCGGCCTGGCGCCGGTGACGCTGGGCCTGGTGCTGGCCACCGGCTGGCTGCTGGCGCGCCCCACCTTGCAGCAACCGGCAGCCTGGCTGCTGGTGCTGGGCACGGTGCTGCTGGCCTGGCGCACCAAGCTCAACCCGCTGTGGCCGATCGCGGCCGGCGCGCTGGCGGGCGCGCTGGGCTGGGTCTGAGCGGGCTCAGTGCGGGTTGTCGAAGAAGACGTACTGGACATAATCGCCCAGCTCGAAATACACCCGCTTCTCGCCCTCGTCGACCTTGCCGTTGAGGTTCTCGTCGAGCACACCGTAGCCGAAGCGGTAGTGGCGCGGCAGGTTGTCGTCGGTGCCCAGTGCGGTGCTGAGCTTGTCGATCTTCAGGAAGCGCTTGACCACCTGGTTGCCGGCGTAGATCTCCAGCACGCCGTCGGTGCCGGTCCAGTTCTGGATCTCGCGCTTGATCTGGTTCTGCTTTTCCTGGGTGCAGCCGGCCACAGCCAGCAGCGCCACCAGGGCCAGCGCAAGGGCCTTGCTCATCGGGTGTCCTCGTCCTTGGTACCAAAGATCTTGTCGCCGGCATCGCCCAGGCCGGGGATGATGTAGCCGTGCTCGTTGAGGTGGCTGTCGATCGAGGCGGTCCAGCAGCGCACCTCGGGATGGGCCTTCTCCAGCGCCGCGATGCCCTCCGGCGCCGCCACCAGCACCAGCGCGCGGATGTCCTTGCAGCCGCGGCGCTTGAGCAGGTCAATCGTGGCGATCATCGAGCCGGCGGTGGCCAGCATCGGGTCGATGATCAGCGCGGTGCGCTCGTCCAGGTGGCCGACGAACTTCTCGAAGTAGTTCACCGGCTGCAGCGTTTCGTGGTCGCGCGCCAGGCCGACCACGCTGACCTTGGCGTTGGGGATCATGTCCAGCACGCCGTCGAGCATGCCCAGGCCGGCGCGCAGGATGGGCACCACCGTGACCTTGCGGCCGGCGATCTGGTCCACCTCGACCGGTCCGCTCCAGCAGTCGATCGTCACCTTGCCCAGCGGAAAGTCGGCCGTGGCCTCATAGGCCAGCAGGCGGGCCAGCTCGCCGGTGAGCTCGCGGAACTTCTTGGTCGAGATGTCTGCTTCGCGCAGCAGTCCGACCTTGTGGCGGACCAGCGGGTGGGGAACGGCAATGACGGGCATGGCGGCGTGGATCCGGGGGGCAGCGGCGGCCGGGCCGGCCGCCTGCGCCGGATTGTGGCCCTAAAGTGGTCGCCGGATCGGTCGATGACCGCGTTGAGCCGCACCAGATCGCGATCATGCCGACCTCGACCGACGACACCACCCTGCCCGCCGCCAGCATCCTGCTGGTCGACGACGAGCCCTCGGTGCTGAGCGCACTGCGCCGGCTGCTGCGCCCGCATGGCTACCGCCTGCAGCAGGCCACCTCGGGGGCCGAGGCGCTGGCGCTGCTGCGCGAGGCGCCGGTGGACCTGATCATCTCGGACATGCGCATGCCCGGCATGGACGGCGCGCAGTTCCTGGAGGCCTCGCGCGAGCCCGCCCCCGAAGCGGTGCGCATCCTGCTGACCGGCTACGCCGACATCTCGTCCACCGTGCAGGCGATCAACCGCGGCGAGCTGCACCGATACATCCAGAAGCCCTGGGACGACCAGGACATCCTGCTGATCGTGCGCCAGGCGCTGGAACGCCAGGGCCTGGAGCGGCGCAACCGCCAGCTGTCGGCCGAGAACGCCCGCCGCAACGAGGAACTGCGCCAGCTCAACGCCAGCCTCGAGGCCCGGGTCAAAGCCCGCACCGCCGAGATCGAGCAGATCAACGACATGCTCGAGAAGGCCTACGAGGAGCTCAACGAGAACTTCAAGCTGGCCGTCAACCTCTTCTCCGGCCTGATGGAGGCCCGCGAGGGCGGCATGGCCGGCCATGGCCGACGGGTGGCCGACCTGTCGCGCCGCGTGGCCATCAAGCTGGGGCTGTCCGAACGTGACCGTGAGGACGTCTACCTCGCCGCGCTGCTGCACGACCTGGGCAAGATGGGCTTCCCCGACGGCATGCTGCGCCGCCCGGTGTCGGTCTACAACCCCGAAGAGCTGGCCCGCTACCGCAAGCACCCGCTGGACGGCGAGGCCGCCCTGATGCCGCTGGCCAAGATGCACGGCGTGGCGCGCATGGTGCGCCAGCACCACGAACGCTACGACGGCAAGGGCTTTCCGGACGGCGTGGTGGGCGACGAGATCGTCCTGGGCGCCCGCATCATCGCCGCGGCCAGCGACTACGACGGCATGGTCACGGGCAGCCTGACCGAAAACGCCTACGGCCCGGATGCCGCGATGCAGTCCCTGCGCGGCAGCGCCGGCACCCGCTACGACCCCCGGGTGGTGGAAGCGCTGGAACAGGCCCTGGCCGAGCAGGCCCGCGAGATCAACACCGACCGCAAGGTCGACGTGCGCGAGTTGCAGCCTGGCATGGTGCTGGCGCGTGACCTGCTGTCGTCCAAGGGCGCCATCCTGCTGGCCGCCGGCTATGTGTTCGAGCCACGGGTGATCCGCCAGGTCAACGAGTTCGCCCAGCGCGAGGGCCTGCGCCTGAGCCTGTTCATCCGTGCCGAGTCCAGCACCCCGCACTTCGTCCGCCCGGCCCTGCCCGCCGTGGCCACCTCCTGATGAGCGACCTGCACCTGCCCTTTGCCGACGAGTTGCTCGCGCGCAGCCTGATCGATGCCCTGCCGGTGCCCGCCGCGCTGCACCGCGGCGACGCCTTGCTGGCTGCCAACACCGCGCTGCAGCGCCTGAGTGGCCTGGACGAGGACGCACTGCGCGCACTGCCGGCCGCCCAGCTGCTGGTCGAGACCGACCGCGCCGCACTGCAGGCCGCCGCCCGGGCCAGCCTGGCCGGACAGGAAACCCCCGCGCTGGCCAGCACCCTGCTGACGCGCGACGCCAGCGAGCGCCAGGTCGAGATCACCCAGCGCCTGGTCGTGCTGGGCGGCCAGCCGACGGTGCTGCTGACCTGCATCGACCACTCCGACATCCACCATGTGCAGAGCAGCCTGTTCGGCCTCAGCGACATGCTGCGTCAGATCGTCGACCACGCCCCGCTGGCCACCTTCGTGCTGGACATGAACCACCGGGTCACCCACTGGAACGCCGCCTGCGCCAGCCTGACCGGCAAGCCGGCCCATGAGATGATCGGCCGCACCGACACTTGGCGGGCCTTCTACCCCACCGAGCGCCCCCTGATGGCCGACCTGGTGGTGGACGGCCTGAGTGGCCCCGAGCTGATGGCGCGTTACGGCGAGGCCGCCCAGCCGTCCAAGCTGGTGCCGGGCTTCTGCGAGGTCGAGGCCTTCTTCGGCGATCTGGGCGAGACCGGGCGCTGGATCTTCTTCACCGCGGCGCCGCTGCGCAACGCCCAGGGCGAGATCATTGGCGCCGTCGGGTCGATGCAGGACATCACCACCCGCAAGCAGGCCGAGGAAGAGCTGATGTGCCACCGCAACCAGCTCGAGCTGCTGGTGGAGGCACGCTCGCAGGAGCTGGAAGCCAGCATGCAGGCGCTGGAGGCCTTCGTCGACAACGCGCCGATCGGTGTCAGCTACGTGCGTGCGCACCGCATCGAGCGCTGCAACCGGGCGATGGAGCAGATGTTCGGCATGGCCGAGGGCAGCGCGGTGGGCCGCGACACACCGTCGCTGTTCGGCAGCCCGGCCGAGTTCAAGTCCTTCCTGGCTGTGGCCGGGCCGGAGCTGCTGGCCGGCCGGCCCACGCACCAGGAGCAGTGGCTGCGCCGTGTTGACGGCGAGCGCATCTGGGTGCAGATGAACGCCTTCATGCCCGACCCCAAGGACCCCGAGTGGGGCTCCTGGTGGATGGTGCAGGACCGCACCGAGGTGCGCGCCGCCCAGGACGAGCTGCGCGAGCAGTTCGAGCGCGTGCGCGACACCAACCGCAAGCTCGAGGAAGCGCAGAACCAGCTGCTGCAGTCCGAGAAGATGGCCTCGATCGGCCAGCTCGCCGCGGGCGTGGCCCACGAGATCAACAACCCGATCGGCTTCGTCAGCTCCAACCTGAACACGCTGCGCCAGTACGTCAACGACATCCTGCGGCTGGTGGACACCGGCAAGGCCGCGATCGACCAGCTGCCCAACGAGCCGCTGCTCGACCCGGTGCGCCAGATGCGTGACGAGATCGAGATCGACTACCTGCGCGAGGACCTGCCGCAGCTGCTCGACGAGAGCGCCGATGGCCTGAGCCGGGTCAAGAAGATCGTCCAGGACCTGAAGGATTTCTCCCGCGTCGACCAGTCCGAATGGCAGGAGGCCGACCTCAACGCCGGCCTGGAATCCACGCTGAACGTGGTGCGCAACGAGGTCAAGTACAAGGCCGACGTGGTCAAGTCCCTGGGCTCGTTGCCGGCGGTGCGCTGCCTGGCAGGCCAGCTCAACCAGGTCTTCATGAACCTGATCGTCAACGCCTCGCACGCCATCAGCGGCCACGGCACGATCACGCTGTCCAGCGGCACCCAGGACGCCTGGGCCTGGATCCAGGTGGACGACACCGGCTGCGGCATGTCGGACGAGGTGCGCCGACGCATCTTCGAGCCCTTCTACACGACCAAGGAGGTCGGCAAGGGCACGGGTCTGGGCCTGTCGCTGGCCTTCTCGATCGTCCAGCGCCATGCCGGCGCGATCCAGGTGCGCTCGACACCGGGCGTGGGCAGCGCGTTCAGGGTGTGGGTGCCGATCGCCGGTCCCGAGTCGGTGCCGCCCGGCAGCCAGCCCCCCGCCTGGAGCTGAGGCCATGACCACCGCCACCGACATCCTGTTGGACGAACCCCTGGCGGACATGCTGCGCCAGTGCGAGTCACTGTGCCAGGCGGGGAGCTTCGTCGTCAGCGGCCCCGACTGGCGCGTGCGGCCCTCGGCCGGCCTGCTGACCCTGCTGGGTCTGCCAGCCCAGGCACCCGACCAGCCTCTGGACACGCTGACCTGGGTGCCCGAGGCCGAGCGCAAGCTGCTGGCCCACCTGTGGCGCAACGCCCAGCCCGGGACGGTCTTCGACCTGCGGCACACCGTGCTGACGGCCGACGGCCGGCGCCTGCAGGTGCTGCACCGCGGCCTGCTGCGCCGTGCCGCCAGCGAGCCGGACGGCCCCTCGGGCTTCGCGGTGCTGCACGACGTGACCGCGCAGCGCGAGGCCGAGGAGCGCCTGCACGCGCTGTCCAACGCCAACGAGACCACCGGTCTGCCCAACCGCGCCTGGCTGCTGCAGAAGCTGGACATCGCGGTCAGTGCCAGCAGCTGGGACCAGCGCGGCTTCAGCGTGCTGTCGATCGACGTGCCGCGCATCGCCGAGCTGGCCAGCTCGATGGGCTTCGGCGCCGCCGACGCCCTGGCCGGCGCGCTGGCCGCCCGTCTGCGGGCGCTGCGCTCGCGCGACGAGTTCGTCGCCCAGATGGGCAGCAGCGAGTTCGCGCTGGTGATCCGTCATCCGACGGGCCTGCCGCGCGAGACCATCGAGGCCCGCGCCCGCGCCGTGATCGATGCGCTTGAACAGCCGGTGCGGCTGGGCCGGGTGGATGTGCACCCGCGCTGCCGCATCGGTGTGGCCGCCTACCCCGATGACGGCCCGGCCGGCCCACGCGTGCTGGAAGCCGCGCAGACCGCGCGCGCCGATGCCGGCACCACCACGCCCATTTCCTTCCACACCGAGGACGCCGACGAGCGCAACCTGCGTGCGCTGGCGCTGGAGAACGAGCTGCGCCACGCCCTGGAGCACGGCGAGTTCCGGCTGCACTACCAGCCCCAGGTCAGCCTGCAAGGCGGCGAGATCTGTGGCGTCGAGGCACTGCTGCGCTGGTTCCGGGCCGACGGCAGCAGCGTCGCGCCCAGCGAGTTCCTGCCGGTGGCCGAGCGCTCCGGCCTGGTGGCCGCGATCGGCGACTGGGTGCTGCGCGAGGCTTGCCGCCAGGCCGTGGCCTGGCGCCAGGCTGGCGTGCCGGCCACACGCATCGCGATCAACCTGTCGCCGGTGCAGTTCCAGGTGGGCGACGTCGCCCAGAGCATCCGCAGCGCGATGGACCTCAGTGGCGCCCGGGCCGCCGACCTGGGTCTGGAGCTGACCGAGAGCGCGCTGTTGCACGACGGTGACCGCGTGGCCGACACGCTGGGCGCGCTGCAGGCCAGCGGGCTGGAGATCTCGCTGGACGATTTCGGCACCGGCTTCTCCAGCCTCAGCCGCCTGCGGCAGCTGCCGATCGACGTGCTGAAGATCGACCGCAGCTTCGTCCAGGATGTCACCACATCCGCCGAAGCGGCCTCGGTGGTGCGCTCGATCATCAACCTGGCCCACGGCCTGAAAGTGCGCGTGCTGGCCGAGGGGGTCGAGACCGAAGGACAGCTGCGCCTGCTGGCCAGCGCCGGCTGCGACGCCATCCAGGGCTACTTTTTCAGTCCCCCGGTGGACGCCGACACGCTGGCCACGATGCTGCGCACGCGCCGCCAGTTGCCGGCCGAGCTGGCCGGCACCCGCACCCGCTCGCGCACGCTGCTGCTGGTCGATGACGAGGAGAACATCCTGTCCTCGCTGCGCCGCCTGTTCCGGCGCGACGGCTACAAGCTGCTGACCGCCACCAGCGGCGAGCAGGCGCTGGCGCTGCTGGCCACCACCGAGGTGGACGTCATCGTCTCGGACCAGCGCATGCCCGGCATGGTCGGCGTGGATTTCCTGCGCCGCGCCAAGGAGCTGTGGCCCGACACGATCCGCATGACGCTTTCGGGCTTCACCGACCTGCAGACCATCATCGACGCCGTCAACGAGGGCGCGGTCTTCAAGTTCCTGACCAAGCCCTGGGACGACGACCGGCTGCGCGAGCATGTCGCCCAGGCCTTCCGCCAGAAGGAGCTGGCCGACGAGAACCGCCGGCTCACCCAGGCCCTGGCGCGTGCCAGCATCGAGCAGGCCAGCCTGAACCGGCGCATGTCCTCGCTGCTGGCCCAGCAGCGCGAGCAGGCCGAGCTGGTGGAAGCCGGCGCCGGCGGCGTGCGCGACCTGCTGGAGCTGATGCCCGCAGCCGTGCTGGGCATCGACCCCGAGGGCACGCTGGCCTACCTGAACGAGCGTGCCAGCGAACTGTTCCCGCAGGCGCTGGGATCGCTGGGCCTGCCCCCGGCGCCCGAGCTGGCCTCGGTGCTGGCGCAGCTGCGCGGTGGCCAGCCCCAGGGCGTGATCACCCTGGGCGACCAGCAGTGGCGCGGCTGGCTGCGCCACATCGATGGCGCCGAGTTCAACCGCGGCGACCTGCTGGTCCTGCTGCCCTGCTGCACGGAAGCCGCATGAAGCACGCCGATCGCCGGAGGGCCCCGTGAGCGCCACGCTGGAGCTGCCCGACCTGAGCCGCCGCCTGGCGGACCTGCCACCGCTGCCCGCGGCGCTGGCCGAGGTGCTGCAGGCGCTGCGCCAGGGCGGGCTGACGATGGAGCGCTGCATCGCGCTGATCGAGCGCGACCCGTCGCTGGCCGCACGCTGCCTGCGCCTGGCCAACTCGCCGTTCTATGGCCGGCCCGGCCGCATCGGCTCGGTCAGCGGCGCGGTCACCCTGCTGGGTCTGCGCACCGTGAACAACCTGCTGACGGCGGTCACGCTGCAGCAGGCCATCCGTCCCGAACAGTGCCCGGGCTTCGACCTCAACGGCTTCTGGCGCCATGCGATGAACGTGGCGATGACGGCCTCGACCCTCAGCGCCCGGCTGGACCTGGACCCCAGCGAGGCTTTCCTGGCCGGCCTGCTGCACGACATCGGCGAGCTGATGCTGGTGGTGCTGGTGCCCGAGATCGTGGCCGACGTCGAACGCCGGGTGGCCGAGGGCGAGTCCGCCCGCGCGGTGGAACGGCAGCTGCTGGGCACCGACCATGTCGAGGTGGGCTCGGCCGTGGCGCGGCGCTGGAACTTCCCGCCGGCCATCGTCGAGGCCATCGCCGATCACCACCGCGGCTGGCCCGAGGGCACCCAGGCGCCGGGTCTGGCCGCACTGCTGTCGCAAATCCACCAGTTGCTCGGGCCCCTGGAGCGCGGCTGGAGCGCCGAGCAGGCGCTGGCCATGGTGCCGGAAGCCACCTGGCAGGCGCTGCGCTTCGTGCCCGAGGAGCGCAGCGAGATGCTGCTGCGCCTGTCGACCAGCCTGGCGGCGATCGGCCAGGCCTGAGCGGCCGCGCTCAGGGGCGCGCGCGACGCTGGCGCAGCACCTCGTACAGGCAGACCCCGGCCGCCACCGAGACGTTCAGGCTCTCGACCGCGCCGGCCATCGGAATGCTGACCAGCTCGTCGCAGGTCTTGCGGGTGATCTGCCGCAGGCCCTTGCCCTCGGCGCCCAGCACCAGGGCCACCGGGCCGCTCAGGTCCAGGTCGTAGATCGTGCGCTCGGCATCGTCGCTGGTGCCGATGATGCGCAGGCCGCGCTCCTTCATCTCGGTCAGGCTGCGCGCCAAGTTGGTGACCATCAGGTAAGGCACGGTCTCGGCGGCCCCCGAGGCCACCTTGGCCACCGTGGCGTTCAGGCCCACCGCATGGTCCTTGGGCGCGATCACCGCGTGGGCGCCGGCGCCGTCGGCCACGCGCAGGCAGGCGCCCAGGTTGTGCGGGTCGGTCACGCCGTCCAGGGCCAGCAGCAGTGGCGCGATGCCGGCGGCCTCGACGTCCTCCATCACCTCGTCCAGCGAATGGCGCGGCTTGAGCGGCTGCACCCGCGCCACCACGCCCTGGTGGCGCGGCGAGGCGGCCAGGCGGCTGAGCTGCTCGTCGTTGCTCTCCAGCACCCGCACCCCGGCCTCGCGGGCGCGCTCGGCGAAGCTGCGCATGCGCGCGTCACGGCGGGTGGCGTCGAGGTGGATCTCGTCGATCGATTCGGGTGCGGTCTTCAGGCGCACCGTCACGGCATGGAAGCCGTAGAGGGTCTTGCTGGACATGTCGGTGGCCGAAGCGGCAAAGCCGACAGGTTAACAGGGTGGGCCGCCCTGGAAACCCGGCCCGCTGCCCCCATCATCGCGGCATGAGTCGAACCACACGCCCTGCCCCCGATGCCGAGCCCGCCGACGCCCTGGGGGGCGCCGTGCTGGGCGTGATCGGTCAGCCACCCCGCTCGCGGCTGCGCCGCCGCGCCGACCCGGCGGCCGCCAGCGACGCCCTGATCCGCAGCGCCGCCGGCAAGGCGGGTCTGGCCGCGGGCGCACTGGCCCTGCCGCTGGGGCCGATCGGCTGGCTGACGGTGCTGCCCGAGCTGGCCACCGTGTGGCGGCTGCAGAGCGCGCTGGTGGCCGACATCGCCGCGGTGCATGGCCAGCCGCCCCCCTCGCCCGAACAGCTGCTGTACTGCCTGTTCGACCACACCGGCGCCCGCGTCGTGCGCCAGCTGCTGGTGCAGACCGGCGAGCGCGGCCTGGTGCAGGTGGCCCAGGCGCAGCTGCTGCGCATGGCAGCCGCCAAGGTGGGCGCATCCATTGCCAGGCGGGTGGCCGGGCGCAGCCTGGCACGCTGGCTGCCGCTGGCCGGCGCCGCCGGCATGGCCGCCTGGGCGGCCTGGGACACCCGCCAGGTGGGCCGCACCGCGCAGGCCCTGTTCGCCCGTCCCGCACTGGAGGGATGAGCGGCGGGCCGCTGTCCGGGGACAATCCCCCCAGTCACCACGGGGAGGAATGATCACCATGCGCACCCTGCGCCATCTGCTGGCCGCCAGCCTGCTGCTGATGCTGTCCTGGGCGGCCTTCGCCCAGCCCGCCGACGACGCCCAGACGCGCGCCCGACAGACCTGGGAGGCCGCACGGGCCGCCGCCCAGGCCGGCCCGGCCAGCGTGGCGCTGTCCGGCCAGGCCCACCTGGCGCTGCCCGCCGGCCGCCTGTTCATTCCCCAGCCGCACGCCACGCGCCTGCTGCAGGCCATGGGCAACCCGGGCGAGGACCCGCGCCTGCAAGGCCTGGTGTTCCCGGCCGATGGCGGCGACTGGTTCATGACCGTGCGCTTCGAGTCGGCCGGCTACATCCGCGACGACGACGCCCGCGACTGGAAGGCCGACGAGTTGCTGCAGAGCTTCACCGAAGGCACCGAGGCCAGCAACGAGGAGCGCCTGAAGCTGGGCGCGCCGGCACTGGAGATCCTCGGCTGGGCCCAGCCGCCGGCCTATGACGCCGGCACGCACCGCCTGGTGTGGGCGATGAAGTCGCGCGAGAAGGGTCAGACCGGCGAGGACGACCTGGGCGTCAACTACAACACCTACCTGCTGGGCCGCGAGGGTTACTTCAGCATGAACCTGGTGACCGGGCTGAAGGACCTGCCGAAGTACCAGGCCGACGGCCAGGCGCTGCTGGCAGCACTGGCCTTCGACGAGGGCAAGCGCTACGCCGACTTCGACGCCAGCACCGACAAGGTCGCCGAGTACGGTCTGGCGGCCCTGGTGTTGGGGGCAGGTGCCAAGAAGCTGGGCCTGCTGGCCGTGGTGGGGGCCTTCCTGGCCAAGTTCGCCAAGCTGGGCTTCCTGGCGCTGGCCGGTCTGGGTGCCCTGGCGACACGCGTCTTCAAGCGCAAACCTGCGCGCGACGCCGAGCCGCCCGCCGCCTGAGTGCGACCATGATCAAGCTGCTGCTGCTCCTGCTGTCCGGCGCCAAGCTGGGCAAGCTGCTGGTCAGTGGCGGCTCGATGCTGCTGTCGCTGGCGGTCTACGCCATGGTGTACGGCTGGCGCTATGCCGCCGGCTTCGTCGTCCTGCTGTTCGTGCACGAACTGGGCCACCTGCTGGCGGCGCGGCACCGGGGCCTGGACGTCGGCTGGCCCACCTTCATCCCCTTCGTCGGCGCCTGGGTCGAACTGAAGGACCGCCCGCACAACGCCGAAACGGAGGCCTTCGTCGGTTTGGGCGGGCCACTGCTGGGCACGGTGGGCGCGGTGCTGTGCTACCTGCTGGCCCGCGGCGAGGGCGACCTGCCCTGGCTGCTGGCGGTGGCCTATGCCGGCTTCTTCCTGAACCTGTTCAACCTGATCCCGCTGTCGCCCTTCGATGGCGGCCGCATCACCGCGGTGCTGTCGCCGCGCATCTGGCTGCTGGGCGTCCCGGTGCTGCTGGCGCTGTTCTGGTGGCGGCCCAGCCCGATGCTGCTGATCATGGCGGTGCTGGCGGCGCCGCAGGTCTGGCGCGCGCTGCGCTGGCGGCGCGATCTCCCCGAAGCCGCCACCTACTACGCCGTGCCGCTGGGCACGAAGATCGAGTACGGCCTGTACTACCTGGCGCTGCTGGGCTTCCTGGCCGTGATGACCCACGACCTGCACGAGATGCTGCAGTCGCTGCAGCGCGGCGTGCCGCGCTGAACCGCCTCAGCGCAACGCCTGCCAGGCCATCAGCAGGCCGAACAGCAGCGGCTGGTGCAGCATGTAGATGCGCAGCGGCCGCGCACCCAGCCAGGCCAGCGGCCGCAGCACGGAGGGCAAGGCGCCGGTCAGCCAATGGCGGCGGTGGGTCAGCAGCCAGCCGCCGATCGCCAGGCCCCACAGCAGCACGCCCAGCCAGGGCAGCACGGGCACATAGTCCTCGGTCGCCGGCAGGTGCGTGCCCAGGCCCACACCCCAGCCCCAGCGCTGGTCGAACAGCGGGTGCTGCCACAGCCTCGGCGCCACCAGTGCCAGCGCGCCCAGGCCCCACAGCCACGCCTGCGCGCGGGCGGTTGCCAGGTCGCCCCCCAGTCGCGGCGCCACCCCCAGGCGCACCAGCACCAGCATCACCGCGATGCCGTGCAGCACGCCAAAGCTGATCCATCGCTGCGGAAAGACCAGCGCCGAACCGGCCGACACCAGCAGCGCGCAGGCCGCCACCTGCGCCCAGCGGCGCCAGAAGCGGCCGGCCGACTGCCCCGCCTGCACCGCCACCGCCTGGCCCAGCCCGGCGCACAGCAGGAACAGGCTGACGATCGAAGTGCGCTGCAGCGTCCAGAACGGATCCGCCAGGAACTGCTGCGGCGGCTGCAGCAGTCGGAAATGGTTCAGGTCGTAGGCGAAGTGGAACCCCACCATCCAGACGATGGCCAGGCCCCTGAGGGCATCGAGGCGGTCGAAGCGTTCGCCGGGCATGCGCCGACGATAGCGCAGCTTCGGGCCACAATCCGCCCATGACCCATGTTGCCGCCACCCGCCGATCGCCCGATGAACAGGCCCTGCTGGAGACCGCGCTGCGGGACCTGTTCGAGCACAAGGTCACCTTCAACCAGACACTGGGCATGACCATGGTCTCGCTGGCCCCCCCGGCGCCCTCGGCGCGCATCCAGATGCGGCCCGACCTGATCGGTCACTACCTGTACGGTCGCCTGCATGGCGGCGTCATTTCGGCGGTGCTCGACGCCATGGGCGGCGTGGCCGTGATGGTGGGGATCACCGAGAAATACTGTGACGAGGCCGCCGAGGTGGTGATGCACCGCTTCAGCCGCCTGGGCACGATCGACCTGCGGGTGGATTACCTGCGCCCCGGCATCGGCGAGCATTTCATCGCCTCGGCCGAGGTGGTGCGTCTGGGCGGCCGGGTGGCCAGCACCCAGATGCGGCTGGTCAACCAGGACGGCACGCTGATCGCCACCGGCGCCGCCGCCTACATCGTCAGCTGATCCGGGAAAGCCCGGCCCCGGCGCGTCACCCGGGCGACACCGCGCGCCGACGCGCCGCGCGAGGATGCGGCCCTCGCTGCCCAGGAGCCCGCATGAGCGCCACCGTCCACCGCCGCATCTGCCCCTTGTGCGAGGCCTGCTGCGGCCTCGAGATCGAGGTCGCCGACGGCCGGGTGCAGCGCATCCGCGGCGCCGACGACGACGTCTTCAGCCGCGGCTTCATCTGCCCCAAGGCGGTGGCCCTGAAGGACCTGCACGAGGACCCCGACCGCCTGCGCACGCCACTGATCCGTCGCGGCGCCACCCTGGAGCCCGCCACCTGGGACGAGGCCTTCGCCGAGATCGAGCGCCGGCTGCTGCCGATCATCGCCGAGCAGGGCCGTGACGCGGTGGCGCTGGCGGTGGGCAACCCGGCGGCGCACAAGATGGGCCTGCTGTTGTACTTCGCGCGACTGGCGCGCGCGCTGGGCTCGCGCAATGTGTTCTCGGCGTCCACGCTCGACCAGATGCCGCGCCAGCTGCAGTGCGGCTGGATGTACGGCCACTGGCTCAGCGTGCCGGTGCCCGACATCGCCCGCACCCGGCTGCTGGTGATCCTGGGCGGCAACCCGATGGCCAGCAATGGCAGCATGTGGACGGTGCCCGATTTCCGCGGCAAGGCCCGCGCGCTGCGCGAGCGCGGCGGGCGGCTGGTGGTGATCGACCCCCGCCGCACCGAGACCGCTGCGATCGCCGACACCCACCTGGCCATCCGTCCAGGCGCCGACGTCTTCCTGCTGGCCGCGCTGCTGAACGTGGTGTTTGCCGAGGGGCTGGCGCGACCGGGCCGGGCCGGCGCACTCAGCCGCGGACTGGACAGCCTGCAGGCGGCGGTCGCGCCCTTCACGCCGGAGACCGTGGCGGCGCGCTGCGGACTGGCGTCCGAGGCGATCCGCACCCTGGCGCGCGACATCGCGCGCAGCGAGGCCGCCTGCGTCTATGGCCGCCTGGGCGTGCACACCCAGCGCTGGGGCACCACCTGCGCCTGGCTGATCGATGCGCTCAACCTCGTCACGGGTCACCTGGACGAGCCTGGCGGCGCGATGTGGCCCCGTGCCGCCGCCTTCGCCGCCAACACCGAGGGCCGTCCGGGCCAGGGCCGCGGCATCGTCACCGGCCGCCACGTCAGCCGGGTCAGCGGCGCCCCTGAAGTCTTCGGCGAGCTGCCGATGACCTGTCTGGCCGAAGAGATCGCCACGCCCGGCCCTGGCCAGGTGCGCGCCCTGATCACCGCCGGAACCAACCCGGTGCTGTCGGCACCGGGCGGCCCGCGCCTGGCCGACGCCCTGGACGGCCTGGAATTCATGGTCAGCCTGGACATCTACCTCAACGAGACCAGCCGCCACGCCGACGTCATCCTGCCCGGCCGCTCACCGCTGGAGGACGGCCACTACGACGTCGCCTTCCCGCAGCTGTCCGACCGCAACCACGCCCGCTACAGCCCCGCCGTGCTGCCCGCCGACGACGCCGCCCACCCGCCGGAGTGGCGCCTGCTGCTGCGCCTGGCGGCGCTGGTCAGCGGCCAGGGCCGCGACGCCGACCTGGACGCGCTGGATGACGCGCTGCTCGCCGAGGACCTGCGCCGCCGCGCCCCGCAGCACGCGGAGGCACTGATGGCCGCGCTGTCGCCGCGCCGCGGCCCCGAGCGCCTGCTCGATCTGGCGCTGCGCGCCGGCCCCTACGGCGACGCCTTCGGCCAGCGCCCGGGGGGCCTGAGCCTGGACCGGGTGGCCGCCGCGCCCGCCGGCATCGACCTGGGCGAGTTGCAGCCGCGCCTGCCCGAGGTGCTGCGCACGCCCGACGGCCTGATCGACCTGGCACCCGCCGCCTGCGTGGCCGACCTGGCGCAGGCCGCCGAGCGGCTGGCCGACCCAGCCCCGCCGCTGGTCGTGATCGGCCGGCGCGACCTGCGCAGCAACAACAGCTGGATGCACAACCTGCCGGTGCTGGCCAAGGGCCCCGACCGCAGCACGCTGTGGGTCCATCCGGACGATGCCGCGGCACATGGCGTGGCCGATGGCGCGTCGGCGCGCCTGGCCGGCCCGGGCGGCGCGGTGGGGGTGCGGGTGGCCTGCAGCACCGATCTGCCCCGGGGCGTGGTCTGCCTGCCGCACGGCTGGGGCCACGACCGGCCTGGCGCCCAGTTGCGCGTCGCGGCCGAACGCCCGGGCGCCAGCCTCAATGACCTGCTCGACGAGCGCCTGCGCGACCCGCTGTCGGGCAACGCCGTGCTGGCCGGCGTGCCGGTGACCCTGGCGCCCGCCTGACAGCCCCACGCCAGGGGCGACGGGTATCATGCGCGCCGTTTCGCGGCGGGCCCGGTGCCCACTGCCCCTCACTGCGGAGTCATGTCATGCAAGTCGTCTGCCTGGACCTCGAAGGCGTCCTGGTGCCCGAGATCTGGATCGCGTTTTCCCAGCGCACCGGCATCCCCGAGTTTTCGCGCACCACCCGCGAAGAGCCCGACTATGACAAGTTGATGCGCTTTCGCATCGACCTGCTGGCCCAGCATGGCCTGAAGCTGCAGGACATCCAGGAGGTCATTGGCGGCATGCAGCCATTGGAGGGCGCCAAGGCATTCCTCGACACGCTGCGCGAGGAGTTCCAGGTCATCATCCTGTCGGACACTTTCTATGAGTTCGCCGACCCGCTGATGCGCCAGCTCGGCCGCCCCACGCTGTTCTGCCACAAGCTGGTGATCGACGAGCAGGGCTTCGTGCGTGACTACCGTCTGCGCCAGCCCGACCAGAAACGCCATGCGGTGAACGCGCTCAAGGGCCTGAACTTCCAGGTCATGGCCGCCGGCGACAGCTACAACGACACCGGCATGCTGGGCGCCGCCCACGCCGGCTTCTTCATCCATCCGCCGGCGTCCATCGTCGAGCAGTTCCCGCAGTTCCCGGTGAACCACGACTACGCGCAACTGCTGGCCAACTTCCGCGCGGCCTCCCGGCGCCTGCTCGCGGCGGCCTGACCCCACAGCGGCGCGGCACCGGCCACGCCGGTACCATGCGCGCCATGAGCCGCCCTGACACGCTGGAACTGCTGGCCCCCGCCCGCGATGCCGAGATCGGCATCGAGGCGGTCAACCATGGCGCGGACGCGGTCTACATCGGCGGCCCCGGCTTCGGCGCGCGGGCGGCGGCCGGCAATCCGGTGACCGAGATCGAGCGCCTGGTGCGCCACGCGCATCGCTTCGGCGCGAAGATCTTCGTCACCCTCAACACCATCCTGCGCGACGACGAACTGGCGCCTGCCGCCCGCATGGTGCGCGAGGTCTACGAGGCCGGCGTCGATGCGCTGATCGTGCAGGACATGGGCCTGATGGAGCTGGACCTGCCGCCCATCGAGATCCATGCCTCCACCCAGTGCGACATCCGCACGCTGGACAAGGCCCGCTTCCTGGCGGCCAGCGGCTTCTCGCAGCTGGTGCTGGCGCGTGAGCTGACATTGCCGCAGATCCAGGAGATCGCCCAGGCCCTGCCCGACACCGTGATCGAGTTCTTCGTCCACGGCGCGCTGTGCGTGGCCTACAGCGGCCAGTGCTATGTCAGCCATGCGCAGACCGGCCGCAGCGCCAACCGCGGCGACTGCTCGCAGGCCTGCCGCCTGCCCTGGACCGTCACCGACACCGCCGGGCGCATCGTCGCGCACGAGAAGCATGTGCTGTCGATGAAGGACAACAACCAGTCGGCCAACCTGGGCGCGCTGATCGACGCCGGCGTGCGCAGCTTCAAGATCGAGGGCCGCTACAAGGACATGGGCTACGTGAAGAACATCACCGCCCATTACCGCCGCCTGCTCGACGACGAGCTGGCCCTGCGGCCGTCGCTGCGCGCCGCGTCGTCGGGCCGCACCACCTTCAGCTTCAACCCTGACCCGCAGCGCAACTTCAACCGCGGCGCTACCGATTACTTCGTCAACGGCCGCCAGATCGACATCGGTGCCTTCGACACCCCCAAGCACGCCGGCATGCCCCTGGGCCATGTGCTGAAGGTGGCGAAGGACCACCTGGAGGTGCAGCTTGACGCCGGTGTCGGCGAGCCGAACAACGGCGACTCGATCACCTGGTTCGACCTGCAGGGTGAACTCGCCGGGGTGCAGGTCAACACCGTCGAGGCGATCGATGCCGCCGCCGGGCGCTGGAAGCTGGTGCCCAAGGAGCCGATCGCCACGCTGAAGGACCTGCGCCGCGACACCGTGCTCAGCCGCAACCGCGACATGGCCTGGGACCGCGTGCTGCGCAAGAAGAGCGCCGAGCGCCGGATCGCGCTGGACCTGCGCCTGTCCGACACCCCCGAGGGTTTCGCACTGGACGTGGTCGATGCCGATGGCCATGCGGCGCGCGCCACGTTGGCGCACACGCACCAGCCCGCAGAACAGACGCAGCGGGCCGAGGCCGCGCTGCGCGAGGGCCTGGGCAAACTGGGCGCCACGATCTTCGAGGCCCGCTCGGTGCGCCTGACACTGAGCCAGCCCTGGTTCCTGCCTGCCGCGGCGCTCAATGCACTGCGCCGGGACGCAGTGGCCGCGCTCGAGGCCGTGCGCGAGCAGGCCCGTCGGGCCCGGCGCCCGCAGCGCCGCGCCGAACAGCAGCCGCCGGTGCCTTACCCCGAGGACACGCTGAGCTACCTGGCCAATGTCTACAACCACAAGGCCCATGACTTCTATGTGCGCCATGGCGTGCAGGTGGTGGGCGCCGCGTACGAGAGCCACCAGGAACTGGGCGACGCCAGCCTGATGATCACCAAGCACTGCGTGCGTTTCTCGCTGAGCCTGTGCCCCAAGCAGGCCAAGGGCGTGACCGGCGTGCAGGGCACGGTGCGCGCCGAGCCGCTGACCATCCAGCACGGCGACGAGATCCTGAGCCTGCGCTTCGACTGCAAGCCCTGCGAGATGCATGTGGTGGGCCGGATGCAGCGCTCGGTCGTGAACAAGGCCAGGCAGATGCGGCAGGACGACGGCACACCTGTGCGTTTCTACCGCCAGCGCCCCTGAGTGGCGCGGCGTTCTGGGGATGGCAAACGCCACCCATGCGCTCGGACAATGAGCGCAGCTGATGACTTTGCCTGCCTGCCCCGTTGACCCCGTCTGAGATCGACCTCGCACTGCGCCGAGGAGCCCTGCGTTTTTCCGTGTCCGGTGCACGCGCCAGCGTGCCGATGCTGTGGCTGGCCGTGGCCGTGCTGCTGGCCCCGGCCTGGTCACTCGACCCGATCTGGCCGCTGCTGCCCGTGGCCGGCATGGCGCTGGGCAGCGGCCTGTGGCGTCTGTGGTTCATGCGCCATCTGGACCGCCAGCCACCCGAGGAGGCCGCCTCGCTGCACCGGGCCGAGCGGCAGGTGCAGGCGAATGCGGCGCTCAGCGGCCTGATGTGGTCGGTCGCCACGGTCTGGCTGATGCCGCACCTGTCGCCGCCACAGGCCATGCTGCATGTGACGATCCTGCTGGGCGCGCTGTGCGTGGCCTCGTTCTACATGTCGCTGATCGGCCGCTCCTTCGAATGGATCGTGCTGCCAACGGCCGGCTCGCTGATCGCTGTGACGCTGTGGTCGCAGCCGGAACAGTGGCCCGAGATCGCCTTGGGCACCAGCGCCTTCTTCGTGGCGCTGATGCGCGGCGCGTCGCACTTCCGCCAAACCACGCTGATGGCGCTGCGCCAGAGCCTGGAAACCGCGGCCGTCAACGAGCAGCTGGGCGCAGCCAACCGCCAGCTCGAACGCGATGCCGCCGCGCGCGCGCGCTTTCTCGAGACCATGACCCATGAGATCCGGCGGCCGATGAGCGGCACGATCGGCGCGCTGGACCTGCTGGCCCGCGAACCGCTGACCGCCCGCCAGTCCCGCATCCTCGAGGCCGCCCGGCACTCCAGCGCCGGCTTGATGCATTCGCTCTCGGAGGTGCTGGAATACAGCGCCCTGGACACCGCGCCGGCACGGATGGCACCGGCGCCGCTGAGCCTGGGCGACTGGGCGCCGTCGATGCTGCAAGGGCACCGCCCGGCCGCCGAGGCCAAGGGCCTGCGGCTGGACCTGACGCTGTCGGCCGCGCTGCCGGCAGCGGTGCTGGCCGACCGTGCGCGGCTGAACCAACTGGTCGATGCGCTGCTCTCGAACGCCGTGCGTTTCACCGACCGCGGCCAGGTGCTGCTGGCGCTGGACTGGTCGGCCGATCGGGGGCTGCTGATCGAGGTGGCCGACAGCGGCCAGGGTCTGTCCACCTCGGACGCGGCCATGGTCTTCGAGCCCTTCTTCCAGGTCGACCATGGCCCGCAGCGCGCCGCCACCGGGGCCGGCCTGGGGCTGACGATCGCCCAGCGCCTGGCCCGCCAGATGGGCGGCGACATCCTGGTCGACAGCGTGCTGGGGCGCGGCAGCCGCTTCACCGTGTGCCTGCCGCTGGTCGCCACCCAGGCCAGCCCCAGCCCGCATCAACCTGCCGACATGGACGCCAAGCGGCCGCTGCAGGGCACCGTGCTGGTGGTCGACGACGACGCGCAGAACCGCCTGGTCGCGGTCGAGATGCTGTCGCGCAGCGGCCTGTCGGTGCTGGAGGCCGAAGACGGTCTGCAGGCGCTGGACCTGCTGCACAAGGGCGGCATCGGCCTGGTGCTGATGGACGGCCAGATGCCCGCGCTCGATGGCTACGAGGCCACCCGCCGCTGGCGCGAGCGGGAGCAGCGCCTGGGCACGCCGCGGGTGCCGATCATCGGCATCAGCGCCAATGCGGTGGCCGAACACGAACGGCTCTCGCAGCATGCCGGCATGGACGACCACCTCGCCAAGCCCTTCGGCATGGACGAACTGCTCAGCCGCGTCACCCCCTGGCTGTCGGTCGGGCCGGCACCGGCCCACTGACCTGGTCATCCGAACGACGGCCCGGCGACCGCCGGATCGTCCCGTGGGTGGGCTCGCCGGCGAGCCGCTCAGTAGTGCGGCGGGCGCTCGTCAAGCAGGCCGCCGCCGGGCGTGCCGGGCTCGGCGCCCTGGCGGCGCAGCTGCAGCAGCTCGCGGGCCAGCCATTCGATCTGCTGCTGCTGGCGCGCCACCAGGCTGTTCAGGGTGTCGGCCAGATCCTCCAGGTAGCTGATCTTGATCTCCAGCGCCGTCAGGCGCTGATCCGCGTCAGGGGAATCGCTCATGGCCGGGGATTATCAGATCCCACGACGCCGTCAAGGATGGCCCAGCACTTAACATACGCGCTTTCCCGCCGTACGCCGCCGGGGACGCTCCCCCGAACACGAGAACCGCATGAAGAGACTGGACGATTTCCGCCTGCGCCTGGGCCGCCACGAACTGGTGCCGATCATGATCGGCGGCATGGGTGTCGACATCTCCACCTCCGATCTGGCCCTCGAAGCGGCCCGCCTGGGCGGCGTGGGCCACATCTCCGACGCGATGATCAAGACCGTGTCGGACCGGCGCTACCAGACCAAGTACGTCAAGGCCAAGATGGCCCAGTACAAGTACAACGCCGAGAACCGCGACAAGTCCGACGTCAAGTTCAACCTCGACCACCTGGCCGAGGCCACGCGGCTGCACGTGGAATCGACGATGGCCCGCAAGACCGGGCCCGGCATGGTGTTCATCAACTGCATGGAAAAGCTGACGATGAACGCCCCGAAGGAAACCCTGAAGGTGCGCATGAGCACCGCGCTGGACGCCGGCATCGACGGCATCACGCTGGCGGCCGGCCTGCACCTGGGCTCCTTCGCGCTGATCGAGGACCATCCGCGCTTTCGCGATGCCAAGCTGGGCATCATCGTCTCGTCGGTGCGCGCGCTGCAGCTGTTCCTCAAGAAGAACGCCCGCCTGAACCGCCTGCCCGACTACATCGTGGTCGAAGGTCCGCTGGCCGGCGGCCACCTGGGCTTCGGCATGGACTGGGCCGAACATGACCTGGCCACCATCGTCGGCGAGGTGCTGAAGTACCTGAAGGACGAGCACCTGGACATCCCGGTGCTGCCCGCTGGCGGCATCTTCACCGGCTCCGACGCCGTGCGCTTCCTGGAGATGGGTGGCGCCGGCGTGCAGGTGGCCACGCGCTTCACCGTGACCCGGGAATGCGGCCTGCCCGACGAGGTCAAGCAGGAGTACTTCAAGGCCGGCGAGGACGACATCGAGGTCAACCAGATCTCGCCCACCGGCTACCCGATGCGCATGATCAAGTCCAGCCCCGGCATTGGCGACGGCATCCGCCCGAACTGCGAGGCCTACGGCTACCTGCTCGATGCCAGCGGCAAGTGCGCCTACATCGAGGCCTGGAACCGCGAGATCGAAGCCCACCCCGATGCCAAGCGCATCTCGGTGACCGACAAGACCTGCCTGTGCACCCACATGCGCAACTTCGAGATCTGGACCTGCGGCCAGCTCACCTGGCGCCTGAAGGACACCACCCACCGTGCGCCCGACGGCAGCTACCAGCTGCTCAGCGCCGCCCACGTCTTCCGCGACTACCAGTTCAGCACCGACGACAGCATCGCGCTGCCCGAGCCGGCCTGAACACTTGCCCGCCCCCCAGGCCCTGCCCCCCTCCTGGCGCGACGACGCCGTCGCCGCCGGCATCATCACGCTGCTGCTGATCCCGCAGAGCCTGGCCTATGCGCTGCTGGCCGGTCTGCCGGCCGAGCTGGGCCTGGCGGCCAGCATCGTGCCCGCGCTGGCCTACGCCGCGGTGGGCACCAGCCCGGTCAGCGTGATGGGTCCTGGCGCGGTGCTGTCGCTGATGACGGCCCAGGCCCTGCAGCATGCGCTGGCCGTGGCGCCCGAGGGCACCTCCGCCGCCGCGCTGGCCGGCGTGCTGGCGCTGGAGACCGGCGCGGTGCTGCTGCTGGGTGCCGCCCTGCGCTTCGATGCGCTGGTGGCGCTGCTGAGCGTGCCGGTGCTGCACGGCTTCATGACCGGCGCCGCGCTGACCATCGTCATCACGCAGCTGCCGGTGCTGGCGGGCAGCTCGTCCGGGGGCACGCGGCTGGTGGATGTCGCGGCCGGCTGGCTGGGCGCCGCGCGTCCGGGCCACCTGCTCACGCTGGGCATCACCGTCGCCGCCATCACCTTGCTGTGGCTGGGCCGTCGCGCCGGCGGCCAGGCGGGGCGCGCCGCGCCGCTGGCGGTGATGGCCCTGGCGATCGCCGGGGCCGCGCTGGCCGATGCCAGCGGCCACGGCGTGGCGGTGGTGGGCGCGTTGCCGGCGCTGGCCATCCGACCCACCTGGCCGGCACTGGACCCGGCGCTGTGGCGGCTGATGCTGCCCAGCGCCGCGCTGCTGGCGCTGCTGGTGTCGGTCGAGCACCTGGCGGTGGCCGGCTCGCTGGCCGCGCGGCGGCGCCAGCACCTGGTGCCGCGGCGCGAACTGTGCGGCCTGGGCGGTGCCAACCTGCTGGCGGCGCTGAGTGGCGGCATGCCGGTGGGCGGTGGCCTGTCGCGCAGCGCCGTGGCCTTCGAGGCGAATGCCCGCAGCCTGCGGGTGGGGGTGATCGTCGCCGGCCTGATGGCGCTCAGTGCGCTGCTGCTGGCCGCCCCGCTGGCCCTGCTGCCGCGGGCGGTGCTGGCGGCCACGATCGTGCTGGCGGCCTCGTCGATGCTTGATCTCCAGCCGTTCCGCCTGGCCTGGCGCTATGCCCGCGAGGAGTTCTGGGTGATGCTGGGCGTGGCCGCGCTGACCGTGCTGGCCAGCATGGAGGTGGCGCTGAGCGTGGGCGTGGCGCTGTCGGCCGCCTTGCTGCTGCAGCGCACCGCCGACCCGCACGTGGCCCGCATCGGCCGCGTGCCCGGCACCGAGCACTACCGCAACATCGAGCGCCACGCCACCGAGGAACAGCCCGGCGTGGTGGCGCTGCGCATCGACGAGAGCCTGCTGTTCACCAACGCCCGCGACCTGGGCAGCCTGGTGCAGGACCAGCTGGACGAGGACACCCGCCGCGTGGTGCTGCAGATGTCGCCGGTCAACGCGATCGACTTCAGCGGCCTGACGGCGCTGCTGGCGCTCGACGAAGCGCTGCATGCCCGCGGCGTGCGGCTGGATCTGGCCGAGGTCAAGGGCCCCCTGATGGACCGCCTGAAGACCGCCGACTGGGCCGCGCGCGCCCATGGCCGGGTGTTCCTGAGCATGCACCAGGCCCTGCAGCCTGACGCCGACCCGCGCTAGGGCCTGTTCACACGACCGGAAGGGTGGCGGTGGTGTGGACAGGCCCTGACCCCCGTACCGCGCGTCACCTGCGCGACATCGATTAGGGCGAAACCTCCAGTCGCCCGGTGGCCCGGCGCCACCACAATCGGCCGAGCCGTCCACCCGTGCCCCGACCATGAGCCATTACCCCCACCTGTTGCAACCCCTGGACCTGGGCTTCACCACGCTGAAGAACCGCGTGCTGATGGGCTCGATGCACACCGGTCTGGAAGAAGGCCGCGACCTCACCAAGCTGGCCGCCTACTTCGCCGAGCGCGCCGAGGGCGAGGTCGGCCTGATCGTCACCGGTGGCTTCGCGCCCAACATCGAGGGCTGGGCCAAGCCCTTCGCCGGCACGCTGGCCACGCGCGGAGCGGTCAGGCGCCACCGGGTGGTCACCGAGGCGGTGCACCAGCGCGGCGGCAGGATCGCGCTGCAGATCCTGCACACCGGCCGCTATGCCTACCAGCCGCTGGCGGTGGCGCCCTCGGCGATCAAGAGCCCGATCTCGCCCTTCCGCCCGCGCGAGCTGTCCGAGGGCGGCATCGAGCGCCAGATCCGCGCCTTCGTGCGCTGCGCCACGCTGGCCCGCGAGGCCGGCTACGACGGCGTCGAGATCATGGGCAGCGAGGGCTACTTCATCAACCAGTTCATCGCGGCGGCCACCAACCACCGCGACGACCGCTGGGGCGGTTCGTACGAGAACCGCATGCGCCTGCCGGTGGAGATCGTGCGCCGCACCCGCGAGGCGGTGGGCCCCGATTTCATCCTGATCTACCGCCTGTCGATGATCGACCTGGTGCCCGGCGGCTCCAGCTGGGACGAGGTGGTGCAGCTGGCCAAGGCCATCGAGGCGGCCGGCGCCACCATCATCAACACCGGCATCGGCTGGCACGAGGCCCGTGTGCCCACCATCGCCACCAGCGTGCCGCGCGCCGCCTTCGCCTGGCTGACGAAGAAGATGAAGGCCGAGGTGGGCATCCCGCTGATCACCAGCAACCGCATCAACACGCCCGAGCTGGCCGACACCCTGCTGGCCGAAGGCTATGCCGACATGGTCTCGATGGCGCGGCCGCTGCTGGCCGACGCCCACTTCGTGAAGAAGGCGCGCGAGGGCCGCGCGCGCGAGATCAACACCTGCATCGCCTGCAACCAGGCCTGCCTGGACCATGTGTTCGACAACAAGCTCTCGAGCTGCCTGGTCAATCCGCGGGCCTGCCGCGAGACCGAGATCCTGATCACCCCCACCAGCGCCCGCAAGACCGTCGCCGTGGTCGGCGCCGGACCGGCCGGGCTGGCCGCCGCCACCACGCTGGCCGAGCGCGGCCACACCGTGCACCTGGTCGACGCCGCCGCCGAGATCGGCGGTCAGCTGAACCTGGCCAAGCAGGTGCCCGGCAAGGAGGAGTTCCACGAGACGCTGCGTTACTGGGGCGAACGCGTGAACCGCACCGGCGTGCGGCTGCACCTGAACACGCGGGCCACCGCAGAGTCGCTGCAGGCGCTGGGCGTCAGCGAGGTGGTGCTGGCCACCGGCGTGCTGCCGCGCACGCCGTCCATCCCGGGCCTGCCCCATCCCAAGGCGCTGAGCTACATCGACGTGCTGCGTGGCGCCCCGGTCGGGCCGCGGGTGGCGGTGGTGGGTGCCGGCGGCATCGGCTTCGACGTGGCCGAGTTCCTGACCCACCAGGGCCGCAGCACCGCGCTGGACCTGCCCGCCTGGCTGGCCGAGTGGGGCGTGACCGACCCGGCGCTGGCCCGCGGCGGCCTGGCCCCCGAGGCCGAGCCGCATCCGCCGGCCCGCCAGGTCTGGCTGCTGCAGCGCAAGGCCAGCAAGCCCGGTGCCGGCCTGGGCAAGACCACCGGCTGGATCCACCGCAGCGTGCTCAAGCGCGCCGGCGTGCGCATGCTGGGCGGCGTGAACTACGAGCAGATCAGCGACGCCGGCCTGAAGATCAGCGAAGGCGAGCAGCGCGAGAACCCGCGCTGGCTGGAGGTCGACACCGTGGTGCTGTGCGCCGGCCAGGAGCCGCTGCGTGCGCTGCAGGCGCCGCTGCAAGCCCTCGGGCTGACCGTGCATGTGATCGGCGGCGCCCAGGAGGCCGGCGAGCTCGATGCGAAACGCGCCATCGACCAGGGCGTGCGCCTCGGGGCCCGGCTGTAGGCGGGCGATACTGGCGCCCATGGCGCTGACGATCTACCTGGCCGGCTTCGATGTCTTTCGCCCGGATGCGCTGGCCCAGGGCGAGCGGCTGAAGGCGCTGTGCGCAGCGCATGGCCACACCGGGCTGTACCCGCTGGACAACACCCTGCCCGAGGGGCTGCAGGGGCCCGCCGCAGCGCGCTGGATCTACGAGGCCAACTGCGCGCTGATCCGTCGCGCCGACCTGGTGCTGGCCAACCTGAACGACTTCCGCGGCCATGAACCCGACTCGGGCACCGCGTTCGAGGTGGGCTTTGCCGCGGCCCTGGGCACGCCGGTGCTGGGCTACCTGGACGACGACCGACCGCTGCGGGCGCAGCTGGGCGGCAGCCATGATGCGCAAGGCCTGCTGGTCGAGGATTTCGGGCTGCCGCGCAATCTGATGCTGGCCGGCGCGGCCAGGCTGGTGCGGGGCGACGCCGCCGCCGCGCTGCGCGCGCTGGATGCCAGGGCGCTCAAGGTGCCAGAGCGCGCAGCACCTGCGCCCTGAGCGCCTGGCAGTCCTGCAGGGTCAGGCGCTGGCTGGCGGTGAGCAGGCGCTGGCCATCACGCGTCTCAACGACCAGCCGGCACGGCCCGTAGGCCAGCTTGCCCCGGAAGCCATAGCGGACATCATCGATGTCGGCCGCACGCCAGATCACCGGCTCCCCCTCACGCGGGAACAGCCGCAGCTGGCCCGCCGAGGCCTCGATGCGCCAGAACCGGTCCAGGGTTTGTGCCTGGATCACCCACAGGCCGATCAGCAGCAGCAGCGCGCCCACCAGCGCCGACTCGCCAACCCCCCAGCGCGGCAGGCTTCGGCGACCCAGGGCCCACACCGCCAGCGACACCCCCACCGCCGCCACGGCCAGCACGCTGGCATGCAGCGTGAAATCGCTCCAGAGCGCCGCCGGCGTGCTGAAGTCGTGCTGCACCTTCAGCGGTAGAAGGCCTCCACCGCCCCCTTGAGCTTGATGCACAGCGGCCGGCCCTTGCGGTCCAGCGTCTTGCCGGCGGGCACCTTGATCCAGCCTTCGCTGAGGCAGTATTCCTCGACGTCGAAGCGGTCCTTGCCGTTGAAGCGGATGCCGATCTCGTGTTCGAACACCGCCGCCACATGGTGCGGGCTCTTGGGGTCGACGCTCAGGCGGTCGGGCAGCGCAGGCTTGGTGGTTTCGGTCATGGTGGGGATTCTAGGCAGGTCGGCGCGGCGGCTGCAGCGGCCGGCGGCGGATCGGCGTCGAGAAGACCAGCGAGGTGCGCGTCTCGCCCCAACGGCTGATCGCGGACACCAGCGTTTCCAGGTGGGCCAGGTCCACCGCCACCACCTGCACCAGGTAGGAATCGGCCCCAGTCACGTGGTGACACTCCAGCACTTCGGGCATCTCCTGAAGACAGGCCAGCAGCGGCTGTTTGCCGGGCTGCGGCGCCTGGATGGCCACCACGGCCTGCACACCGTAGCCGGCCCGCACCGGGTCGAGTTCGGCGTGCACGCCCCGCACCACGCCGGCGTCCTGCAAACGTCGCAGCCGCTCAGCGGTGGCGGCCACGCTCAGGCCGCAGGCTTCAGCCAGGACCTTCAGCGGTGCCCGGCCATCGCGCTGCAGCGCCTGCAGCAGGGCCCAGGAACGGGCATCGACATCGAAGGTCATGGTTTTCGGTACCAAGTGCTTCGGACCAGAAAATCATACGCCAATGCCGCCGCTAGACCAGACAAATCGACTGGTCATGACCGATTGACCCACTTAGCATCCTGATCATGATGACGGATGCACTGACTGATTCCCGTTTCCTGCAGGCCGTGCTGGTCGGACTGGGCATTGCCGCCCCGGTCGGCCCGATCGGCCTGCTGACGATCCGCCGCACGCTGGACGGCGGCATGGCCGCTGGACTGGCCACCGGTCTGGGCGCCGCCTGCGCCGACGCCGCCTATGGCGCGCTGGGCGCCTGGGGCGTGCAGGCGGCGATCACCTGGCTGGTGGGCGCGCGGGTGCCGCTGGCGCTGGGCGGCGGTGCGCTGCTGCTGTGGCTGGCCTGGCAGACCTGGCGCGCACCGCTGGCCACTGGCGCGGCCCCGCTGCCCTCGGGCGGCGACCTGTTGCGCCATTTCGGCGGCACCTTCGCGCTGACCCTGTCGAACCCGGCGACCATCCTGTCCTTCATCGCCGTCTTCGGCGCACTGGCGGGCGCCGGCGGCCCGCCGCTGTCGCCCACGCTGATGGTGCTGGGTGTGTGGCTGGGCTCCGCGCTGTGGTGGCTGGGCCTGAGCTGGGGCGTGAGCCGCCTGCGCCATGCGCTGGACGACGCCTGGCGACGCCGCATCAATGCCGCCTCGGCGCTGCTGCTGGCCGCCTTTGCGCTGTGGCAGTGGGCGCAGCTGGGCGCCTGAGCAGAGCCCCCGCCAGCAGCCGGGTCGCCGCACGACGCCGAGAATCGCCACATGCCCATTGCCCGCCCCACCCCGCCGCTCCTGTCCGCCGCATCCGTCTTGTCCGGTCTGGTCACGCTGGTGCTGGCCCTGGCCGGCGCCCCGGCCGCTGCGCAGCGGGTGCCCGCCTTCGATGCCGCGCAGCCGCCCGTCCCGCAGCAGGATGCCAAGGCGCAGCAGTTGCGTGAACAGCTGCGGCGCGTGCGCCTGCCCGCGGGTTTCCAGATCGAGCTCTACGCGCTGGTGCCCGGGGCGCGCCACCTGGCGGTGTCGCCGGCGGGCGACCGGGTCTTCGTCGGCACCCGCCGCGACACGGTCTGGGCCGTGACCGACCGCGACGGTGACCGCCAGGCCGACGAGGTGCGGGCCCTGGCGCCCGGCCAGGGCTTTGTGTCGCCCAACGGGGTGTGCCTGACGCCCGCTGGTGACCTGGTGGTGGCCGAGCGCAACCGGGTGCTGCGCCTGGTGGGAGCGTCGCGCGCGGGCACCGATGCCTCGCTGGAGCTGGTCACCGTGGTGCCCCAGGGAACGCTGGTGCCGCCGGAAGAGGCCCGGCCCAACCATGGCGACCGCACCTGCCGCGTGTCCGACGACGGCTGGCTCTACATCACCCTGGGCCAGCCCTACAACGTGCAGCCGCGCGAGAAGGTGGCGCTCTATGAGCGCCTGGGCATCGGCGGCCTGGTGCGCCTGCGCGCGGCCGACGGCAGCGCCCGCGAGGTGCTGGCACGCGGCGTGCGCGCCAGCGTGGGCATGGACCTGCAGCCCGGCACCGGCACCGTCTGGTTCACCGACAACCAGACCGACCACATGGGCGACGACATCCCGCCCGGCGAGCTCAACCGCATCACCCGCCCGGGCGGCGAGCACTTTGGCTACCCCTTCATCCACGGCCGCAACACCCCGGTGGCCGGCACCGCCGTGGCCCCGGACCTGAAGGACCTGCCGCCGCCCGCCACCTGGACCCCGCCGCAGGCCGAGTTCCCCGCGCACCAGGCGCAGCTGGGCATGCACTTCTACCGCGGCAGGCAGTTCCCGGCCAGCTTCCGCGGCGGTATCTTCGTCGCCTCGCACGGCTCCTGGAACCGCAGCCAGGCCACCGGCGCGCTGCTGAACTTCGTGCCGCTGCAGCCCGACGGCCAGGCCGGCGCGCCCACCGTGTTCGCCGAGGGCTGGCTGGACCAGGGCCGCTACTGGGGCCGCCCGGTGGATGTGGCCGAGCTGCCGGATGGCTCCTTGCTGGTCTCGGACGACCACGCCGGCGCGCTCTACCGCATCCGCTACAGCGCGCCCTGATCGCTGGGGCATCCCTATCTTGCCGGGTGCCCGCCGGCCCGGGGTCCGACGAGACTGGTGGCCCCACCGCCCGGGAGGCCCATGTTCAATTCGGAAACCCTGGAAGTCGCCATTGGCATGGCCTTCCTGTTCCTCACGATGTCGCTGATCTGCACCGCGATCCAGGAATGGATCGAGGGCATCATGAAGTGGCGCGCGATGGACCTGGAGCGCGGCCTGCGCGTGCTGCTCAACGACGACGATGGCACGGTCGCCCAGCGCCTGTACGAGCACCCGCTGATCTACTCGCTGTTCCAGGGCCGCTACGACCCGAAGAAGCTCTGGCGCAGCCCCTTCACACCGGGCCTGGGGTCCAGGCACATGCGGCTGCATGCGCGGCGCCAGCTGCCCTCCTACATTCCCTCGGAGCGCTTTGCCGATGCGCTGATCGACCTGGTGGCGCGCGGCGACGGCAGCGCCGCCGCCAACGCCCCGCTGACACCCCAGGCGCTGCGTGAACGCGTGGCGCAGTACGACTCGCCGCACCTGCGGCGCGTGCTGCTGTGGGCGCTGGACCGCGGCAATGACGACCTGGCGGCGACACGGCAGCACCTGGCCCAGTGGTTCGACGGCACCATGCAGCGGGCCAGCGGCTGGTACAAGCGCCGCACCCAGGCCGTGCTGTTCACGGTGGGTCTGCTGGCCGCGGTGGTGCTGAACATCGATGCGTTGCACGTGATGAACCGCCTGCTGGCCGACCGCGCGCTGCGCGAGGCGGCGGTGCAGCAGGCCAGCCTGGTGCAGGACGCCCAGGCCGGTCTGGCTGGTCAGGCGCCGGCCCAGCGGCTCGATGCGCTGCAGCACCGGCTGGGCGCGATCGGCCTGCCGATCGGCTGGCAGCCCGGCGGCAGCCTGCCCCAGCTGGCGCCGCAGGGCGGCCTGCAGAACGCCGATCCGCTGGCGCTGATGATGCTGGCCCTGGGCTGGCTGGTCAGCGCCTTCGCGGTGATGCTGGGCGCGCCGTTCTGGTTCGACCTGCTGGGCCGCTTCATGACGCTGCGGGCCTCGATGAAGCCGGCGCCGACCCCCGCCCCGCCCACCGCACCCACGCCGGACTGAAGCTGACTCAGTGCGCCAGCGGGCCGCCGGGCGGCAGGCCCGCCACGTCGCCGGCCCAGTCGCGCAGCTCTTCCAGCGTGACCAGTTCGGCCTGCGCTTCGGCAGCGCGCCGCTGGCGCGCCGGGATCGCCGTCACCACCTGCAGGGCCACCACATCCATCAGGTCCTGCATCACCGGCGGGCACAGCATGCCCAGGCGCTCGCGCTGGCGCTCGGCATAGCGGCTGGCCGCCAGGGCCCGCACCGGCTGGTTGGCGGCCATCAGCACACCGGAGAGCACGCTGGCGTTGTCGGCCAGCAGCCGCGCGAAGCCCTGGCGCAGCGCGATGTCGATGCCTTCGGCCACGCACACCGCCGACTGCTCGCGCTCGCCCAGGCGCAGGTACACATGGCCCAGCAGGGCCAGGGTGCGCGCCAGGCGGAAGTGGTTGGGTGCGCGCCGGGCCAGCAGCGCCGCCCGCTCCAGGTGCTCGGCCGCCAGCGACACCTGGCCCGCGCCCAGTTCCAGCTCGCCCAGCTGCTCGTGGATCTGCATCAGACCCCAGTCGTCCTCACCGAGGCTGCGTTCGCGGGCGGCGCGGCACAGCATCTGGGCCTCCTGCAGCGCGGCACGCGCCTCCTCGCTGCGGCCGGCCATCAGCAGCGCGCCGCCCTGCTGCTGCAGGGCCTGGCTCAGACCGCGCTCGTCGCCGGTTTCGCGCCACAGCGGCACGGCCTCGGCCAGCCCCTGGCAGGCCAGCCCCAGCCGGCCGTCGAGCACCCAGGCCTGGGCGCGCCAGCCCAGCGCCTGCGCGCGCTGCCAGGTGTCCGGACGCCCGTCCAGCAGCGCCAGGGCCTCGGTGGCGTCGGCCAGCACGGCCGCGGCGTCCTCCAATTCGGCATCCACCGCACACAGCGCCAGCAGCAGCTCAATGCGGGCCGAGACCTGGGCGGGCTCCACCGGCAGGGCCAGCAGGGGCCGCGCCAGCTGTCGCGCCAGCGCATGCAGGCCCATGCGGCGCCAGGGCGTGGCGCACAGCGCGCACAGGCGCAGCGCCAGCAGCGGATCGGCCGCGCTGGCCCAGGCGATCACCCGCTGCACGCTGGCGTGCTGACGCCGCACCGCGTCGGGCTGCGCCAGGGCCGGACGGTCGGTCGCCTGGCGGTCCTTCAACTGGGTCAGCAGGTGGTGGCCATGGGCGCGCAGCACATCGTCGAGCCGACCCGAGCCCTGCAACAGGTCGCGCGCAAACAGGCGCACCGATTCGTGCAGCGTGTAGCGCGCCCGCGCCGCATCGGCGCCCAGCAGGCTGTCGCCGTCCACCTCGACCAGGCCGTGCTCGACCAGCGTGGCCATCGCGTCCACCAGCGACACCCGGTCCAGCGCCGGGTCGGCATGGGCCACGGCCCGCGCGTCGTCCAGACCGAAGGGGCCGTCGAAGACGCTGACCACCCACAGCAGGCGCTGCTCGGCGGCCCGGAGCAAGGCGTGGCTGGACGCCAGCGCGGCATGCAGGCTCTGGTGGCGCTCGTCGTCATCGACCGCCGGTCGCACCCAGGTCAGGCGCTGGTCCAGCGAATCGCGCAGGTCCAGCAGACCCACCGAGGGCACGCGGCTGGCGGCCAGCACCAGGGCCAGGGGGTTGCCGTCGAGCCGGCGGCAGATCTCGGCCACGACCGGCGCGTTCACCGGGGTCAGCCGGAAGCGCGGGTCGGCCGAGCGCACGCGCATCTCGAACAGCTGGCAGGCGCTGCTGGCGCGCACCGCGCCCAGCGGCGTGTCAGGCGCCTCGGCCGGCAGCTCCAGCGGCGGCACGACCAGCACCTGCTCGCCGGCGCTGCGCAGGCTCTTGCGGGTGGTGGCCAGCACGCGCACGTGGGGCGCCACCCGCAGCAGACGATCGCAGAAGGCGGTGACCAGCGACAGCAGGTGTTCGCAGGCGTCCAGCACCAGCAGGCCCTCGCGGTCACCCAGGGCCGAGCCCACCCGCTCCAGCGACAGCGGACCGCTGATGTCGAGCTGCAGCACCGACCGGATCGCGCTGGCCAGTTGCAGACCATCACGCAGCGGGGCCAGGTGGATCCACCACACCGGCCGGCCGGCATCGCCCGCGGCGGCCCGCGCCGCAGCCAGCGCCAGGCCGCTCTTGCCGACCCCCGGCGGGCCCAGCAGCGTGACGCGCTGGTGCTGCAGCAGGCGCGCCGAGACCTCGGCCAGACAGCGGTCACGCCCCACCAGCGGCCAGGGCGACTCCGGCAGGTCGTCCTTCGGGGCAACCGACAGGGCCTCGGCGGCGAGTTCGGCCGCGTCCTCCTGCGCCCGGGTGCTGAGCACCAGCTGGTAGCCGCGGCCGCGGTGATGGACGATGGCGTCGGCGCCCAGCACCCGGCGCAGCAGCGTCAGCTGCACGCGCAGGTTGTTGTCGCCCACCGACTTGTCCTCCCACACCTGACGGCGCAGCTCCTCGGCGCTGAGGACCCGCCCGTCGGCGTCGATCAGCGCGCTGAGCAGCTCGAAGGCGCGCACCCCCACCGTCAGCGGCTGCCCCTGCCGATACACGCGGCGCGCACGGCGGTCGATCACCAGCTCCTCGCCCGAGACCACGCGCGTGGCGGTCGACAGGTGCGGGCTGACGGGGACAGGTGGGTTCATGGGCCGGGCGGGGTCTGCGCAGCCACCCACCGTGGGTGGCCGTGATGCTGGTACAGACGTCGCCGGACCCGCCTGTGCGACACAGGTGCGGGAAAACACCGAGTCCACGGCAGGCTGGGTCCGCCGCGGCCCGGTGCTCGGCGGCGCTTCAGATCAGCGCGCCGAACAGCGAGGCCCGCCCCCCGGTCACCTCCGTCGTGGCCGCGCCCTGCGACGCCAGGATCGCGGCCAGGGCCGCCCGCGCGCCTGCCGGGTCGCGCGTGTCCGAGGCCCGCTCGAGGTAGCGCTGCACCTGGTCCAGCGGGTGCCCCGGCGGCACGGACGGCGGCCGGCGCCGCTGCGCCTCGGCCAGCGCCTCGGCGGCACCGGCCGCCCCCAGCTGCTGCAGCACCCAGGCGTGGTCCAGGGCAGTCGACCAGGCCTCGACCGTGGGGCCGGCCATCCCGGGCCCGGCCGCCACCAGCCGCGCCAGCAGCTGGCGCGCCGCCGGCAGGTCGCCCCGCCAGCGCGCCAGCTGGGCCGACAGCCTGTCCACCCGGGCACGCACCGGCCGATCCCAGCCGTCACGCACCCCAGGCTCCTGCCGCAGTGCATCGACCAGCGAGCCGGCCAGCTCGCCCAGGTCCAGGGCCAGGGCGCCGCGGGCCAGCGCCAGGCGGATCTCCACGCGCTGCTGCCCCAGCCACTCCTGCTCCGTCTGCAGTTGCTGCATCAGGGCGCGGGCCTGGGCGTCGTACGCGGCCGGCGCCACGGCATGCGTCAGGCCCTGCAGTTGCAGGCGCTGGGCCTGCAGCGCCATCTGGGCGACCGGGTGCACCACGCCGGCCGCCCGGGCGTAGGCCAGGTCCTCGTCGCGCTGGCGCAGGGCCTCGGGCCAGCGGCCGGTCTCCAGCAGGAAGCGCCCCAGCTCGTGGCGCAGCGAGAGGTTCAGGCCGCTGCCCGGCTTCATCAGCGCATCGATGCGCGGCAGCAGGCTGCGCAGCCGGGGTTCGATGTCGCCGTAGTCGCCCGCCCGGATCTGCAGCGCCAGCAGGTTGCGCTGGTAGGTCAGCACCTCGCGCTGCCAGTTCGGCTCGGTGCGGCCCCAGTAGACCTCGGTGCGCTTGAGCGTGTTGATCGCCTCGCGCAGATGGCCCTGGGCGCTCTGGACGATGCTCAGGTGGTTCAGGTAGCTGGCGCGCATGCGCTCGGCCTCGGGGCCCTGCATCGGCTCGATGATCTGCCAGGCCTGCGCCAGGGCCTGGGCGGCCTCGTCGGCGCGGCCCAGGCGGGCATAGGCGGCGTCCAGCAGCATCAGGCCGTTGAGCAGCTCGTCGCTGTCGGCGCCGAACACCCGCCGCAGGCGTGGGATCGCCGGGGCGATGCTCTCGACGATCAGGTCGGGCTGGCCCTGCAGGATCCAGCTGCGGGACTGGTCGAGCCGGGCCTTCAGCGTGGGCGCGGACTCCTCCCCGTGGATCTGCACGCTCAGCGCCACCAGCTCGCGCGCCAGCGGCTGCGCGATGTCGTGGCGGTTGAGCTGCTGGTTGGTCGCCACCAGCACCTGCAGCACGCGCAGCCGGGTCTCGGGCGAATCGCCGAAGCGCTGCAGCACGTCTTCGCGCGCCTTGCGCAGCAGCTGCAAGACGGTGGGCCACTCGCCGCCATGGCGATCGGGGCTGGCCGAGGCCAGCAGCTCCTGCAGGTAGGCCGTGACCTCGTCCGACTGCCGCGCGGCCTCCTTGGCCCGCTGCCATTGCCACAGGCTGGTGCCCAGACCGATCGCCAGCGAGCAGGTGACGATCGCCGTGCTGCCCGCCAGCAGCGCATGGCGGCGCAGCCACAGCAGGCTGTCATGGCGCCAGTCGCGGCGCTGGGCGCGCACCGGCCGGCGGGCCGACCAGTGGTCCAGGTCCTCGATGAAGGCGCTGACGTTGCGGTAGCGCTGTGCCGGGTCCTTGTGCAGTGCCTTGGCGATCACCGCCTCCAGGTCGCCGCGGGCGCGCCCGGCGTCCTCGGCCGGGCCGGGTCCCCCCGGCGTCGGGGTGGCGCTCAGCAGGCGGTGGGGCTCGGTGTCCATCACCGCGCGCTCCAGGCTCGCCCGGCTGTCGCCCGCGGCGCCGAAGGGCAGTGCGCCGCTGACCAGCTCATAGAGCATCACGCCCAGCGAGAAGACATCCGCAGCGGTACCCACCGGCTGGCCGGCCAGTTGTTCCGGCGCGGCGTACCCCACGGTCAGGCCGCGGCCGGTCAGGCGCGTCAGGTCGTCGGCCGCGGCGTCGTCGTCCAACAGGCCAGCGACGCCGAAATCCAGCAGTTTGGGCTGGCCCTCGGCGGTGACCAGCACATTGGACGGCTTGAGGTCGCGGTGGATCACCAGCTGCGCATGGGCCGCCTCCACCGCCTGGGCCACGCTGCGCAGCAGCGCCACCCGCTGGTCCAGCAGCGGCGCATGCAGCCGGGCATGTTCGGACAGCGGCCGGCCGCGCACCAGCTCCAGCACCAGGTAGGCCTGGCCCTGGGCCACACCGGCATCCAGCAGCCGGGCGATGGCGGGGTGGTTCAGGCGTGCGAGCACCGCCCGCTCGCGCGCGAAGCGGGCCGAGAAGCGCTCGGCCGGCAGATCGGCCCGCAGCAGCTTGATCGCCGCCTCGCCCTGGAACAGGCCGTCGGCCCGGTTGGCGCGCCAGACCTGGCCCATGCCGCCCTCGCCGATCTTCTCGGCCAGCACCCAGGCACCCAGCGGCAGGCCCCGCAGGTCACTGGTGGCGCGCTCGTCGGCGCCCGGCACCAGTGCCGGACCCAGCCATTGGTCGAAGGCGGTCACCAGCGCCTGCGCCGCATCGGGTTGCGCCTCGGCCCGCTCGGCCTGGGCCAGCATCCGCCGCAGCGCGGTGGCCAGCGCCGGCTGCTGGGCACACACCCGCTCCAGCCAGGTCGCGCGCTCGCCCGGGGCCAGATCCAGCGCCTCGTCCAGCAGCGCCGAGAGCTGCTCCCACTGCGTGCGGTCGATCATCGGGTGGACAGCGGCCGGCGCATCAGCCCAGCAGTTCGCGCAGCAGCGCCCGCGCCTTGATCAGGTCGCGGTTGACGGTGCGGGTGGCCACGCCGCGCAGCGTCGCCACCTCGGCGATCGTCAGGCCGGCGAAGACATGGATCTCGAGCAGCTCGTACAGCGCGGCGTCGATCTCGCGCATGCGGCTCAGCGCCCGGTCGCAGGCGATCAGGTCCTCGGCAGAGCTGAGGTTGGCCGGCATGCCGGCCGCCTCGGACAGCGTGACCATGATCTGCTCGCCGCCGCGCTTGTCGCGACCCAGGCTGCGCAGGTGGTCGATGACCACCGAGCGCAGCACCTGGCCCACATAGGCGAAGAACTGCCCGCGCGTGCGCCCGTGCAGGCGCGAGGCATCGGCCAGGCGCAGGAACCCCTCGTGCACCAGGGCCGTGGTGTTCAGGCCCGGCGCGCCGTGCACCTGGGCCAGGCGTGCGCGCGCCACCCGCTTGATCTCGGGGTACAGCACGACGAAGAGCTGCTGCAGCGCCTGGGCATCGCCGCCGGAGGAACGCTCCAGCAGCTCGCCGACAGCCGGCAAGGTGTCAGAGGGGTCGGTCATGGCAGGCCAGCGCGCAGTCCCGCCGACCCCTGCGGGGCCCGCGGTCTGGCGCACGTCGTTCTCCCAACATCAACGGCGGCTGTCGCCTGTGACAGCCGCTGATGCGCCGAAATGTAACTCCCAGCGGTAACGGATGTGGGCGCGCCCCTAATTTGCAGCGCCGGCGGAGGTCATGGCGGCGCTTCGCGCCGCTCCAGCGCCTGCAGAAGGCCGATGCGCAGCCGGTGCACATCGATCGGCTTGGTCCAGTAGTCCTGGAAACCGCTGGCGCGGGCCAGCGCGACGTCGTCGGGCATGGCGTCGGCCGACACCGCCACCGCCGGCACACCGGCCAGACCCGGCAGGTCGCGCAGGCGGCCCAGCAGCGTGCGGCCGTCCATGTCGCCCAGGTGCATGTCCAGCAGCAGCAGATCGGGCGGCCACTGCGCGGCACAGGCCAGCGCCTCCTCGCCGCTGGCCGCCAAGCGCAGCTCCACCCCGTCCAGGGGTGCCAGCACCTGTTCCATCAGCAAGGCGTTGACCGGGTTGTCCTCTGCATACAGCACGCGCCGCCGCGGTCCGGGCGGTCGGGCGCCTGGCATGCCTTCCTCCCGCGGCACCGCGGCTGGCCGCGCCGCGGCGGTGGACAGCGTGACACTGAACGTGGAGCCCTGGCCGGGCTGGCTGGTCACCTCCAGCCGGCCGCCCATGGCCTCCACCAGCTGGCGGCTGATCACCAGGCCCAGGCCAGAGCCCTCGGTGGCGGTGCGCTCGGCCCCCAGGCGGTTGAACGGCTGGAACAGCTGGCGCAGCTGCGCGGCGCTCATGCCGGGCCCGCTGTCCTGCACGTCAATGCGCACCTGAGCATCGGCGTGGCGGACCACGACGGCCACCTGCCCCTGGCGGATGTTGTACTTGACGGCGTTGGACAGCAGGTTGGTCAGGACCTGCTGCAAGCGCGTGGCATCGGCCTGGACCGCCACGGTGAACGGACACTGCAGTGTCATGCTCAGGCCGGCCCCGGTGGCCATCGGCTCGATCGCCGCCAGCGCCTGCTGCAACAGCGGCAGCAGGCGGACGGGCTGCATCAGCAGGCGCAGCTCGCCGGCCTCGATGCGCGCGATGTCGAGCAGCTCGTTGATCAGCGCCAGCAACTGCATAGCGCTGGCATTGACGACGCCCAGACGGCGGCGCTGCTCGGGACCCAGGGGCTCGCGCGCATCCTCGGCCATCAGCTGCGAGAAACCCAGGATGCCGTTGAGCGGCGTGCGCAGCTCATGGCTGGTACGTGCCATGAATTCGCTCTTGGCCGCGCTGGCGCGCTGAGCCGCCTCGCGCAGCTGCGCCGACTGCTCGATCTCGTGCTGCCGGGTGACGTCGGCGATCGTGCCATACCAGGTCCAGCGGTCGTCGCCCATGGGCTGCGGCGTGGCCAGGATGTCATCGATGGCCCAGTCGCTGGCGCCCTGGGCGCGCACCCGGAAGTGCCCTCCCCACACCCCCCCGGCGCGCACCGAGTCCTCGCGCGCCCGCAACAGCCCTGGCAGGTCATCCGGATGCACATGCGACCACAGCGCCTGCTCAGGCACCATCGAGGCCTGCTCGACAGGCCCGTACAGGCGCTCCACGCCGGCGCTGAGGTAGGTGAACACGCCGCGGCCCAGGGCATCGCGCTCGTACTCGAACAGCAGGACCGGTGCCGCATCGGCGGCACGTTGGGCGCGCTGGAGCTGGCGCTCCAGGCGCTGACGCTCGCGCATCGGCGACATCACCAGACGGACCGTCCGCGCATCGACCGCGCCCCCCAGCGAGGCACAGGCCAGCACCGGCAGGGTCATGTCGCCCGACTGCAGTGACAGGCTCAGCTCCTGCAGCTGACCGTGCAGGTGCAGCGTGGGCAGCACATGGGTGTGGTACAGCACCCGACCGGCCCGGGTCAGCCAGTCGTCGATGCGCGAGCCTCTGAGCAGCCCGACAGGCTGGCCCAGCCACTGGGCCAGGCAGGCATTCGCCTCGATCAGTTCGCCGGCCGCGGACACCAGCGCGACGCCCACCGGCAGGTCGTCCCAGGACGACCGCGACTCAGGCATGCAGCACCCCGCGCAGCAGCCGCACCACCTCCTCGGGATGGCTCACGTGCGGGCAATGCCCCGAGATCGGCAACTCGACCAGCGAGCTGCCCGGCATCCGGGCGTGCATCCAGCGTCCCACGGCCACCGGCGCCAGGCTGTCATCGGCGCATTGCACGATCAGGGCCGGCACCGTCAGCCTCGGCAGCAGGGCGCGGACATCCACCGAGAAGGCCAGGCGTGCGAACTGGCGGGCGATGCGGGGCTCCAGCGAACACAGCGCGCGCTCGAAATCACGCGTCAGCGACACCGGATTGGACTGCCCCATGGCCATCGGCGCCAGGAACTGGGCCCAGCCGAAATGGTTGGACTCCATCAGCTGGAACAGCTCGTCCAGATCGCGCTGCTCGAAGCCGCCGACATAGTCGGGCGGATCGTTGAGGAAGCGCGGCGACGGGGCCAGCAGCACCAGTCGCTCGAAACGCTGTGGCGCGGCCAGCGCCGCCAGCAGCAGGATGACGCTACCCACTGAATGACCGACCCCGGTCACACGGTCCTGACCGGCCTCATCCAGCAGGGCGAGCAGATCGTCGGCGTGGCCCTGCAGGCTGCCGTGCCGGGCGGGATCCCAGGTGGATACCGAATCGCCGCAGCCGGCCAGGTCATATGCCAGCACGCGCGACAGGGTTTCGATCCGCGGCACCACGGCGCGCCAGATGTGTCGGTCGCAGCCAAACCCGTGGACCAGCACGGTGGCGGCCGATCCGGACCCGGACAGCACCGCATGGTGTGCCAACAGGCGGGACTCGGTCATGGTGGTTGTCTCGGAAGCAGCAGGTGCCACGGACAGGACAGCATAGCCCATCTCCCCGGGACCTCCTTATTTCATGTCAAGCCCCATGCCAGAGGTCGCCGGCCACCCGGCGGCTGGCATACTCGTCCGACACCCTCGCGGTCTTCGCAGGAGAACTGCCATGCGCTCGCCTCCGGCTGACCGGCCCCCGCCGCCCGTCGAGCCCCCGCCTTCGGCCCCCGTGGCGGACGCCCATTTCACCGGCCTGTACCAGGACCTGCGCCGGCTGGCGCGGGCGCGGCTGCGCCGCAGCGAGGGGGTCACGCTGCTCGACACCACTTCGCTGGTGCACGAATCCTGGCTGCGCCTGCGCAGACTGGACGCGGCCGATCTGCCCGGCGGCGAAGGGCAGTTCCTGGCCTACGCCTCGCGCGTGATGCGCCTGGTCGTGATCGACTTCGTGCGCCAGCGGCGCGCCGAGCGCCGTGGCGGCGACCAGTTGCACGTCACGCTCAGCACCGAGGTGGCCGATGCGGTGGCGGTGTCCGACGAGCAGGTGCTGGGCATCCACGAGGCGCTGGAGGCCCTGGCCCAGGTCGACCCGCGCCTGGTGCGCATCGTCGAGATGCGCTGCTTCGGCGGCCTGGATGAGCAGACCATCGCCCAGTCGCTGGGCGTCACCGACCGCACGGTGCGGCGCGACTGGCAGAAGGCGCGCCTGCTGCTGAAGGCGCAACTGCTCTCCTGAGGCGGCCCATGGCCCTGAGCGCCGATGACCTGCAGCGCCTGTCGGGCTGGCTGGACGAACTGCTGGAGCTGCCGGCGGGCGATGCGCGCCAGGCCCGGCTCCAGGCGATCGGCGCCAGCGATCCCGCACTGCGCGACCGGCTGGCGGCGCTGCTGGCCCAGGCCGACGACGGCACCACCGAGGGGCTCGATGCATTGCCTGAACTGGTCCGATCGATCGGTGAGGCGCAGGCCACGGCCAGCGGCCAGCGCATCGGTCCCTATGAGCTGCTGCGCTGCCTGGGTGAAGGGGGCATGGGCAGTGTCTGGCTGGCCCGGCGGGTGGAGGGCGAGCCGCGCCGCGAGGTGGCGCTGAAGCTGCCGCGCCTGGCTGGCGCGCCGGGCGCTTTCGCCTGGCGCTTCGAACGCGAGCGCGACATCCTGGCGCAACTGGAACACCCGCTGATCGCCCGGCTCTACGAGGCCGGCACGGCCGCCCTCCCCGACGGCGGTGAGCAACCCTGGCTGGCGATGGAGCCGGTGGACGGTCAGCCGCTGGGCAGCTACTGCGACGCCGCGCGCATGGACCTGCGCAGCCGGGTGCTGCTGTTCCTGCAGGTGCTGCAGGCCGTGCAGTTCGCCCATGGGCGCCTGGTGGTGCACCGCGACCTCAAGCCCGGCAACATTCTGGTCACCGCCGACGGTCAGGTCCGGCTGCTCGACTTCGGCGTCGCCAAGCTGCTGGAGGGTCCGGCTGGCGGCCATCCGGTGACCGAGATGGCCGCGGCGCCGATGACACCGATGTACGCCTCGCCCGAGCAGGTCGCCGGGCGGCCGGTGGGCATCGCCTCGGACATCTACTCGCTGGGCGTGGTGCTCTACGAACTGCTCACCGGCTGCCGGCCCTACCGCCTCTCCCGCGACACCCGCGGCGCGCTGGAACAGGCCATCCTGGACGCCGACCTGACACGGCCGAGCCGCACCTCGCCCGATGCGCAAGCGGCGCAGCGGCGCGCCACCCAGCCGGCCCAACTGCGCCGCCAGTTGCGCGGTGACCTGGACACCATCCTGCTGCAGGCCCTGCGGCAGGCACCTGAACAGCGCTATGCCACCGCCCAGGCGATGGAGGACGACCTGCGCCGCTGGCTGGCCCACCAGCCGGTGCGCGCCCACCCCGACAGCTGGCACTACCGGCTGCGCAAGTTCGGCCGCCGCCACGCGCTGCCGCTCGGGGCCGCCACCCTGGCCTCGCTGGGGCTGGTGGCGGGTCTGCTGATGGCCCTGGACCAGGCGCGCCGTGCCGAGCGCGAGGCGCGCCGGACCCTGGCGGTGCAGAACTTCCTGATCGGCCTGGTGCGCGAGGTCGGCCCGGGCCGCGCCCAGGGCCGGCCGCTGACGGTGGGCGACCTGCTGGATCGCGGCGAGCAGCGCCTGGATGGCGACCTCGGCACCGAGCCCGGCCTGCGTGGCGCCATCAGCGACGCGCTGCTCGAGATCCGCCTGGAAGTGGGTGACGGCAAGCGCAGCCTGCCGATGGCCGAGAAACGCCTGGCGCTGGCGCTGGCGCAGGACGGCGACGGCAGCTTGCCCCACGGCGATGCGCTGCTGGTGCTGGGGCGCGCCCAGGTGCTGCATGGCCGCTTCGAGCCCGCGCTGGTGACGCTGGCGCGCGCGCGGCAGATCTTCCAGGCCCACCCGGGCCAGCGCGACGACGCCCTGCTCAGCCTGGACAACCGCGTCGCCGGGGCCTTGAATTCGCTGCTGCGCCATGGCGAGGCGATCGCCCTGCTGCGCAGCCTGATTCCTCGCCTGCAGGCGCGCTGGCCGCAGACCCACTGGGAAGAGGTGCAGGCCCGCTCGATGCTGGCCACCGCCCTGGCGGCCGACGGCCAGCGCGATGAAGCACTGCGCATCGTCGCCGCCCTGGAGCCCGTGCTGGCACGCGGCTGGCCCGAGCAGGGCTTCGGGCTGGCGGCGATGCAGGCCAACCTGGGCTATGTGCTGTGGCGCCAGCGGGCCTTCGAGCCAGCCGCCGTCGCGCTGCAGGGCGCGATCACCGAGATGGACCGGCTGCTGGGCCCGGTCAACAGCCCGGCGGTGGACGCTGGCCGCACCCTGGGCATGGTCCATCTGGACGCCGGCCGCTACGCCCGCGCCAGTGAGGTGCTGGAGGCCAATCTGGCGCGCTCCCGCGCGATGCATGGCGCGGACGACGCCGAACTGGCGCTGAACCTCAGCTTCACGGTGCTGACCCGTCTGCGCCTGATGCGCCTGGACGACGCCGAGGCGGCCGCACGCGACTCGGTGCGCATCGCCCAGGCCCACCCGGGCCTGTCGGCGTCGGAGCTGCGTGGCCTGCGCCGGCGCCTGGGGCAGGTGCTGGTGCAGCGCGGCCAGGCGGCAGAGGCCCTGGCCGTGCTGGACGCCGTGGCCGCCGAGGAGCGCCAGGCCCAGCAGCTCAAGGACGTGCGGCACGCCAGCACCCTGCTCTGGCGGGCCGGCGCGCTGGCGCAGCTGGGCCGCCACCGCGAGGCCGCCGACACCGCCCGGGCCGCCGCCACCATCCAGGCCGACCAGCCCGCCTCGCCCGCCGCCCGCATCGCACTGGCCAAGGCCCGGCTGACCGAGGTGCTGTGCCTGCTGCCCTCGCCGCTGGCCGCCGACCGTGCGGCGACCACCGCGCTGCTGTCGGCCGCCGAGGCCGCCCTGGCCGCGGAATGGCCCGCCGGGCACCCGGACCGCGCGCTGGCCGGCGCGGTGCGCGCGCACTGGCTGCGTGCCCAGGGACAGGACCGCGCGGCCGCCGCGGCGCTGAGTCGCAGCCAGGCCGACTACCTGGCCGCCAGCGGCGCACCGATGCCCGACCGGCTGCTGGTGGTGTTCTGAGCCGCGCCGGGGCCCCCCACGGCAGGGCCGCACGCCGCTGCCCCCCTACGCCTGGGGGGCTGGTCGCTGTCCGGTGTCGGCGGCCGCTCACGAATTGAAGGGTAGGCCGGTCGTCAGCGCACCGGTCAACGACACCCACCCCTTCTTCGGAGTTGCATCCCATGAACCGTTCGCTCGCTCCCCTGGCCCGCCGCCCCGGCGCCTCACTGATCCTGTGTGCCGTGCTGGCCGCCCTGGCGGGTGCCGCCCAGGCCAAGCGTCCTTCGCTGCAGCCGGCGCTGCAGGGCGAGATCGAGACCGAGGGCGATGTCGACGCCCTGGGCGACGTCGGCATCGAGGCGCTCGACCCGACCGCCAGCACCGACGACCACTCGGTGAACACCCCCACCAGCTGGTGGACCTACACCAACCAGACCGCCGCCCAGGTCAGCAGCCTGCTGTCGTCCAAGGGCGCCCGGCTGGTGGGCCTGGACATCTACGGGATCGTCAGCGGCGCGCCGCGCTTCACGGTGCGCATGGTGCGCAACAGCGGCGCCTATGCGGTCCCGGGCTGGTGGTGGTACTACGGCCTGACCGCGGCCGACATCGCCACCCAGCTCAGCGCCAACAACGCCCGGCTGATCGAGCTCAAGCCCTACGACGCGGGTGGTGGCGTGATCCGCTATGCCGCGATCATGGTGTCCAACACCTCCACCGCGGCGCGCGCCTGGAGCTACCTGGTCGGCGTCAGCTCGGCACAGATCAGCACCCACCTGACCAACAGCGGGCATCGCCTGATCGACCTCGACACCTATGTGGAAGGCGGCGTCAAGAAGTACAGCGCGGTGCTGGTGGCCAACACCGGCACCGACGCCCGGTCCTGGCAGTGGTGGCTCAACCAGAGCCCGGCCAACGTGGCCGCCAAGGTGGCGTCCTTCAGCGGCCGCATCGTCAAGCTCGACCGCAACAGCGACGGCACCTACAACTTCATCCAGGTGAAGAACACCGGCTCGAACAACAGCGCCTGGTGGTACCAGTACGGCTTCACCAGCCTGACCGACCTGAACAACTACGCGCTGCAGGTGGCCTCGCGGCCGGTGGACCTGCGCACCTATGTCGACGGCAACGGCGTTCGTCGCTATGACGCCGCCTTCATCGACAACGCCAACAACAGCACCCGCCGCATGCGCAGCGTGTTCGGCGCGAACTTCCTGGACGCCAATGGCAACCCCACCCGCGGCATCTTCGAGGGCTACCTGAAGCTGGTGGGCGGCGCCGTCAAGGTGGACCTCAACAGCGCCCGCCGCGCCGAGACCGCCAGCTCGCTGAAGGCGCTGCACCTGCTGACCAGCATGCAGCGTGTGCAGGCCGGCACCGACACCCTGGCCTCGGCCTTCAACTACTACGAGTACGACATGTCCAAGGGCAAGGACGCCTGCCCGGACCCGGCCAAGGAGATCCCGGCCAACCTGCGCACCAACTACAACTTCGAGACCGGTCTGGACGAGATGATGCGCATCTCCGACAACCGCACGACCCGCGGCACGGTGCTGCGCTACGGCGGCTTCTCGGCCTTCAACACCGTGGCCGGCAATGCGGGTCTGTCGGGCACCACGCTGCGCCACAACATCGGCTGCGCCTACGCCAACCCGGCCACCGGCAAGTACTCGACCAGCCTGCGCAACGACACCACCGCGGCCGACCTGGCCCGCATCTACGAGGGGGTGTGGAGCAGCACCCTGCTCACCAACACCAACAGCGCACGCGACGAGTTCCTGGAGTCGGCCAACCCGGGCATGGGCGCCAGCGCGCGTATCCAGGCGATCATCGACCAGGAGGCAGCGGCCCTGGGCAAGTCGGCGGTGGCCGCGTCGTTCGGCGGTGTGGTGCGCACCTGGAGCAAGGGCGGCAGCTACGGCACCTGCCTGCCGGATGGCAACGGCAACTGCGGTCAGCGGGTCATCATCCGCTCGGGCGCGGGCCTGATGCGCCTGCCGATCAAGGTGGGCGGTCAGCTGGACTACCGCACCTACAGCTACGGTCACCTGATCTCGGACACGCCGGTGCCCTGCTTCGAGGACTACGACACCCCGGGCACCAACTGCCAGGCCGATGTGGACTACACCAACGCCCACGGCAACGCCTCGGCCGAGCTGTTCCGCGACGAGATCCGCTCGGCGCTGCAGACCTGGTGATCCGCGGCCAGCGGCTGTGAAACAGGGGCCGGGAGAGGCATCTCCCGGCCCCTGTGGCCTGGCACCGTAGACTGCGCCCATGCGCGACCTGTTCCTGCTGGACCCCGACATCGTCTTCCTGAACCACGGCTCCTTCGGCGCCTGCCCGCGCGAGGTGCTGGCCGCCCTGTCCCGATGGCAGCACGAGCAGGAACGCAACCCGGTCGAGTTTCTGGGCCGACGCTCAGGGGGCCTGCTGGCTGCCGCGCGCGAGGCCCTGGGCCAGGCGATCGGCGCACGCGGCGAGGACCTGGTCTTCATGCCCAACTCCACCACCGGGGTCAATGTCGTGGCCCGCTCCTTTGCGCTGCAGCCGGGTGACGAGGTGCTGGCCACCGACCTGGAATACGGCGCCTGCGACGCCACCTGGCAACGGGTCTGTGCGCAGCGGGGCGCGCACTACCGGCGGGTCGAGATCCCGCTGCCCTACCGGCCCGCGCAGGTGGTCGAGCGGCTGCTGGCTGCCGTCGGCCCGCGCACCCGGCTGATCTACCTGAGCCACATCACCTCGACCACCGCCCTGACCCTGCCGGTGGCCGAGGTCTGCGCAGCCGCCCGGCAGCGCGGCCTGCCGGTGCTGGTGGATGGCGCCCATGCGCCGGGGCAGATCCCGCTGGACCTGGCGGCCATCGGCGCCGACTTCTACGTGGGCAACTGCCACAAGTGGCAGTGCGCCCCCAAGGGCTCGGCCTTCCTGCACGCGCAGCCGGCCTGGCAGGCCATGCTGGACGCGCCGGTGACCAGCTGGGGCTATGCCGAGGACACCCTCAGCCACGCCGGTCTGGACACCTGGCTGGGCCGCACGCCGCTGGAGCGGCGCATGCAGTGGCAGGGCACGCGCGACATCACGCCCTGGCTGACCGTGCCCGACGCGCTGCGTTTCCAGGACGCACACGACTGGCCGGCGGTGCGCCAGCGCAGCCATGCCCTGGTGGCCCAGGCGATGGACGCGCTGTGCCGGCGCCATGGTGGGGAGCCCATTGCCGATGAGCGCGACTGGGCGCAGATGGCCGCCATTCCGGTGCCGGCGCAGGACCCCGAGGCCTTGCGCCAGCGCCTGTTTGACGAGAGCCGGATCGAGGTGCCGGTCACCACGCACGCCGGCCAGGTGTTTGTGCGCGTCTCGGCCCAGGCCTACACCACCGAGCAGGACATCCAGCGCCTGCTGGACGCGCCGGCCCTGCGCTGAGCGGCTGCCGGGCGCTCAGTCCTCGTTGGCGACGTGGCAGGGCCAGTGCGCCTCGATCCAGCGCGTCAGCTCTGCGGCCGGGTCGTGGAATTCCTCGCCGGCAAAGATGTCGATCCTGACGCGCTGGGGTTGCAGGTCCACCACCATCACGACCGGGTAGCTGAAGCGCTCCTGCGTGGACGGCGTGCGCGTGGCCAGGAATTCGGTCAGGTCGTCGTCGTCACCGAAGACCAGCAGCGCCTGGGGGCGGTCCGGGTCGCGCCAGGCGCCGGTCAGCGTTGACAGCACGAAGTCGGCGATCGCCTCGGTGTCGAACGGCGCACGGTCGGGCACCAGGGTGAAGGCGTCCCGTTCCAGCAGGGCGTACAGGTCAAGAGGCATGGGGCGAGTCTAGCCCCACACCACCAACAGGTTGTTGGCGGGCATCTCCACCCGCTCCCGTCGCTGCAGGCCCACCTGCGCCGCCAGCGCATCCAGCGCGTCCAGCCGGCGCACCCCCTGGTGAGGCACCTGGGCACGCAACTGGGCGTCAAAACGCAGGTTACTCGGCGCCGTCGGGCGATCCGCCTCGATGAAGGGCCCGTAGACCAGCAGGCGGCCCGCGGGCGCCAGCACGCGCGGCAGGGCCGCGAACCAGGCACCCACGGTGGTCCAGGGCATGATGTGCAGCGTGTTGGCACTGAACACGACGTCGTGCACCGCGCCGCCGGCCTGCTCGGGCCAGTCCGGATGGTCCATGTCCAGGGCCAGCGGCGGCGGCGTGTTGGGCAGCGCGGCCTCGTCCAGCCAGCACCGCAGACCAGCGAGTTGTGCCGGCCGCTCACTGGTCTGCCACACCAGATGCGGCAGTGCGGGTGCGCAGTGCACCGCATGCTGGCCGGTGCCGCTGCCGATCTCAAGCAGGCGCCGAACACCTGCCAGTCGGGGGCGCAACGCGGCCAGGATCGGCTCCCGGTTTCGCTCGGCGGACGGGGCAAAGGGCTTGGCAGGCGGCGAGGCGTTCATCGGCAACAGCATGCCATGGCCGGAAGCAGAATGTCGGCAAGCTGCCCACAGCGGCCGTAGGCCGCTGTGGGCCAAGGCCCCGAACGTTGGGCTCCCCCCAGCCCCCCTCCGAGAGGGTGGCTCCAGTCAGAACCACAAAAGGTGGTGCGCCAAGCGTGCCAGCGCCACGCCGGCCGGCAGGCCGGCCCGAAGCTCATGCTGGAGCCCCCTTCTTGGAGGGGGGCTGGGGGGAGCTCAACGGAATAGGGCTCTGCCCACAGCGGCCTACGGCCGCTGTGGGCAGCAAGACGTCAGCCCACCCAGCGGCGGGCGTTGCGGAACATGCGCATCCAGGGGCTCAGCGCGGTGAGGTCGCCGCCTTGCCAACTGAACAGCGCATTGCGGAACACGCGCTCGGGGTGCGGCATCAGCACGGTGAAACGGCCGTCGGGCGTGGTCACGCTGGTCAGGCCCCCCGGGCTGCCGTTGGGATTGAGCGGATAGGTCTCGGTGGGCTGACCGCTGCCGTCGACAAAGCGCATCGCGCGCGCCACCTGGGCGGCGTCGCCGCGCTGGCTGAAGTCGGCAAAGCCCTCGCCATGCGCCACGGCGATCGGCAGGCGGCTGCCGGCCATGCCCTGGAAGAAGATGCTGGGGCTGTCCAGCACCTCGACCATGGCCAGGCGGGCCTCGAACTGCTCGCTGCGGTTGCGGGTGAACTTGGGCCAGTGCTGGGCACCGGGGATGATGGGGCTGAGCGCCGCCATCATCTGGCAGCCGTTGCAGATGCCCAGCGCGAAGGTGTCGCTGCGACCGAAGAAGGCGGTGAACTGCTCGGCCAGCCGCGGATTGAACATCACCGAGCGGGCCCAGCCCTCGCCGGCCCCCAGCGTGTCGCCGTAGCTGAAGCCGCCGCAGGCCACGAAGCCCTTGAACTGCGCCAGCTGCGCGCCGCCCGACTGCAGGTCGCTCATGTGCACGTCGTGCGCATCGAAGCCGGCCAGTGCGAAGGCGTGGCTGGTCTCGACGTGGCTGTTGACGCCCTGCTCGCGCAGGATGGCCACCTTGGGGCGCGCGCCCAGGTTCAGGAACGGGGCGGCCACGTCGTCGGAGGGATCGAAGGACGGCGCCCAGTGCAGGCCGGCGTCATCGCCGCCGGCCAGCGCGTGCTCCTGGTCGGCGCAGGCGGGGTTGTCGCGCAGCCGGGCGATGCGCCAGCTGACCTCGTCCCAGGCCTGCTGCAGCGTGCGCAGCGGGGCGCTGAACTGCGGCTTGGCGTCGCGCCAGACCTCGACCACCCGCTTGTCGTTGGTCTTGCCCACCACGTGGCTCTGGCGGCTCAGGCCGTGGGCGCGCAGCGTGGCCAGCACCGCATCGCGGTCGGCGCTGCGCACCTGCAGCAGCACGCCCAGTTCCTCGTTGAACAAGGCCTTGAGGGTGAGTTCCTCGCGGCGGCCGCTGGTCTGGGTCGCCCAGTTCTTGGCGTCGCCGGTGTCGGCGCGGCTGTCGTGGATGCCGTCGCCTTCGGTGACCAGCAGGTCCACGTTCAGGCTGACGCCGCGCTGGCCGGCAAAGGCCATCTCGCAGGCCGCCGCCCACAGGCCGCCATCGGAGCGGTCGTGGTAGGCCAGCAGCCGGCCCTCGGCGCGCAGCTGGTTGACGGCGGCCACCAGGGCCTTGAGCTGGGCCGGATCGTCCAGGTCAGGCACCTGGTCACCGAACTGCTGCAGCGTCTGCGCCAGGATCGAGCCGGCCATGCGCGCACGGCCGTTGCCCAGATCGACCAGCACCAGCGTGGTGTCACCCTCCTGCAGCTGCGGCGTCAGCGTGCCGCGGATGTCGTCCAGCGTGACGAAGGCCGAGACGATCAGCGACACCGGCGCCACCACCTGCCGGGTCTGCCCGGCGTCGCTCCAGCGGGTGCGCATCGACAGACTGTCCTTGCCCACCGGGATGCCCACCCCCAGCGCCGGGCAGAGTTCCATGCCCACCGCCTTGACGGTGTCGTACAGCGCGGCGTCCTCGCCCGGCTCGCCGCAGGCCGCCATCCAGTTGGCGCTGAGCTTGACGCGGGACAGGTCGATCGGCGCCGCCAGCAGGTTGGTGATGGCCTCGGCCACCGCCATCCGGCCCGAGGCCGGCGCATCGATGCTGGCCAGCGGCGTGCGCTCGCCCATGCTCATCGCCTCGCCGCGCAGGCCACTGAAGTCGGCCAGCGTGACCGCGCAATCGGCCACCGGCACCTGCCAGGGGCCGACCATCTGGTCGCGGTGGTTCAGGCCGCCCACGGTGCGGTCACCAATGCTGACCAGGAAGCGCTTGCTGGCCACGGTGGGGTGGCGCAGCACATCGAGCGCGGCCTGCTCCAGCGCCACGCCGGTCAGGTTCAGCGGTGCCACCGGCCGGGGCAGACGCTGCACGTCGCGCTGCATCTTGGGCGGCTTGCCCAGCAGCACCTCCATCGGCATGTCGATCACGCGCTCGCCGCCGGGGCCGTCCTCCAGGATCAGCTCGGTCTCGTCGGTGGCCACGCCGACCACGGCGTAGGGACAGCGCTCGCGGCGGGCCATCGCGTCGAACGCATCCAGCTTGGCCGGGTCCAGCGCCAGCACGTAGCGCTCCTGGCTCTCGTTGCACCAGATCTCCTTGGGCGCCAGGCCGGTTTCCTCCAGCGGCACCTTGCGGATGTCGAAACGCGCGCCCTTGCCGGCGCCGTCCACCAGTTCGGGGAAGGCATTGGAGATGCCCCCGGCGCCGACGTCGTGGATCGCGACGATCGGGTTGTCGACACCCAGCGTCCAGCAGTGGTTGATGACCTCCTGGGCGCGGCGCTGGATCTCGGGGTTGCCGCGTTGCACGCTGTCGAAGTCCAGCGACGCGGCATTGGTGCCCGCCGCCATCGAGCTGGCCGCGCCGCCGCCCATGCCGATGCGCATGCCCGGGCCGCCCAGCTGCACCAGCAGCGTGCCGGCGCCGAAGGGCAGCTTCTTTGTCTGGCCGTCGCTGATCGTGCCGATGCCGCCGGCGATCATGATGGGCTTGTGGTAGCCGCGGCGCAGCGCCTGGGCGCCCTCGCCCACCGTCTGCTCGAAGACGCGGAAGTAGCCGCCCAGGTTGGGTCGGCCGAACTCGTTGTTGAAGGCCGCACCGCCGATCGGGCCCTCGATCATGATCTGCAGCGCGCTGGCGATGTGCTCGGGCTTGCCGTAGGGCTGGGCCTCCCAGGGCTCGTCGGTGTCCGGCAGATACAGGTTCGAGACGCTGAAGCCGGTCAGGCCCGCCTTGGGCTTGGCGCCGCGGCCGGTGGCGCCCTCGTCGCGGATCTCGCCGCCGGCGCCGGTGGCCGCACCCGGGAACGGCGAGATCGCCGTCGGGTGGTTATGGGTCTCCACCTTCATCAGCACATGGGCCACTTCGTCACGCGGGCCATAGACCGGCGCGTCGGTGTAGCCCTGAGGCAGCCAGCGGGTGACCGGGCCGCCTTCCATCACCGCCGCATTGTCGTTGTAGGCGATGACGGTGCGCTGCGGGTTGAGCTTCTCGGTGTTGCGGATCATGCCGAACATCGACAGCGACTGCGGCTGGCCGTCGATGATGAAGTCGGCGTTGAAGATCTTGTGGCGGCAGTGCTCGGAGTTGGCCTGCGCGAACATCATCAGCTCGACATCGCTGGGGTTGCGCCCCAGGCCCTGGAAGGCGGCCACCAGGTAGTCGATCTCGTCGGCCGACAGCGCCAGACCGAATTCGGTGTTGGCCGCTTCGAGCGCGGCACGGCCCTGGCCCAGCACGTCAACATGGGCCATCGGCTCGGCCGGCTGCTCGTCGAACAGGTGGCGGGCCGCATCGCGCTCGAAGGCCACGCTCTCGGTCATGCGGTCGTGCAGCAGCGCGGCGCAGGCCTGCAGTTCATCGGCGCTGAGCGCCTTGCTGGCCCCCGTCAGGCCGGCGATCAGGCCGTCCTTCAGGTGCAGGCGGAACTCGGTGACCCGCTCGACGCGGTGGATACCCAGGCCGCAGTTGTGGGCGATGTCGGTGGCCTTGGAGGCCCAGGGCGAGACGGTGCCCAGGCGCGGCATCACCAGCACCAGCGTGCCCTCGTCACCGGCGGTGCAGGGATCGCCGTAGTCGAGCAGGCGGGCCAGCTTGTCGGTGTCGTCGGCGGCCAGCGCCTGGTCGCTCAGCACCCAGTGCACATGGCGGGCGCTGACGCCGGTGATGCGCGGGCAGGCGGCCTGCAGGCGCGGCAGCAGCGCGGCGGCGCGGAACGCGGACAGGGCATTGCCGCCCTCGAAGTGCATCAGGTGATGGGTGTGGGCCATGGACGGGGCGCTTCCGGGGGGGGCGTCGGGGACGGTGGCGCACGATGACCCGCCCTGAGGCGGGGGCGACCGTCGGTGAAAACCCGGGATTCTACGGCGAGGTGAAATAATGACCCCTTATGGCAATCACCTTCAAGACCCCGGCCGACATCGAGATGATGCGCGTCGCCGGCCGCCTCACCGCCGAAGTGCTGGACATGCTGGCCGAGCACGTCAAGCCCGGCGTGACCACCGAGCAGCTCGACAAGCTGGCGCACGACATGATCGTGCACGAGCAGAAGGCGATCCCTGCGCCGCTGAACTACGCGCCCAGCGGCTACAAGCCCTACCCGAAGTCGATCTGCGCCTCGATCAACCACCAGGTCTGCCACGGCATCCCGAACGACCGGCCGCTGAAGAACGGCGACATCGTCAACCTGGACGTCACCGTGATCAAGGACGGCTGGCACGGCGACTCCAGCCGCATGTACGTGGTGGGCGAAGGCAGCATCGCCGCCAAGCGGCTGTGCCAGATCACCTTCGACGCCATGTGGAAGGGCATTGCCAAGGTGCGCCCCGGCGCCCGGCTGGGCGACATCGGCCATGCGATCCAGACCTTTGCCGAATCGCAGGGCTATTCGGTGGTGCGCGAGTTCTGCGGCCACGGCATCGGCCGCAAGTTCCACGAGGAACCCCAGGTGCTGCATTACGGCCGCCCGGGCACGCTGGAGGAACTGGTGCCCGGCATGGTCTTCACGATCGAGCCGATGATCAACGCCGGCCGGCGCGAGATCAAGGAAATGGGCGACGGCTGGACCATCGTCACCAAGGACCGTTCGCTGTCGGCCCAGTGGGAGCACACGGTGGTGGTCACCGAGACCGGCTACGAGGTGCTGACGGTCTCCGACCGCACGCCGCCGCCGCCGTCCTTCATCACCGCGCCCGGCGCCTGATGTCGGCGACCGCGCCCAGCGCCGCGCTGTCGGTGGCGGAGCTGCGCACGCGCTTCCGCCAGGGCAAGGAGGCGCTGCTCACCCACTTCAAGGAGGCGCGCCCCAGCGCCACCAGTGCGCGCCTGCTGCTGCACGGCCTGGCGCGGCATGTGGACGCCACGCTGGTGCAGCTGTGGCAGGCCAGCGGCCTGCCCGCCGGGGCGGCCCTGGTGGCGGTGGGCGGCTACGGCCGCGGTGAGCTCTACCCCTACTCCGACGTCGACGTGCTGGTGCTGCTGCCCGAGCCCGAGACCGATGCGGTACGCGAGGCCGTCAGTGCCTTCATCACCGCCTGCTGGGACATCGGCCTGGAGATCGGCTCTTCGGTGCGCACCGTCGAGGACTGCGTGCGCGAGGCCCAGGCCGACGTCACCGTGCAGACCTCGCTGCTGGAAAGCCGGCTGCTGACCGGTCCGCGCCGGCTGTACCAGGCCTTTGCCAAGGCCACCGCCGAGGCGCTGGATCCGGCCGCCTTCCTGCGTGCCAAGACGCTGGAGATGCGCCAGCGCCACGTCAAGTACGAGGACACGCCGTACTCGCTGGAGCCCAACTGCAAGGAAAGCCCCGGCGGCCTGCGCGACCTGCAGGTGGTGATCTGGGTGGCCCGCGCCGCGGGCCTGGGCCGCACCTGGAGCGAGCTGGCCGCCAAGGGCCTGCTGACGCCCTTCGAGGTCAAGCAGCTGCAGCGCCATGAGGGCACGCTGCGCCTGATCCGCTGCCGCCTGCATGTGATCGCCGGCCGGCGCGAGGACCGCCTGGTCTTCGATCTGCAGACCTCGGTGGCCGAGAGCTTCGGCTACCAGTCCACCAAGGGCGCGCGCGCCAGCGAACAGCTGATGCACCGCTACTACTGGGCGGCCAAGGCGGTGACCCAGCTCAACCAGATCCTGATGCTGGGCATCGACGAGCGCGTCAGTGCCAGCGAGCAGGTGCCGATGCGGCCGATCAACGCCCGCTTCCTGGACCGCGGCGGCATGCTCGAGGTGGCGCGCGACGACCTGTACTCGGACAACCCGCACGCCATCCTCGAGACCTTCCTGGTCTACCAGCAGACCACCGGCGTCAAGGGCCTGTCGGCGCGCACGCTGCGCGCGCTCTACAACGCCCGGGGCGTGATGGACAGCCGGTTCCGGCGAGATCCGCTGAACCGCGAGCTGTTCATGGACATCCTGCGCCAGCCCGAAGGGCAGACGCACGCCTTCAGGCTGATGAACCAGACCTCGGTGCTGGGGCGCTACCTGTGGGTGTTCCGGCGCATCGTCGGGCGCATGCAGCACGACCTGTTCCACGTCTACACCGTGGACCAGCACATCCTGATGGTGCTGCGCAATGTGCGGCGCTTCTTCATCCCCGAGCACGCCCACGAGTACCCGTTCTGCACCCAGCTGGCCAGCCAGTGGGACAAGCCCTGGCTGCTCTACATCGCCGCCCTCTTCCATGACGTGGCCAAGGGCCGCGGTGGTGACCACTCCGAGCTGGGCGCCACCGAAGTGCGCCGCTTCTGCCGCGACCACGGCCTGGAGCCCGACGAGACCGAGCTGGTCGAGTTCCTGGTGCGCCACCACCTGACGATGAGCACCGTGGCGCAGAAAGAGGACCTGCACGACCCCGAGGTCATCCAGCGCTTCGCCCGCCGCATGGGCGACGCCCGCCACCTGACCGGCCTGTACCTGCTGACCGTGGCCGACATCCGCGGCACCAGCCCCAAGGTCTGGAACGCCTGGAAGGGCAAGCTGCTGGAAGACCTGTTCCGCTACACGCTGCGTGCGCTGGGCGGCGCCCCGCACAGCGCCGATGCCGAGATCGAGGCCCGCAAGCAGGAGGCGATGCAGATCCTCGCGCTGCACGCCGCGCTGCCGGGCACCGAGCAGCCGCTGTGGAAGACGCTGGACGTCAGCTACTTCGCGCGCCACGATGCCGCCGAGATCGCCTGGCACGCCCGCGCGCTGTGGCGCCACCTGGAGACCCAGGTGCCGCTGGTCAGTGCGCGCCCCTCGCCCATTGGCGAAGGCCTGCAGGTGCTGGTCTTCTCGCCCGACCGCGCCGACCTGTTCGCGCGCATCTGCGGCTACTTCGACGGGGCCGGCTTCTCGATCCAGGACGCCAAGGTCCACACCACGCGCAGCGGCTACGCGCTCGACACCTTCCAGGTGGTCAACCCCAACGCCGAGGACCAGAGCCCGGCCGCCTACCGCGACATGATCAAGCTGGTCGAGACCCAGGCCAGCGCCGCGCTGGCCAGCGACGGACCGCTGCCGCCGCCCTCGCGCGGGCGGGTGTCGCGCCGGGTGCGTTCCTTCCCGGTCAAGCCGCGGGTGGCGCTGCGACCCGACGAGAAGGCGCAGCGCTGGCTGCTCAGCGTCAGTGCCAGCGACCGCTCGGGCCTGCTGTACGCGATCGCCCGGGTGCTGGCCGCGCACCACATCAACCTGCAGCTGGCCAAGGTCAGCACGCTGGGCGAGCGCGTCGAGGACACCTTCCTGGTCAGCGGCGCCGAGCTGCAGCAGCCGCGGCTGCAGTTGCAGGTCGAGAGCGAGCTGCTCGACGTGCTGGCCGACGTGCGCTGAACGCCGAAGCTTGCTGCAGCTCAAGTCCCACCGCGACCGCTCTGACACCATGGGAGCCCTCTGATGCCCAACAAGTTGACCGAAAAGGCCGTGATCGAGTCACGCAGCTACAAGGTCCGCCGCATTCCGATGCTGCGGCCCCTGGGCTGGCTGGCGCGCGGCTGGGGCGACCTGATGAACTGCCCGGTGCCCGGCTTGCTGCATGGTGTGGCCGCCGCGCTGTGGGGAACCCTGGTCGTGGTGCTGGCGGCCGATCGCTTCTGGCTGCTGATTGGCGCCTTCACCGGCTTCCTGCTGGTGGCGCCGGTGGTGGCCACCGGCCTGTATGCGATCAGCCGAGCGCTTGAACGTGGCGAGCAACCCGACCTGGGCACCGCGTTGCGGGCCTGGAAGCCCAACGACCTGCGGCTGGTGGTGTTCGGCCTGCTGCTGGCGCTGGCCGGCACCGGCTGGGTGCTGACCTCGGCAGCGCTGATCTGGACCCAGACCGGTGCCAGCGTGCGCACGCCGATGGACTTCCTGCGCCTGGTGGTGCTGGCGCCAGGTGGTGCGCTGTTCGAAACCTGGATGGCGCTGGGCGCGGTGCTGGCGGCGCCGGTCTACGCCTCCAGCGTGGTGACCCTGCCGCTGCTGCTGGACCGGCAGATCAGCGTGCTCACCGCCGTCTTCGTGAGCTGGAAGACCGTCCTGACCCACCCCGCACCGATGGCCCTGTGGGCCTTCCTGCTGCTGGCCCTGAGCGGCCTGGGCATGCTGAGCGTGATGGTGGGCCTGGTGTTCGTGGTGCCCTGGCTGGCGCACGCCAGCTGGCATGCCTACCGCGACCTGGTGGACACCTCCGGGATGGCGGAGCGGTCCTGACATGCCCCCACTCTCACTTCGTTCGTTCCCCCCAAGGGGGCGCTCAGTCCCTTCGGAACGGCCGGGCGGGACTGACATGACATTTCCACGCTCACTTCGTCCGAAGCTCACAGAGAAGGCGCTCAGTCCCTTCGGAGCGGCCGGGCAACACTGACATGTTCGGCTACACGGAAGAACAAATCGCCTGGTTCGGCCTGACCTTCGGGGTCTCGGCCTTCATGCTGTACATGGTGTTCATCATCCTGCAGCTGGCGCGCGAGTCCAAGGCCGGCCGTTTCGGCACCTTCGTGCTGCTGCTGGGTCTGGGCGTGGGTCTGCTGGGCTTCGTGCTCAAGGGCATCATCAAGTACTTCATGGTCGGCATCGTCGAATGAACGCGCCCGACGAGGCCGAGCCGCAGCGCCACACGCTGTTCGACGATGCCCAGGCGCTGCTGATCGGCACGCTGTTCGTCAGCATCGGCCTGACCATGTTTCGCCACCTGGGTCTGATGACCGGCGGCACGGTCGGCCTGGCCTTCCTGGCTCACTACGGCAGCGGCCTGCCTTTCGGCCCGCTGCTGTTCGTGATCAACCTGCCCTTCTACTGGCTGGCCTGGCAGCGCCTGGGGCCGCAGTTCACGGTCAAGACGCTGTCGGCGGTGACGCTGCTGTCGGGCCTGTCGGAGCTGATGCCGCAGTGGCTGGGCTACAGCACGCTGAACCCCTTGTTCGCCGCCTTGGCCGGCGGATCGCTGATCGGCACCGGCTTCATCATCCTGTTCCGCCACCGCGCCAGCCTGGGCGGCTTGAACACCGTGGTGCTGTGGCTGCAGGAGCGCTACGGCTGGCGCGCCGGCATCGTGCAGCTGAGCATCGACGCCGCCATCCTGCTGGCCAGCTGGCCCTTCACCGACGCCCGCCGTCTGGCGCTGAGCGTGCTGGGCGCCGTGGCGATGAACTTCGCGCTGGCGGTGAACCACAAGCCCGGCCGCTACGTGGCCTACTGAAACGACACGGGCCGGCAATGCCGGCCCGAGATCGACTGTCTGGCTGGAACCCCCTCCCGGAGGGGGCAGGGGGAGCCCAACGGTCGGCCGAAGGCGGTCTGCATATGGGCGGACCGCCCTTGGGCGGTCAGCCCATATGCAGACCGCCGTTGCAGGAGAAGTCGGCGCCGGTGGTGAAGCCGGAGTCGTCACCCGCCAGCCAGGCCACGACCGAGCCGATTTCCTCGGGGGTGCCCAGGCGCTTGACCGGGATGGTGGCGATGATCTTCTCCAGCACTTCCGGCTTGATCGCACGGACCATGTCGGTGCCGATGTAGCCCGGGCTGACGGTGTTCACCGTCACGCCCTTGGCGGCCAGTTCCTGGGCCAGGGCCATCGTGAAACCGTGCATGCCGGCCTTGGCGGCCGAGTAGTTGGTCTGGCCGGCCTGGCCCTTCTCGCCGTTGACCGACGAGATCTGGATGATGCGGCCGAAGCCCCGCTCCACCATGTCCGCCACGACCTGCTTGGTCACGTTGAACATCGAGGTCAGGTTGGTGCTGATCACCGCGTCCCAGTCTTCCTTGGTCATCTTCAGGAACATGCGGTCCTTGGTGATGCCGGCGTTGTTGACCAGGACGTCGATCGGGCCATGCTCGGCCTTGGCCTTGGCAAAGGCCTCCACCGTGCTGTCCCAGTCGGCGACGTTGCCCACCGAGGCGTAGAAGGAGTAGCCCAGGGCCTTCTGCTCGCCCAGCCACTTGTCGAAGTCACGGCTCGGGCCGCAGCCGGCGATGACCTTGAAGCCATCCTTGGCCAGACGCTGGCAGATCGCGGTTCCGATGCCGCCCATGCCACCCGTCACATACGCCACTTTCTGTGCCATTGCTCTTGCTCCTCTAGAGATTCCATTGGGGTCCGGTGGGGTCATGATCTGCCCCGACCGGGAAGTCGCGGGTCCGTACTCACCCGCTCATGCACATCCACGCCCGGGTCAACCCGCGCGTGGTGACCAGGGATCAGCGCTCGACGGTCAGCGCCACACCCATGCCACCGCCGATGCACAGCGAGGCGATGCCCTTCTTGGCGTCACGGCGCTGCATCTCGTGCAGCAGCGTGACCAGGATGCGGCAGCCGGAGGCGCCGATCGGGTGGCCGATGGCGATCGCGCCGCCATTGACGTTGACTTTGTCGGTGTCCCAGCCCATTTCCTTGTGCACCGCGCAGGCCTGGGCCGCGAAGGCTTCATTGATTTCCAGCAGGTCCAGGTCGGCGGCCTTCCAGCCGGCGCGCTCCAGCGCCTTGCGGGCGGCCGGCACCGGGCCCATGCCCATGATGGCCGGGTCCAGACCGGCGCTGGCGTAGCTGGCGATGCGGGCCAGCGGCTTCAGACCCAGCGCGGCGGCCTTGGCGGCGCTCATCACCATCACCGCGGCGGCGCCGTCGTTGATGCCCGAGGCATTGCCGGCGGTCACCGAGCCGGCCTTGTCGAAGGCGGGGCGCAGGCCGGCCAGGCCTTCCAGGCTGGTCTTGCGGTTCAGGAACTCGTCGGCGTCGAAGACCACCGGATCACCCTTGCGCTGGGGGATGCTGATGCCGACGATCTCGTCCTTGAACTTGCCGGCGTCCTGGGCGGCAGCGGCCTTGCGCTGGCTGGCCAGGGCCAGTTCGTCCTGGGCCTCGCGGCTGATGCCGTACTGCTTGGCCACGTTCTCGGCGGTGATGCCCATGTGGTACTTGTTGTACACATCGAACAGGCCGTCGTTGATCATGGTGTCGACCAGCTTGGTGTCGCCCATGCGGGCGCCATTGCGGCTGTTCATCAGCACGTGGGGCGAGGCACTCATGTTCTCCTGGCCGCCGGCGATGATGATCTCGCTGTCGCCGTCGCGGATGGCCTGCGCGGCCAGCATCACCGCCTTCAGGCCCGAGCCGCAGACCTTGTTGATGGTCATCGCCGGCACCGCGTTGGGCAGGCCCGACTTGATCACCGACTGGCGCGCCGGGTTCTGGCCCGAGCCGGCGGTCAGCACCTGGCCCAGGATGACCTCGCCGATCTGCTCGCCGGCCAGGCCGGTGCGGGCCAGCAGGCCCTGGATCACCGCAGCACCCAGCTCAGGGGCGGCGACGCCGGCCAGGGAACCGCCGAACTTGCCCACGGCGGTGCGGGCGGCGGCAACGATGACGATGTCGGTCATGAAAGTCTCCTCAGGAAATGGCCACGGTCAGGCCGTGAAGTATGAATGCGTTGCGGGCTCGGCCGACTCAGGCCTTTTGCTTGACGTAGCGGCCCGGCGCCGGCTCGATGGCCTTGAACCTGGCGTTGCCGTAGGACTTGGGCGCGGCCACCTGCTTGCCGGCATGGCTGCCCAGCCACTGCGCCCAGTCGGTCCACCAGCTGCCGGGCATTTCCTTGGCGCCGGCCAGCCAGGCCTCGGCGGTCTCGGGCAGCTTGTCGTTCACCCAGTGGCTGCGCTTGCCGGCCGCCGGCGGGTTGATCACCCCGGCGATGTGGCCGGAGGCGCCCAGCATGAAGCGCTTCTTGCCCTTGAACACCTGGGTGGAGGCATAGGCGCCGGTCCAGGGGACGATGTGGTCCTCGCGCGAGGCATACAGGTAGACCGGCGCCTTGATCGCGCCCAGGTCGACCTTCTCGCCGCAGGTGGTCAGCGCACCCGGCACCTTGAGCTTGTTCTCGAGGTAGGTGTTGCGCAGGTACCAGCAGTACATCGGGCCCGGCAGGTTGGTCGAGTCGCTGTTCCAGTACAGCAGGTCGAAGGGCGGCGGGGTCTCGCCCTTCAGGTAGTTGCCCACCACGTAGTTCCAGACCAGGTCGTTCGGACGCAGGAAGCTGAAGGTGGTGGCCAGCTCCTGGCCCTTGAGCAGGCCGGGGCCCTGCGGCGCGCGCTCGCCGATGGTCATCTCGCGCATCTGGCACATCGGCTCGTCGACGAAGAGGTCGAGGATGCCGGTGTCGGCGAAATCGACGAAGGTGGTCAGCAGCGTGACCGACTCGGCCGGCTGCTCGCCGCGCGCCGCCAGCACCGCCAGCGCGGTGGACAGGATGGTGCCGCCGACGCAGAAGCCCAGCGTGTCGATGGTCTTGGCGCCGGTGATCGCCTGGACCGTGTGGATGGCGGCGATCGGGCCGTGCTCGATGTAGTCGTCCCAGGTCTTGGCGGCCATCGAGTCATCCGGGTTGCGCCAGCTGACCACGAACACCCGGTGGCCCTGCTGCACGGTATAGCGGATCAGCGAGTTCTCGGGCTGCAGGTCCAGGATGTAGTACTTGTTGATGCACGGCGGCACGAACAGCATCGGCCGCTCGTAGACCTTGGCGGTCAGCGGCTTGTACTCGATCAGCTGGAAGAACTCGTTCTCGAAGACCACCGCGCCTTCGGTGGTGGCCACGTTGCGGCCGACCTCGAACAGGCTCTCGTCGGTTTGCGAGACATGGCCCTGCTGCAGGTCGTGCACCAGTTGCTGCACGCCCTTGGAGATGCTCTCGCCGCGGCTTTCCAGCGCCTTGCGCTGGGCCTCGGGGTTGAGCGCCAGGAAGTTGCTGGGGCTCATCGCGTCGACCCACTGCTGCACCGCGAAGCGGATCCGGCCCTTGGTCTTGGCATCGCCCTGCACGCTCTCGGCCATCTGCATCAGCGTGCGGGCGTTGAGCAGGTACATCTGGGCGCTGAAGGCGCTGGCCGGGGTGGCGCTCCAGTCCTTGGACGAGAAGCGGCGGTCCTTGATCGGCGCAGCAGCGGCGGCCTCGCCACCCTGCATCGACTGCAGCGTGCCGTTCCAGATCAGCGTGGCTTCCTTCAGGTAGTCGGCCTGCAGCTTGGCGAGCGCGTCGCCGGGCAGGTTCAGCGCGCCCATCGACTTCATCAGTCCGCCGATGGCAGCGCCGAAGGCGTCGGCCGACTGCTGGGCTTGCGGACCGAAGGCGTCCAGGGTGGGCATGGCCGGCATCTTCACGCGCGTGTCTCCTCGATCATGTGGCCTGATCGGCCTGTGGTGTGTGGCAGCATTCTTCGGGCGCAAGCTTACCCCATGATGACTGAATTTTCCACCATTTGATTCTACTTTTCATAATTCGAAATGCACATCGTCGCCATCGCCTGGGGGTTCGTTGTCGTGATGATGGCCGCCGCGGAAGCCACGGCGCCCCGCGGCAGCCTGCTTGGCGCACTGTTCATCCTGCTGGGCTACGGGGTGCTGCCGCTGTGGATCCTGCTGTACATCCTGGGCACACCCTTGCGGCGGCGCGCGCGGCAGGCCGCCGAAGCGCCGGCTGAAAACGCCCGCTCAGGCGAGCCAGACCGAGGCCGCGTGGCGACCGGTGACCCGGTCCCGCCGGAACGAGAAGAAGCGTGACCGGTCGCTGACCGTGCACCAGCGTCCGCCGCTGACCTGGCTCACGCCCACCGCCGCCAGCCGCTGGCGGGCCAGCGCCGGCAGGTCGGCCCACCATTTCCCGGCCTCGCCGGTGGGGCGGAAGTGGGCCTGCGCCGAGGCACCGAAAGCGGCGCGCACGTCCTCGCCCACCTCGAAGGCCGTCGGGCCGATGCAGGCGCCCAGCCAGGCCTGCAGCGCGGCCGGGGCGCAATCGGCCGCGTCGCACAGTTCAGCCACCGTGGCCTCCAGCACACCGCCAGCCAGTCCACGCCATCCCGCATGCGCGGCACCCACGGCGACGCCCCGGACATCGGCCAGCAGCACCGGCAGGCAATCGGCCACCAGCACGGTGCAGGCCACGCCGCGCACGGTGGTGACCGCCGCATCGGCCTGGTGAAAGGGACCGCTGGCCTCGTTCAGGTCTGCCAGCCCCAGGCGCACGACGCGCGCGCCATGCACCTGATCCAGCCAGACCGGCCGCGCGGGAGCCATGACGGCCGCCCAGCGGCGCTGGTTCTCGGCAATGGCCAGCGGGTCGTCCACCGCATCGGCGCGCAGCCCAGAGGGCCGCAGGTTCAGCGCGTCGAACGGGGCCAGGCTGACCCCACCGGCCCGCGTGGACATGCCCCCGGCCACCCCGGCCGGCAACCCGTCAGCCCGCAGCCAGTCCTCAGGCCGCATCCGGGCACTTCTCGGGACGGGTGGATTCGAAGGCATCGAGCGCCATGCAGGCCTCGAAGACCCGCATCACCTGGGGCACGTGGTCCAGGCGGCAGTCAAAGCGCTGCGCGTTGAAGATCTGCGGCACCAGCAGGCAGTCGGCCAGCGTCGGCGTGTCGCCGTGGCAGAAGCGACCCGGACGGGCCACCAGTTGCCGCTCGACGGTCTCCAGGCCGGTCTCGACCCAGTGGCGGTACCAGCGGTTCTTGTCGTCCTCGCTGACGCCCATGGACTGCACCAGGTAGCGCAGCACGCGCAGGTTGTTCAGCGGATGGATCTCGCAGGCGATGTCCTGCGCCAGCGCGCGCACCCGGGCGCGGTCCAGCGGATGGGCGGGCAGCAGCGGTGGCTCGGGGTGGGTCTCGTCGAGGTACTCGATGATGGCCATCGACTGGTGCACCCAGGCGTCACCGTCGTGCAGCAGCGGCACCAGCCGGGCCGCGGACACGGCGGCGTAGGACTCGGCCGTCTGCTCGTTCTTCTGCAGGTGCACCGCACGGTAGTCGAAGGGCAGGCCCTTGAGCGCCAGCGCGATGCGCACGCGGTAGGACGCCGACGAGCGGAAGTAGTTGAACAGCTCGATCGCCATGGTCGCCGCGCCTCCGTGTCAGTCCACCACCACCGACAGCCCGCCCAGGCCGTCGATCTGCATGTCCATGCGGTCGCCCGAGACCACCGCCCCCACGCCAGCGGGCGTGCCGGTGTAGATCAGGTCGCCCGGCTGCAAGGCCCAGGCCTGGCTCAGCACGGAGATGGTCTCGGCCACGCTCCAGATCAGCTGCGAGACATCGGCCTGCTGGCGCACCTGGCCGTTGACGCTCAGGCTGATTGCACCGGTCAGCAACTCGCCGGTGGCGCTGATCGGGTGGATCGGGCCGATCGGCGCGGACTGGTCATAGGACTTGCCGATGTCCCAGGGGCGGCCCTGCTTCTTCATCTCGTTTTGCAGGTCGCGGCGGGTCATGTCCAGGCCACAGGCGTAGCCGAAGATGTGGCGCACGGCCTGCTCCACCGGGATATCGGTGCCACCGGTGCCGATGGCCACCACCAGTTCGGCCTCGTGGTGCAGGTTCTTCGTCTGCGACGGGTACGGGATGTGGCCTGTCTGGCCCGCCGCGACCGGCACCACGGCGTCGGCCGGTTTCATGAAGAAGAACGGGGGCTCACGGCCGGTGGCCCCCATCTCGATCGCGTGGTCCACGTAGTTGCGCCCGACGCAGTAGATGCGGTGCACCGGAAAACCCCGGCCGTCGATGGTGGGCACGATGACCGGTGGGGCCGGCGGAAAAATGACATCCATGGGCGGGTTCTCTCACTGACGAGGGCTGTGCAGCCGTCGATGATGCCATGCGGGCCGCTACACTCAGTGACATGTGGGCAGCCCGAACCATCCAGCATTGCCGCGCCTGCGGCGCGCCCACCCAGTACCAGGTGCCGGCCGACGACAACCGGCCGCGCGCCGTCTGCAGCGCCTGCGCCCTGATCCACTACGAGAACCCGCTGAACGTGGTCGGCACCGTCCCGGTCTGGGGCGAGCAGGTGCTGCTGTGCCGCCGCGCCATCGAGCCGCGCCACGGCCTGTGGACGCTGCCGGCGGGCTTCATGGAACTGGGTGAAAGCACCGCCGAGGGCGCGCTGCGCGAAACGGTCGAGGAGGCCGGCGCCCACGTCGAGCTGGACGGCCTGTTCACCGTGCTCAATGTGGTGCGCGTGGGTCAGGTCCACCTGTTCTACCGCGCCCGCATGCTCGACACCCACCTGGACCCCGGTCCCGAGACCCTGGAGGCCCGCCTTTTCCGCGAGGACGAGGTGCCCTGGGATGAACTGGCCTTCCGCACCGTGCGGGAAACCTTGACCCGATTCTTCGACGACCGACGTCGGGGTCAATTCGGCGTCCATTCCTCCGATATCGCCTGATGACGACCTCTTCGCCGCCCGAGCCGACCATGCCCGCTCCCGGGACACCCGCGCCCACCCCCACGCCAGCCGCCCCGGCCCCCGCCCCGGCGGTGGCTGCCACGCGCGTGGTCAGCGGTCGACTGCCGCCGCCGGGCCAGCGCGAGGATCTGCTGACGCCAGACCCGCTGCTCGACTGCCTGGTCGAGATCTGCCGCCTGCATGGCCACGGTGCCACCCGTGCCTCGCTCAGCGCCGGCCTGCCGCTGAACAACCAGGGCCGCCTGTCGCTGGACCTGGCCGAGCGGGCCGCCGCCCGGGCCGGCATGTACACCCGGCTGGAGCGCCAGCAGGTGCAGGCCATTGACGCCGCCGCGCTGCCCGCCATCCTGCTGCTGCAGGACGACAAGAGCTGCGTGCTGCTGGGCTGGACCGAGGCCGGCGAGGCCCGGGTGCTGCTGCCGGAAACCGGCCAGGGTGCGGTGCAGCTCAGCACCGAGCAGCTGGAAGCGCGCTACCGCGGCCTGGTGCTGTATGTGCGGCCGCATTTCCGCTTCGACGAGCGCGCGCCCGAGGTGCATGAGCGCGCCAAGGGCCACTGGTTCTGGTCGGCGCTGCTGGGTCAGCGCCACGTCTACCGCGACATCCTGCTGGCCGCCGGCCTGGTCAACGTGCTGGCGCTGGCGCTGCCGATGTTCACGATGAACGTCTACGACCGCGTGGTGCCCAACGCCGCCTATGAAACGCTGTGGACGCTGGCGGTCGGCGTGGTGATCGTGCTGCTGGCCGACCTGCTGCTGCGCAAGCTGCGCAGCCATTTCGTCGATGAGGCCAGCGCCCGCATCGACGTGGAGCTCAGCGCCCGCCTGATGGAACAGGTACTGGGCATGCGCCTGGAGAAGCGGCCGCAGTCGGTGGGCTCCTTCGCCTCCAACCTGCGCGGCTTCGAGACGGTGCGCGACGTCATCGCCTCGTCCACCGTGACCGCGCTGATCGACCTGCCCTTCGCCGCGCTGTTCCTGCTGGTCATCATCGTCATCTCGCCCTGGCTGGCCATTCCCGTGGTGGTGGGCTTTGCCGCGGTGATGGGCGCCGGCTGGCTGCTGCAGGACAAGCTGCAGCGGCTGTCGGAATCCACCTACCGTGCCTCGGCGATGCGCAACGCCACGCTGGTGGAGGCGCTCACCGGCATCGAGACCATCAAGGCGCAGGGCGCCGAGGGCGTGATCCAGTCGCGCTGGGAGAAGACCAACGTCTTCCTGGCCAGCACCTCGGTGCGCATGCGCGGCCTGTCGCAGGGCGCCGGCTACCTGACCAACTTCGTGCTGCAGCTGGTGACGGTGACCACCGTGGTCATCGGTGTCTACCTGATCGGCAACCGCATGCTGACGATGGGCGGCCTGATCGCCTCGTCGATGCTGGCCAGCCGCGCGCTGATGCCCGCCGGCCAGATCGTCGCGCTGCTGATGCAGTACCAGGGCGCGCGCACCGCGCTGACCGGCCTGGACGAGATCATGAAGAACCCGGTCGAGCGTCCGGCCGGCAAGGCCTACATCCACCGCGCCAAGCTGCGCGGCGAGATCGAGTTCCGCGGCGTGTCCTTTGCCTACCCCGGCCGCGACGACAAGGCGCTGGACAAGATCAGCTTCAAGGTCCAGCCCGGCGAACGGGTGGCGGTGATCGGCAAAGTGGGCTCGGGCAAGTCCACGCTGCAGCGCCTGCTGATGGGCCTGTACCAGCCCACCGAGGGCGCGGTGCTGATCGACGGCATCGACCTGCGCCAGCTCGACCCCGCCGACCTGCGCCGCAATGTGGGCTGCGTGTCGCAGGACGTGATGCTGTTCTTCGGCTCGCTGCGCGACAACATCACCTTCGGCCTGCCTTATGCGGATGACGGCTCGATCGTCGCGGCCGCTGAACTGGCCGGCCTGGGCGAGTTCATCAACCGCCATCCGCACGGCTTCGACCTCAACGTGGGCGAGCGCGGCGAGTACCTCTCCGGCGGTCAGCGCCAGGGCGTGGGCCTGGCCCGCGCCGCGCTGCACAACTCGCCGGTGCTGCTGCTGGACGAGCCGACCAGCGCAATGGACTTCTCCACCGAGGCCCAGATCACCCAGCGCCTGGGTGAGTTCACCCGCGAGAAGACCGTGGTGCTGGTGACCCACCGGACCTCGCTGCTGTCGCTGGTCAGCCGGGTCATCGTGGTCGATGGCGGACGCGTGGTGGCCGACGGCCCGCGCGACCGCATCATGGAAGCGCTGCAAAGCGGCCGCATCGCGAGGGCGGCATGAGCATGAGCGAGCAAGACAACGCCTCGGTGCCCGCAGGCACCCAACCGCCGGTCGCAGCGCCCGCGGCCCCCGCAGCCCCCTCGGTCACGATGGCGCCGCCCGCCAAGCCCGCGGCCGCCCAGCGCAAGCCGGGACAGGTCTGGAGCGCGCTCAAGCAGATCGTCCTGCCGCCACCGGCTGGCACGGCGGTGATGCCGGGCATGGACGCCTTCGAGCGCACGGTCGAGGGCGTGATGTCGCGCCAGTCCACGGCCCGCGCCCAGCACCTGGTGCGCGTCACCGCCATCACGCTGGCGGTGCTGCTGGCCTGGGCCGCCTTCGCCCAGGTCGACGAAGTGACCCGCGGCGACGGCAAGGTCGTGCCCTCCAGCCAGTTGCAGGTGCTGCAGGCGCTCGACGGCGGCGTGGTCTCCGAGATCAAGGTGCGCGAGGGCGACGTGGTCGACGCCGGCCAGCTGCTGCTGCGCATTGATGGAACCCGCGCCACCTCGGGCGTGCGCGAGGCCAACGCCCAGGGCTTTGCGCTGCAGGTGCGTGTGGCCCGGCTGCGTGCGCAGGCGGAGGGGTCGACCTTCAAGCCGCCCTCCGGCAAGGACGCCGAGGACGAGCACATCATCGAGGAAGAGCGTCGCCTGTACGAGTCGCGCATGAGTGAGCTCTCCACGCTGGTGTCGATCAGCCGCCAGCAGGTGATGCAGCGCCAGCAGGAGCTGTCCGAGGCCCAGGCACGTCGCTCGGCCGCGATCCGCGGCCTGGAGCTGGCGCAGCAGGAACTCAACCAGACCCGGCCGCTGCTGGCCACGGGCGCGGTCTCGCAAGTCGACGTGCTGCGCCTGGAGCGCGACGTGACCCGCAACCGTGGCGACGCCGAGGGCGCCGCCGCGCAGATCGCACGTGCCCAGGCCGCGATCGGCGAAGCCAACCGCAAGGTCCAGGAGACCGAGCTGCAGTTCCGCAACGAGGCCCGCAAGGAGCTCTCCGAGGCACTGGGCAAGCTCAACGCGCTCAACGAGGGCAAGGTGGCGCTGGACGACAAGGTGGACAAGACCCAGGTCAAGTCACCGGTGCGCGGCCGCGTGCAGCGTTTGATGGCCAACACCGTGGGTGGCGTGGTCCAGCCCGGCAAGGACATCGTGGAGATCGTGCCGCTGGACGACACCCTGGTGCTGGAGGCACGGGTCCTGCCCCGCGACATCGCCTTCCTGGTGCCCGGCCAGAAGGCCAACGTCAAGTTCACCGCCTACGATTTCTCGATCTACGGCAGTCTGGAAGCCACGGTCGAGAACATCAGCCCCGACACCGAAGTCGACGAGAAAGGCAATGCCTTCTACGTCGTGCGCGTGCGCACCCAGCAGCCCAATTTTGGCGACAAGCTGCCGGTGCTGCCCGGGATGACCGCCGAGGTGGACATCCTGACCGGTCGCAAGACCGTGCTGTCTTACCTGCTCAAGCCGATCATCAAGGCTAAAGCTTACGCACTGCGCGAACGATAAGACGGACACCAGGCATGCCGCTCACCGTGGGCGGCGGGTGTCCAGCGCCTGACGGCGCCCCCCTGGACGACTTGGTCTGCCGACGCACACGCGTCGGCGGCTGAGCCGCCCTGCTCCACGGTCTCGGATCGGCCTGGTCGGTCGGATCGCTTCGGCGAGCCGGCTGGATCACGCCACGCGCGTCCGGCGCGCCGATCACCCTCGGCCGCTGGCGTCCACCGACCCTGGAGCCCCGCTCATGCCCGACAACGCCAAGCCCGCCGCCCCCACCCCCGTCCACGCCCTGAAGTCGTCCGCGGTCGTCCACAAGGCGATCCAGGTCGCCCTGGGCGCCCCGCTGCCGGCCAAGCTGGCCACGCCGGTGCAGGCCGCCGCGGCCGGCGCCGCACCGGGCGGCGAAGCCGCTGCCCGGACGCATGAGGCCCCGGGGCGGGCCGCCAAGACGGTGGACGTGATCGCCAAGGCCGATCTGCCGGCCGCGCGCGCCGCCACCCATGCCGCCGCCGCCAAGGCGTCTGCAGGCAACGCCGACAAGGCGATCAAGGCCCTGGAGACCGGCGACCCGGACAGCAACCCCGCGGCGGGCGATGGCGATGCGCTGCAGGCCGGCCTGCGGGTCGACCGCGTGGCCGAATCGGTGACCCCGGCCGGGCTGGAACTGAGCCCGCTGAGCAGCCCCACCATCACCGTGCGCGACGAGGAAAAGGGGCCCGACCTGGCGGCGGCTGCGGCGGCGCCGGACTCGGTCAGCGTGGCAGAAGACGGCTCGGTCAGCTTCGACCCGCGCGTCAACGACACCGGCACCCAGGGCGGCGTGCTCACCGTGACCACGGTGGGCGGCCAGCCGATCAGCGTGGGCAACCCGCTGGTGCTGCCGCAGGGCACGCTGTCGCTGAACCCCGACGGGACGCTGAGTTTCAAGCCGGCGCCCGACTTCCACGGTCAGATCACCGTGCCCTACACCGTGGTCGATGACCAGGGCCAGACCATCGGCTCGACGATCACGATCACGGTCACACCGGTCAACGACCCGCCCGTGCCCGGCACCCAGCCTGGCGATGACGGCACCCCGGTCACCGACCCCAACGTCGACCCCGACACCGGCCACTACAGCGCCCGCACGCCGGAAGACACCCCGGTGGCCGGCCAGGTCAAGGCCACCGATGTCGACGGCGACACGCTGAGCTTCCGGCTCGACGATGCGCCTACCCACGGCAGCGTCGTCGTCAAGCCCGATGGCACCTGGACCTACACGCCGGGCGCCGACTACAACGGTCACGACTCGTTCACCGTGATCGTCGACGACGGCCACGGCGGCACCGCCATCGCCACGGTGGACATCACCGTCGACCCGGTCAACGACCCGCCGCAGGTGGGTCCGGACCCCGACCCCAGCTACGACCCCGCCACCGGCCACTACGCCGAGCGCACGCCCGAGGACACGCCCGTCAGCGGCCAGGTCAAGGGCTCGGACAAGGACGGTGACGCCCTCACCTTCCGCCTGGACGATGCACCCACCCACGGCAGCGTGGTCGTGCACGCCGACGGCACCTGGACCTACACCCCCGGGCCCGACTACAACGGAGGCGACAGCTTCACCGTGATCGTCGACGACGGCCACGGCGGCACCGCCATCGCCACGGTGGACATCACCGTCGACCCGGTCAACGA